>JAISFP010000346.1 GCA_031263525.1 Deltaproteobacteria bacterium | reverse complement strand
CACGTAACTATTCAGGTGCCCCCTCCAAGAGGAGCTGAACAGGAAGGTCTTCCAACCCAAATGCCCTTTTCAGAACCACTTACCCTCCACATGAAGTATCCATTGTTAACTATTCAGCTTCTAGAGTTCCTCATCAGGGCTCTCTTCCTCCGAAAAGGTCCTCAATAGAGGGGCACCTGAACAGTTACAGCTCCACTAAAATTTACCTGGTTCCTCCTGAATGCTCATGAATCATTTACGATCTCCTATATCCTCACGATTTCTCCGAAATTCTCCTGGTATTTCTGAGAACATCTCAGATCTTCCAGGATCATCATCTGCCTCTGAGATCATCTGAGATCCTCTGATCTCCTCAAATTTATTCTGAAATACTCGATTATTCTCTTGGTTTGCCTGGACTACTCTGAAATCCTCTGGAGTCCTGCCAGCGCGAACTCGCCGATGCCCAGCGGAGTCCGTTGCCCCCATTAAAATCTGGAGGCGTTCTGCAGGTCATGGCTGCCTCGACCGCCACCTTCATTAGCAGACCTGGCCACACCCCACTTGCAGGAGCAGATCGAGGCAACCTCATGTCCCGCTGATCGGGGGCGCATTCATGCCGGGCGGCGGCAGGACCAGGGCACGATCTGGGAGACTCGCCCCCGACGGACTACTGGACTATCCGGTCCCGCTCCGGACGCCCCGTCCACGGGCAAATCTCAGAACTTCCCGGTTCCGTCCCAGGCACCCCGGCCCACGGCCAGAGGGCACAGGTCACTGTTACGATACCGTGTTCCCCGCGGACGGCCCCTGGTCCGGCCTCTGAATTCCGTGGCCCGGGTCCAGTTCCATGTCCAGGCCCAGCTTCAGCTGCAGGCGCAACTCCTGTTTCTGGCCAGCTTCAGCTCCAGCCGCAACTCCTGTTCCTGGCCAGCTTCAGCTCCAGTTCCATGCCCAGCTCCAGGCGCAACTCCCGTTCCTGGCCAGCTTCAGCTCCAGCTCCATGCCCAGTTCCAGGCGCAACTCCCGTTCCTGGCCAGCTTCAGCTCCAGCTCCAGGCAAAACTCCTATTCCTGGCCAGTTCCAGCCCCGGCCGGGACCGGCCTGGACGGCGCGTCTCAGGTCAGAACGTCCAGGGGACGGATCTTCCCGTCCCGGAGCTCCAGGTGGCGGGTACAGATCCTTTTCAAAAAATCGAAGTCGTGGCTCACGACCAGGCAGGGGAGGTCCAGCTCGAACAGAATCTCCAGGAGCCTCTCGCGGGCGCTCCGGTCCAGGAAGTTCGTGGGCTCGTCCAGGATGAGCATCCTGGGGTCGAGGGCAAGGGCCGTGCCCACGGCCACCAGGCGCTTCTCCCCGCCGGAGAGGTCGTGGGTCACCCTGTCCCGGAATCCCTCCATGCCCAGGGTGGCCAGGACCTCGTCCACCTTCCTGGCGGCCTCACCGGGAGAGGCGCCCAGGTTCAGGGGGCCGAAGGCCACGTCGTCGGCCACGGTCGGGCAGAAGAGCTGGTCGTCCGCGTCCTGGAAGACGAAGCCCAGGCGGTGGCGGCACTTCCGGAAGTCCTTCTCAGAGAGCATGGGCATCCCCAGGATGGACACAGTTCCCGCAGAGGGGCGGACCAGGCCCATGACTATGGAGAGGAGCGTGGTCTTGCCCGCCCCGTTCCCGCCCGTCAGGGCCACCTTGTCCCCGTCGCAGACAAGGAGATCGAGACCGTCCAGGACGGGCGGCCTTCCCTTCCAGGAGAAAGTCACGCCGGAGAGCTCTATCAGGGGGGCCCCCCCCGCCTGCCGACGGGCAGGCCCCGGGCCGTCCGGTGCGGCGTCCGGAACCCTGCCTCCAGGTGTCTCTTCCCCGAACCGGCCCTCCCGGACCAGGGCATGGCCGGAGGCGGCGTCAGGAACCCGGCCTCCAGGTGTCTCTTCCCCGAACCGACCGTCCACGACCAGGGCATGGCCGGAGGCGGCGTCCGGAACCCTGCCTCCAGGATTCTCGTCCCCGAACCGGCCCTCCCGGACCAGGGCATGGCCGGAGGCGGCGTCCGGAACCCGGTCGCCTGGCAGCTCTTCTGCGGACCTGGCGCCCCCGGCCGGGCCGCCGGCCATGGCTCCGGAAGCCGGCTGCGGGGCAATGGCTCCGGGGGAGGCTTCGCGGCCCCGTCCGGCCCCGGGCAAATCCCCGGGCCCACTGGCTGGCGGCACGCTCACCCGCCGGCCCGGACCGCCGCGAACGAGGTGACGGCGGAAAGTCCTAGGGCCAGGGCGGCGAAGGCCAGATCCCCGAGGCCGCAGGAGAAAGCCGTCCGGATCCAGAAACGCCCGGTCCAGCCCCGGCAGAGCATGGCGGAACGCACCCTCTCGGCGCGCTCTATTCCCCTCACGAGCAACATCCCCGAGAGGTTCGCGAAACTCCTCAGCGTATGGAGGCTGATCCTGGCCGAAAAGCCCCTCACCCTCATGGCGTTCCTGAGCCTCTGATATTCGCGGCCGACCACGGAGACGTAGCGGGCGGTCATGAGCGTCAGGGCAACAGCCTTCTCCGGGGCACCGAGCGCCCTCGCGGCGGCGAGGAGCTCCAGAACGGACGACGATCTTGTGAGGGCCATGGCACCGGCGGTTATGCCCAGGGCCTTGACCGTCACGAGCCCGGAGAACTCCAGTCCCTCGCGGGTGACCGTGAGCCCCCAGAAGCGGGCCACCGCCTCCCCGCCTACGGAGAAGGGCATGAGGAGCCAGATGAACACAAGAAAGGCGTTCACGCCCAGGAGCCTCGTCCAGAAGGAGCCGTCCCGGAGCGCCCCGGAGAGCGCGGCAAAGCATGCCGATCCGCCCAGCCCAAGGAGGGCCGCCCCGAGATCGGGGACCAGGGCCAGCTCCACGGACCACAGGACGAGCACCATGAGCCTGACGCGGGGATCCACCCCACGGGCCAGACCCGCCGCGTGAACGTCTACAGCGTGATGCAACCCTACCCTCCACCCTCAGGACATGCGAAAAAGTGACCGGCTCCCGCACCGGACCCACGGGAGCCCCCGGACGCCGCCAGGCACTGCACACCTGAGCCAGGAGCCAGGGTCCGGGAACCAGGAGGAACCAAGAGCCAGGAATCAGGGCCCAGGACCCCGGAGCCAGAAACCTGGACGCGGAAAACGAGACGTCCGGAAAACCCGTGGACCGCCGCGCGAGGCTCCTGGGAAAAGGGGGAACTCCGAGAACCCCTGGATCTGCGGTGATGAAGGCGCGAAACCTCTAAACATAGCGCTCAGAAAAACCAACCAAGCAAAATGCGCCTATCCGTTGCAAGGGTCCCCTGAACAGGGTCCCAAGGCCAAGGCGGCGGGACCTGAAAGCCCCCGTCTCATGAAAAGGGGCCCGAGAGCGTAACGAACGCCTATCCGCAGCTGTTCAGGTTCCCCCTCAAGGTGAACTCTGCAGGGGGATCTTCCCAACCTAAATGCCCTCTGCAGAAACTCTTTGCCCCCACATGAAGCGCCTGCGGTTGACTCTTCAACTTCAAGGGTTCCTTATCAGGACTCTCTTCCTCAAAAAAGGTCCCAAATCAATAGAGGGGCACCTGAATAGGCCCGCCTATCCTACTTCACGAGACTTCTAAATTCCAGAGATGCCGGGTTGTCCGGGCCGTCCGGCCCCGTCCGTCCCGTGGTGCCTGCCGTCCCCCGCGAGTGAGGGGATCACTTGCCGCACCCACGGGTTTACGGAAGCCGGCACCCGCTTGAACCCCCTCAGCGACTTGACATGACGATCCGCCGCCCCCGGCTCCATGTCACGTTAATCCGAGCTTGACGTCATCACGGCAGGCAAATGACACTGCATAGTGCAAGACTCTCTGAGTAATTTACTTGAAAACCTCTGCTGCAACACCTCACCCACTGCCGACGGCGTACTCGTACCGCCGACTTGCCGGAGGTTAGCCGAAAATCAGCTCCCTGCGCTCTACCCCAATGCCGTTGACTTAGCCCGCTCTTTGGAGGGGAAACCCGCCTGGAATGCTTTGCCGAGCCTTTCAGATGTTGCCTGATGAAGCCGAGCCGCCCGCCCTCCTCATGGTTGGGTATAGATTAAAAAATGGTAACTGTTCAGGTGCCCCTCTATGAGGGCTTTTCGGAAGAAGAGAGCCCAGATGAGGAACCCTTGAAGTAGAAGAGTCAATAATGGATACCTCATGTGGCGGGCAAAAGTTTCTTTAGAGATCATTTTGATTGGAAAGACCCTCTGTTGAGCTGCCCATGGGGGGGCACCTGAACAGTTACTAAAAATTGCTTTCAAAGCAAAAACAAGGCCAATTTATTTGGTGCGTGTATTACTAGTAGATTTTATTAAAGAGACAGCAGGGAAACGGTACGTTTTCCCTTGACTTAGCTCCCTATGCCATGTAAAGTATTAATTTATTATTTTAAAAATCCTTGGTGTTAAGCAACACGCCTTCAATGCTGTCGCCAAGGATAAAAGTGTAGAGTAACCGGCTCAGTTTTCATATTTTTCATATCTTTCATATCTTTCGAGTTCGGACGCCGAACTGCTTATTTCCACCCCCTCTTTCGAGTTCGGACGCCGAACTGCTTATTTGAAACAACACTTTCAAGTTATGACCCCGCGGAGCAACTGTAGACCCCCTCACTCATCTGCTTTGCCCGCTT
>JAISFP010000329.1 GCA_031263525.1 Deltaproteobacteria bacterium | reverse complement strand
GACGCCCTGCACCTCGTCCGAGACCTCCGAAAAACCGCCCCGCCTCTCGCGCGTGGCCTCCGGCATGACGCCCTGCCCCTCGTCCGGGACCTCCGAAAAACCGCCCGGCCCCCCGCGCGGGGCCTCCGGCAGGGCGTCCGGCCCTGCAGGCGGCCTACCGGGACTCGCCCTGCCCGTCCCGCCGGTTATCCGGGGACGGGTCCGGCAGGCCGTCCCGCCCGCCGCCGTCCGGGCGCTCGGCCAGGATGACGCCGGCCCTCCCTAGCTCCTCACGGAGCCGGTCCCGGGGGACTCCCAGGAACAGGGCCGCGTCGGCCAGGTCCCACTCAGCCCCGCGCGGGGGCGGGGCAGAGAGCAGCGCCTCGGCCATCTTCCGGACCGCCCGCGAGGTGAGTCCGGAGGCCGGGAACCCGACGGCGAGGCCGAGGCCGGAGAGGGGGGACGCCAGGAGCGCGACGGGGCCCCTGTCGAGGTAGAGGCGCAGGTACTTGCTCGCCATGCACCCGGAAGCCCCGCACATCGCGGCTGCCTCGCTGGCGGAACGCCCCTCCAGGCAAGCCTGAACGATCCTGGCCCGCCAGGCGAGCGGGCGCAGTGAGTCGGCGCCGCGGGCCCTCCCGTCGGGGCCGGGCCCGGGCCTCGTGCCGTCCCAGCACTCCGCCCACGCGTCCAGAATCTCCCTGTACAGTCCGGGAAGGGCGGCGGCCGCGACGGCGGCCGCGGCGGCGGCCTTCCTGGCGGGGCCCCCGGGGCCGAGGCGGAAGCCCGACTTCCGCATGGCAAGCTTCAGGCGCGTGCGCGGCACCCCGAGCTCCCTGGCCAGGCTGTTCCAGTCCCAGGAGTCCAGCCCCCCGGGCGGGGGGCCGGCGGCGAGGGCGCGGGCCCTCTCCCTGAGATCGTCCCGCGCCGCGAGCCTGGCCTCCGCCCGCTCCCCGGCCGCCGTCTCGGACTTGCGGCCCGCGAGACCCTCCGTGCCTCCCTGGAGGAAGCACGAGACCCAGTACCGGAGCCTCCAGTATTCCAGTCCGTGGAGATCCGCCGTCTCCTTGACCCTGGCCCCCTCCAGGACCGCCAGCACCGATCCGGCCTTCACCGCGGCCTCCCCGTTCGGGGCGCCGCCGGAAGCCCAGCTCCTGAGCAGGTCCATGTCCGCCCCGCCCGTTCCGGCGACCGTCTTCCCCGCGGCGGAGACCTTCGCCCCGGCCGGGAGCTCGCCCGCGGCGGGGGCCCCGCCCCCGACCGGGACGCTTCCGGGAATGGGCTCCGGGAGGGCCTGGCTGCCGCCCGCGGGGACTGCGCCGTCCCCGTCCGGGAGGCCGGGGCCGCCCGCGCCCCCCGCTCCCAGCGCGGCTGCCTGGAGATCGCCCGCGCCGGTCAGGACCGCCTCCGCGCCGGACGGAAGCTCGCCCGCGCCGGGGGACTCCTCCCCGGTCGGGGAGTCCCCCGCGACGGGGGGCCCGGCCGCGACCCCGGGGCTTCCGGGGAGGATCCCCAGCGCCGCGAAGGTCTTCCGGACGCTCGCGAGGTCGAGCCCCAGCCTCTCGCCCGCAGCCTCGGGGGTCCAGGCGCCCGCGCCCCCCGGAGGGGAGGACCCGACAAGCTTCTGGAGGAGCCTGAGCTTCCTGCCCGCGAGGGTGCGGCCCCGTGGGCGGCCCCTGCCGGGCCTGTCCAGGAGGCCGTCCGGGCCCTCGCTGGCGAAGCGGGCCGTCCACTCGAAGACCTGGCGGAGGCTCGTGCCGCAGATCCTGGCCACCTCCTGGCATTTCTCGCCGGCCAGGACGGCCTGGATCAGCCTGGCGCGGGAGGCGACGCGGGCGGAGGGGGCGTCCCCGCCCGCCCAGAGCGACAGAATCTCCGCGTGCTCCTCGGAAGGCGGCGACGAGGCGAGCCTGGCCGGGAGGCCGGCGCGGTTGGCCAGCCCGATGCCCTCGCGCTCCAGGACCTCCCTCACCCTGGAGACGTGCATCCGGAGCTCCTGGCCCACGAGCCTGACGCTCCACTGCCGGCTCCCTTCCGGGAGGGGCCCGGCGAGGAGCCGCGTCACGGCCTCCCGCGCGGCCGCGTAGCCGGAAACCACGGGCTGGCGCCCCGGGATCCTGTCGCGCAGGCCCCCGGGGCCGCCGTCGTCGAAGCGCCGTATCCACATGGCCGCCTTGCTCAGGCCGAAACCCAGCTCGTCGGCTATCCTTCGGCGCGGGATCCCGCTCCTGGCCATCACGACCAGCTTCGCCCGCCTCTCCAGCTCCGGATCGGGCGCGCCGCCGGAGGCCCAGCCCTCCAGGACGGTCAGCTCCTCCTCTGTGCAGCTTCGCGGGACGTACTTGGCCGACATGCTGTGACGATCCCTCTCCCCCGGGCGGTCCCGGACTCGGGCCACCGGACTGTTCCGGGCGGGGCCCGGGAAGGCGACGGGCAGGGGCCCGTGAAGGCAGCTGGCAGGGGCCCGTGACGATTCCGGACGCGACCCCCGGAAGGCGACAGGAGGGGGCCCCGGAAAACGGCGGGCGGCGGCCCCGGACGGTTACGGACGTGGGCCCCCGGAAGGCGGCTGGAGCGCGAGACCAGGTCCGGCAAGGAGGCCTGCGGGAGACGGAATCCCGCGTCTCCCGCAGGACGGGACGCCCCGAACGGGCGCGCTTCCGGCAAAACATTCTCCCTTAATCATTTATCAAGATTACCGCGCGCACGGGCCCCCGTCAAGCGGGACGCCAGCAGGCCCGGGGAACCCCCGCGGGGCTTCGCGGGACTCCCCGGCTGGGCGAGCCGCCCTTCGCCCCGAGACGCGGCCTCCCGCCTTCTTCCAGAGTCGGCCTGTCCCGTGCTACGGTCTTCCGCGAGGCGCGGGCCGGCACGGTGCGCGAGAGCTCCAAGAAGTCGGGAGGGAGGAGAAAGGAAGGCCTGGAAGGAAAGAAGAGCAAGGACGGGAAGGATAGATAGCGGTCTGGGTGAGAAAGGCGGGCCTGGAAGAAGAATGGGGGGAAGGAGAGATGGTGGGCTGGAAAGCCGGGGAAGGGGGGAGTGAGGGAGGAGACCAACGCCGCGGCGCGACCTAAGGCAATGCGGCGGGGCGACCGAGTCGCCGAACTTCCGCAGGCGTATCACGAAAATGGCTATAAGCTTCCAAAATGAGAAATCGATGTAGTCAAAAATCATTCATGGGGTCCTTTTCGCCAATTTTTTCAGGGCGGGGACTGGACGGCGAACC
>JAISFP010000294.1 GCA_031263525.1 Deltaproteobacteria bacterium | reverse complement strand
TTGGCCACGGAGCTAGCCTGTCCTGGCGCTGGAGGTAGGCCGCCCTGGCCACGGAGGCAGCCTGTCCTGGCGCTGGAGGTAGGCCGCCCTGGCCACGGAGGCAGCCTGTCCTGGAGCTGGAGGAAGGCCGCCCTGGCCACGGAGGCAACCTGTCCTGGAGCTGGAGGAAGGCCGCTCTGACCACGGAGGTAGCCTGTCCAGGAGCTGGAGGAAGGCCGCTCCGGCCTGGAGGAATACCGCTCTGGACCTGAAGGAAGGCCGGTCTGACTCTGGAGGAAAGCCGTCCAGGCCCCGGAGGAAAGCCGTCCAGGCCCCGGAGGAAGGCCGTCCTGCACCAGGAATGAGGAAGAGCTGGGGCCTGCTGCAGGTTCCCCCTCTTTCGTCAGTGAACAGATACCCATTTTTTATAGGGAAGATCCTCCTGTTAAGCTCCTCTTGGGGGGCACCTGAACTGTTACTCTCAGAGCTTGATCGTCTCATCCGGAGCCGCTAGAATCTGGCTCGCCAGGCGTTGGAAGGCAAACTCAGACGTATCGCCGGACCGCGCTGCTGCCGACCGTAATTTTTTTGATTATCGCCCGGGTTTTTCCTATTAAACGGTCCGGGTAGTTTTGCCAGGTAACCCATGATTTTTCCGATTCATTCCTGCAATTACTCTGATCATGCCAGAACAGCCTTCCGGATGTCGGATACTCCACTTCTCTGCGTTCTTTTAACGGTCCTGGCGGCGTTTCTAGCCGGTACGGTGTCAGGTTGTTCTTTAGATCCTTCCGCGTCATCGGAAGCGGCCGTTGCCGTAGGCGACATATTCTCGGCAGGACATTCATCGTCTGCCGGAACACCTTGCCGGTCCAAAACTGCTGGCGGCGTCTTGGCATCGGCCGAAGCATTATGCCTTATCGAAATTTCTGACGGTATTTTCTATTCTATTGAAAAATTCTACAAATTAGGCACTTCAGACTCAATGTTCGCTTTTGTCTGGGAACGAATCCTCCTGAAAACACCTGCCAGTAATTCATCGTTAACAGATCACCCATATGAGGAAACATATTTTGACATTAGTTCACAGTCAAGTTATGAAATAAACCCTTCACAAGTTTCGAGAGATGGATCAATATCGTTTGATAATCTTGATCTATCAGGAAATATGAACGTATATTCAAATAAAAATGATATAATTTTAATTTCAGATAAATCAGATAGGAATTTATGGTTATATGGCAACCCTTATAGAATTAAAAATTTTAACGATAATTCAACGTCAGCTGAAATCCAGATCAGGTCAAATGCTTCAGCCGCCTATTCGGCGTCAGCCGCAGCATCCGACAGGGCAACTTCATCTGGCGGCAATTCGGCGTCAGCCGCAACAACTGACAGGGCAACTTCATATGGCGGAAATTCGGCGTCAGCCGCAACAACTGACAGGGCAACGGCATCTGGAGGCAATTCGTCGTCAGCCGCAATATCTGACAGGGCAACTTCATCTGGCGTCAATTCGGTGTCAGCCGCAACTAACGACAGGGCAACGGCATCTGGCGGCAATTCGGCGTCAGCCGCAGCATCCGATAATGTTGCGGCATCTGGAGGCGATGCTTCGTCATCGGGAAAGTCTGACAGGACCGTTTTTTCGTCAGCCGATTCATCTTCAGCCGGAATGTCGGTCAGTTCTCAGTTTGCGAGAGGAAATTCCCTTACGGAAGGCGACAGTTCAGCGCCAGCCACAGTTGAGCCCCTGGAGGTGCTCCAGTTCATGCCCCGCGGCGACATCGGGAGCTTCACCCAGGCTGCCGTCATGTTCAGCCAGCCGATGGCGAGACTCGGGGACTTTGACCGTGCTGACCAGTCCCTCTTGACCGTGGAACCGCCGGTTCCAGGGAAAGTCGTCTGGACCAACGAGTTCACGCTCGCCTTCGTGCCTGACAGGCCGCTTCTGGGAAGCCTCGGCGTGACCGTCAGGCTCTCCCCGCACGCGAGGTCGCTCTCTGGCGCAGCCGTGTCGGCCGGGCCCATGGAGACGGCCTTTGCCCTGCCCGCGCTCGCCGTAGAAAGGAGCCGTTCGGAACGGGGAGGCTTTGAGGGCGATCCCCTGAGACCTTTCGTCGAGGCGACCTTCAACCAGCCCGTGGACGTTGCGAAGTTCAACGGGCAGAGCCGTTTCGTCTGGGAGTCGGCTGACGGGCAGGGTGCCGTGCCCGCCCTCTGGACCGATTCTCAGGACCTGGAGGCCGTGAGCCTGGGAGGGCCCAGGACATTCGCGGCCGCTGCCCTGACGCCGATCCCCAGGGACGCTGCCTGGCGGCTCGTGATTGCGAAGGGCGCTCCAGTGGCCGACGGGCTCTCGGAACTCCCCGACGATTTTGTGGTGGCGTTGGGCCGCACCTACGGCGATTTGGGGATCGTTGCCGCCGGTTTCGGGAAACCGGACGACGGGCGCGGTGAAACGGTGCTGGACCCCAAGACTCAGGTGATGACCAGGCCGGAGTACGGTCACCTCACAGTGCGTTTCTCCAATCCCGTGGTCATGCCGGACGCGGCTCGGTTCATCTCCATCGATCCTCCTCACCCGGAGTTCGCCAAGCTCAGAAACATGTGGTCGGGCGCTGGATGCGGTTCGGGAGCGCCGGCCCGGCCGTCAGGCGACAGTTCGTCGACGTCAGGGCCTGAGTCCGAGTCCGGTCTCGGCTTCCCGCCCGAGCCAGGTTTGGTGTTCCAGGAGGAGTCCGATCCAGGCTTCCAGCCTGAAGCCGCTCTCGGCTTCCCGCCGGATTCGCTCGCGGTGTCCTCCTCGCCACCATCCTCCCCTTCGCCACCATCATCATCCGCTTCGTCGTTATCGACCTCTTCGCCGTCTTCCTCCTCTGCGTCGTCATCGACCTCCTCGTCGTCATCCTCCTCTGCGTCGTCATCGACCTCCTCGACGTCATCCTCCTCTGCGTCGTCATCGACCTCCTCCTCCTCTTCCTCTTCCTCTTCGCTTTCAACTGCCTCCTCGCCGTCATCCTCCTCTTCGCTTTCAACTGCCTCCTCGCCGTCATCCTCCTCCTCTTCGCTTTCAAGTGCCTCCTCGCCGTCATCCTCCTCCTCCTCCTCTTCGTTTTCAACTGCCTCCTCGCCGTCATCGTCATCTATGCCGTCATCGACCTCTTCGTCGTCACTGTTTTCTTCTTGCAGAGAGAGCAAGGACTCTCTCTCGTCACTGAACGTGTGGCGTTTCGCCCCCGATACCGACTACGTCCTGACCTTCAGGCAGGGGATGCCGGACGTCTACGGCCAGACGCTCGCCTCCGACCGCGTGGTGCGGTTCCGCACGGGCCCTTTCGACCCGCAGGCGCGGCTGGCGGCTCGGGGCGGGATTCTCGAGTCGTCCGTGCCGCCTCTCGTGCCGGTGAGGGTCAGGAACATGCCGGCAGTCCCCGCCTTCGGGAAGGTGATGGCCCCGGACGAGACGGCGCGGTTTCTGGAGATGTGGCCCTACGCCATATGGAACGGTCCGATTGGCTGGAAACCGGACAGGGTCGGCGACTGGCTGGAGACGGCCAGGGCCCCTGGACCCGGCAGCTATTCTGCGACTTTAAGGCCCAGGACGGACAGCACGAGGGACGTGTCGGTGGCCGCGCTCGACTTGGGCGAGCTTCTGCAGGGCCGCGAGAAGGACGGGGTGATCTTCGCCGGGGCCGGGACCGGAGACAGCTACGCCCTCTTTCAGGTAACGGACCTGGCGGTCACGGCGAAGATCGGCGCCTCGGGGTCGCTCGCCTGGGTGACCCGGCTCTCGGACGGGTCGGCTGTGCCGGGGGCAGCGGTGAGCGTCCTGGACTGCCGGGGCCGGGCCGCGTGGGAAGGGAAGACCGGGGCCGACGGCACCGCTGAGCTTCCGGGGGCGCGGGATCTTCTCCCGAAACTGTCCGCGGGTTGCGCGAGCTCGCCCTCGGCCCTGAACGTGGCCGCCGAAAAGGACGGCGAGCGGGTGTTCTGGAACTTCGGCTGGAGCAGGGAGCAGGATCCCAGGAACATGGTGTCGAGCTACCTGGACCCCTTCGCGGGCGACACACTCTCGGTCTTCCTTGTCAGTTCCCAGCCCGTCTACCGGCCCGGCGAGACTGCCAGGATTAAGGTCCTGGTCCGCCGCGCCGGGGTCTCAGGCCTCTCCGCTCCAGGTCCGGGCACGGTCAGGATCTCCGTGGCGGATCCGGACGGAACCGTTGCATATTCCGGCTTCACTGATATGACGGAATACGGCACTGTGGAGTTGGACTGGCCGGTCCCGCAGGACGCCCCCCACGGGAACTGGCGGGTTGAAATCGATCTGGGACCTCCTGGAGGGTGGGTTGGGGTTGGCCACGGGGACTCGGACGTAGCTGACGGATCCGCAGGTTCCTCCGCCCCTGGCGGTCCGGGCGGTGCTTTCGGTTCCGCCGTCCCTGGCGGTCCGGGCGGTTCTGTCGGCTCCGCCGTCCCTGGCGGCCCGGACGGTTCTGTCGGCTCCTTCGTCCCTGGCGGTCCGGGCGGTTCTGTCGGCTCCTTCGTCCCTGGCGGTCCGGGCGGTTCTGTCGGTTCCGCCGTCCCTGGCGGTCCGGGCGGTTCTGTCGGTTCCGCCGTCCCTGGCGGTCCGGGCGGTTCCTCCGCCCCTGGTGCCACGGGCGGTACCGTTCTGCCGGTGCCGCGCAGCGCGTCCGCAAGCTTCCGGGTGGCCCAGCACAGCGCCCCGGCCTTCGGGCTGAGCCTGGGGGAGATGCCGGACGTCCTTTTCGGTGAGACGGCGAGCTTCACTGCGACGGGGGCGTACCATTACGGGGCGCCGCTCGAAGGAACGTACCGTTTCGAACTGGAGCGCTCGCCCGACTGGTCCTACGCGCCTCCGGGATTCGGGCCGGAATGGATCTTCACTGCCAGGGAGCACGCTTCCGGCCTCTCGGGCGGCCCTGACTACGATCCCTGGCCGTCGGGCGTCGCGGCCTCGGGGGAGGTCCCCGCCGGTCCTGACGGGTCCGCCACGTTCGAGGCGTCGGTTCCGGCCGGCGGCCCGCCTGTCCCCCAGAGGTACGGGCTCACGGTTACCGCGAGCGATCTCGACGGCCGCGAGGTCGCCGCCTCCGGCAGTTTCACGGCCCTCCCGGCTTCCCTCGCGGCGGGGCTCAGGACCGACAGGCACGTCTCCCCGGCGGGCTCGCCGTTCGGAGTGACCTTAGTTGTTGCCGGCACGGACGGGAAGGCGGTTTCCGGCAGGGCCGTCAGGGTGAGGCTCGTGAGGCGCGTCTGGTCCGGGGCCCGCCGGCTCATGCACGGCGGGGGCTACGCGCACGTCAGCGACGCCGCGGACGAGACTGTCTCGGAGCTCTCGGTCGTGAGCGGCCCGGAACCCGTGCGAGTAGAGCTGACACCCCGCGAGTCCGGCGAGCATATGGTCGTGGCAGAGCTCGAGGACCGCGAGGGGAGGGCCGCAATGGCCTCCGCCGTCGTCTGGATCACGGGCGACGAGGCGCCCTGGGCTGCCCGCGGCGACGGCAGGGTGGAGCTCACCGCCGACCGGAGTTCCTACCGGCCCGGGGACACGGCCAGGATCCTGGTCCAGAGCCCGTTCGCGCGCGGGACGGGGCTCGTGACCGTGGAGCGGGCCGGGGTGTCGGGGGCCAAGGTGTTCGGCCTGTCCGGGGACGCGCCCGTGCTGGAGGTTCCCGTGACGGAGGAAGACGTGCCGGGAATATGGGTCTCGGTCACGCTCGCACGCGGGCGCGTGTCGCCCCCGCCCGCGTCGGGCGAGGACCTGGGCCGGCCCTCCTTCAGGATGGGGTACGTGCGCCTGAACGTCGTCTCCGACGGGGACGTCCTCGATGTCGAGGTGACGCCGGATGCCGGGACTGCCTCCCCCGGGGCACGTTTCCGGGTCGCGGCCAGGGTGACCGGGGCGGACGGGAAGGGATACCCCGACTGCGAGGTGATCCTGGCCGCCGTCGACGCCGGGCTGGCCGACGCCTACGGTGACGGGGCCTTCCGCCCCAGGACCTTCCTGGCGCGGGCCGTCCCGCTCAGGGTGATGACCGGGGCCTCGCTCGCGTACACCTTCTCGCATGACGGCTGGGACAAGGGCGGCGAAGCCGACGCCTCCGTCCCCGGTCCCGCCGGGGGCGGAGGGGACGACCGGGAGCGGGGCGGCCCCCCCGGGATCAGGGAGGTCTTCAGATCCTCGGCCTTCTTCGCGCCCGGCCTGGTCCCGGACGCTGACGGCAGGGTGTCGGCCGAGTTCAGGCTGCCAGAGGGCTTGACGACGTACAGGATCTTCGCCGTGGCGGTCGGCAGGGGCCGGGAGTCCGGCACGGGCGAGTCGAAGGTGACCGTCACGCGGGATCTCGTGCTCCGGGCCTCTCTTCCTGGGCACCTGACCGCCGGGGACGAGTTCCTGGCCTCGGCAACAGTCCGGAGCCGCGCCGCAGGCGAGGGCGAGCTAAGCGTCCGAATAAGCCCGCAGGAAGGCATGGAGCTCTTGGACGTTCCGCTGAAGACCGTTGCCGTGAAACCCGGCGAGAGTGTCGAGGTGTCCTTCAGGGCTCGGGCTGTCCTGGAAGCCGGGCGACCTGGATCCGGCCGGGCGGGCCGTGAGGGGTGCCAGGCGGAGGCAGGTCCGGCGGCCGGGGCGAGCATCGGCGCCGCAGGATACGATAGCCAGGGAGCCCTGGGAGGCCGCCGGGCCTCCGGAAGTCCCGGCGCTGGCTGGGCCGGAGGCTCCGGGGGATCTTCAGGCACCTCCGGAAGTCCTGGCGGGGGCGGGAGAGAAGGCTCAGCGGTAGCCTCCGGCGCTTCAGGAGCTTCCGGAAGTCTCGTCGCGGGCGGGGCCGAAGGCTCGGCGGCAGCCTCCGGTGCCTCCGGAAGTACAGGAGCAGAGGGCGGGGAAGGATCCTGCGGCGTCTTCGGCACCTCCGGAAGTCCCGGAGCTAAGAGGGCCGAAGGCTCCGGCAGAGCCTGTGACGTCTCCGGAAGTCCCGGAGCTAAGAGGGCAGAAGGCTCGGCAGGAGCCTCCGGCGATGAGGAAACGGCTGGCATCGGCGGAACCGGGACGGAGGCCGGGGATGCCTGCGGTCCGGAAGGGGCCGGAGGGTCCGGTTCCGTATTTTCCGACTCGCCCGCGTCCGGCGGAGGCCCGGGAGGCTCCGGGGGCGGCGGCGTTTTGAGGGCGCTCTTCGAGGCGGAGCTCGGCGGCTCGGCAGACAGGGCTATTTTTACAGTGCCCGTGGGTCCTGCCGGGAAGCTGACCGCGGACGCCACCCTGACTCTTGCGGGGCCAGGTGACGGGCTCGGCGAGATCCGGCTTCCCGACGGGGCCGATCCCGCCCGCGGGGGACTGGAAATCAGCCTTGCGCCGGGCCCCGGCGGGGCGCTGGAGGCGGCCCTCGCGACCGTCCGGTCCTCGACCCCTGACAGCCTGGAACAGGAGGTGTCACGGGCGGCGGCCTCCCTCTACGAGCTCCGCCTGGCACGTGGCGGCGGGCCTGCGGGCCCTGTCCGCTCGGGTCTCGCGGAGCGGGTCAGGGGCGCCCTCGACCTTCTGGATTCCCGGCTGGTCGACGGGGGCCTGACGCGCTGGCCTGGCGGCAACCGGAAGGAGCGTTCCCCCGCGCTCACGGCCTGGGCGCTCGACTTCGTGAGGGAGGCCCTGGAGGACGGCTACGGGCATGCCGCGGGCCTTCTCCCGGTCATGGCCGACTACCTGGAATCCGAGCTCTCGTCCCGGCGCGCCGACGCCGGCCTCAACTCCGACGCCCGCGCCCTCTATGTCCTGGGGGCGCTCCTGAGGGCCGGGTGGGGCGGGGAAGGATCTCTCGAGCCCTTTTACGCCAGGAGGAACGCCCTGGACACGGCGGGAAGGCTCCTGCTGCTTCGGGCTGCTGCGGCGTCGCGAGGGACCGCACCCAGGAAGCGGCAGATAGACGAACTTGCGGTCATAGCGGTGTCCGACATCGAGCTTTCGGGGGCCGCAGCCCGCGTGAAGGACACTGGCAGGGACAGGGGCGAGCTCTGGCGCCACGGCCAGTCCCGCTTCGACCGTCCGTGGCTCATGCTCTCCGGCGGGGACGACATGACGGCCCTCGCGGCACTTGCCCTTTCCGAGGCGGATCCGGGGCACGCCCTCCTGCCCCAGCTCCTCATGGGGGCCCTGTCCCCGGCAGGGGGCGGATGGGGCGCCTCGAGGACGGTCATGGCGACCCGCGCCGTGTGGAACTGGACACGGGCCCGCTATCCTTCGCCTCCGGTGGTGGAGGGTCCGGCGGCTCAGGCAGCAGAGGGTCCGGCGGCCCAGGAGGCAGAGGGTCCGGCGGCCCAGGAGGCAGAGGGTCCGGCGGCCCAGGAGGCAGAGGGTCCGGCGGCTCAGGCGGCAGAGGGTCCGGCGGCACAGGCGGCAGAGGGTCCGGTGCCTCCGGAGACAGAGGGTCCGGCGGCTCAGGCGGCAGAGGGTCCGGTGCCTCCGGAGACAGAGGGTCAGGTGCCTTCGGAGACAGAGGCACAGGGCTGCGGTTCGGAAGGCCCTAAAGACAGAGATACTGCTGTCCGGGATAGCGCCTTTGCCGGAGATGCCCACGGAGCTGAGGGCGGCGGGCGGGCCGTCCGGGAGGGAGCTGTCGCGGCAGTAGCGACCTCGGGCGGCTCGGGCCCCGATGGCGGAACTCCGGGCGTCGCGGTGGGGACTGCAGGGAACGCGGGCGGCTTGGGCCCCGAAGGCGGAACTCCGGGCGTCGCTGAGGGGACTGCAGGGAACGCGGGCGGCTCGGGCCCCGAAGGCGGAACTCCGGGAGACACGGAGGGTGCGTCCGCGACTGGGGGCGCCTCGGACCCCGAAGGCGGAACTCTGGGCGTCACGGAGGGGACTGCAGGGAACGCGGGCGGCTCGGGCCACGAAGGCGGAATTCCGGGAGCCACGGAGTGTGCGTCCGCGACTGGGGGCGGCTCGGGCTCCGAAGGCGGAAACAAGGGCTTTGCAGAGGGTGCGTCCGCAGCCGGGGGCGGCCCGGGTCCCGAAGGCGGAAACCAGGGCGCGCCTGACGGGGCGGGAGCGTTGCCGGATCTGTCGGTGAGGATCTGCCAGGGCGGAAGGACGGTGCTCGCCGGGAGCCTCCGGGGCACGCTTTCCCCTGCCCTCCGCGCCTTCGTGCCGGCAGGCGAGCTCCAGGCAGGCCCTCCTCCGGCCTGGGAGATATCCGGTTCGGGTGAGGCCTGGGTCGTCAGGCGGCTCAGCTGGGCCCCTGCCGCGCCCGATCTGGGCGCCATGTCCACGAGGGGGCTGGCCCTCACGCGGAGTTTCCAGCGGGTGAGGCCGGAACCCGGCCCTCCAGGCGAGTCCCGCTTCCGCCGCGGGGAGACCGTCAGGGTCACCGTGACCCTCATGACGAGCGTCCCCAGGTCCGCGCTGGCGCTGGAGGACCCGGTGCCGGCCGGCCTGGAGCCCGTGGACTTCTCCCGCCGGGATCTCGATCCCGGCCTCCGCTCCTTCCTGGGTTCCAGCCCGGTCGAGGGAAGTTCCGCGAAATCCTGGCTCCGCTGGTACGACCACATGGAGGTGCGCCAGGGCTCGGTGAGGCTTTTCGCGGACTATCTCGAGCCCGGGGTGTACACCTACTCCTACCTGGCCAGGGCTGTCACTCCCGGAACCTTCGTCCTCCCCGGGCCGTACGCCGAGGAGACGAACAGCCCGGAAAACCACGGTCGGGGGGCGGGTCTCGCCGTGACCGTAGAAAAGTAGCCAGCTGTTCAGGTGTATCTCTATTGAGAGCCTTTTCGGATGAAGAGAGCCCGGTTGCGGAACCTTTGAAGCTGAAGAGTCAACGTTGGATACTTCATATGGAGGGGAAGAGTTTCTGCTGAGGGTATTTTTGCCGGAAAGGTGGTCTCCTGCTGATCTCCCCTTGGCGGGGCGCCTGAACGGCTACAAGATTTCACCGTCAGAGAAAAAGCTTTCCAGTCTGTCCCGGGCCGGAAGTCCGGAAGGAAGGCATGCAATGGCACGGAGGCCGGCGGAAGGTCCGGGCGGATCCCGCGCCAATCGCCAGGTTGCGGTTGCGGGGAGAGGATTTCGGAGATTTCCATGATCCCCTTCAACCCCCCGTCCCTCTACAGTCCGCGTGCGGCACCGTTAATTGACAAGACCCGGGGGGCGCCCTATACTTTTTTCGACCCGCCACCCCCCCGGGAGACCGGGGGGATTCCTTTTCTTGCAAAGTTCTTTGCGGCGGGCCCCGGGGCGTCCGGCGCGGGCGCCCGTCCGGGACGCCCGGCATACGTGTTTCGGAAAGGCAGCAATTTCCAGGGCCGTCTCGCGGATCCGCCAGGGCCGCGACCCAGGCCTCCGGGCCCGGCAGGCCGCGTCCGGCGGCAAACGGGGCCCCTGCCACGGCATCTGCCGCGGGGCCTGCCGAACGCACTCCCCCATCCGCGCCAGGAGGTCGACGATGACCAAGTCCCTCAAGGGATCACAGACCGAGATCAACATCCTCACCGCCTTCGCGGGCGAGTCCCAGGCCCGCAACCGCTACACCATGGCCGCCTCCGTCGCGAAGAACGAGGGCTACGTCAAGGTGCAGGCCATTTTCCTGGAGACCGCCGACCAGGAGTGCGAGCACGCCAAGAGGCTTTTCAAGTTCCTGGAGGGCGGCACGGCCAAGATCGGCGCCGAGTTCCCCGCGGGAATTGCCGGCGGGCTCCCCGACTGGCTGGCCTCGTCCGCGGCCGGCGAGAACTATGAGTGGACCGTCATGTACCCGGAGTTCGCGAAGGTCGCCAAGAGCGAGGGCTTCCCGGCCGTGGCGGCCGCTATGGAGTCCATCGCCCGGGCCGAGGAGTTCCACGAGAAGAGGTTCCTGGAGAACCTGAAGGAGATAAAGGAGGGCACCTTCTTCAAGAAGGCCAAGCCCGTCCAGTGGCGCTGCCGCAACTGCGGCTACATCCACGAGGGGAACGAGCCCCCCGAGCTCTGCCCCGCCTGCGCCCACGCCAAGGCCTACTTCGAGGTCCTCGGGAGCCTGTAGGGAGGGCCCTTCCCGCAGGTCCCGCCTTTTCCCCCGGCCATTGCCCGTCCCGGCTCCGGTCCGGACGGGCAAGGGTCCGTTTTCCGGGCTCAGGGCCGGACCGGGGCGGGACAGCTGTCCTGAGTCCCGGCCAGGACGACGGCGAGGCCGGAACCGTTTTCAGGGCTTCGGCCCTGGCTGTGAATGGATCTCTGTTCGAAACCGCCGCAAGAACGGGGACGGGCCTTTGTCCGGCCCCGGCACGGACGGGGACGGGACCTCTGTTCCAGACCCCTGCAGGAACGGGGACGGGCCGATGTCCGGGCCCCGGCCCGGCCCGGACGGGGACGGGTCCTCTGGTCCAGACCCCTGCAGGAACGGGGACGGGCCGATGTCCGGGCCCCGGCCCGGACGGGGACGGGTCCTCTGATCCAGACCCCTGCAGGAACGGGGACGGGCCGATGTCCGGGCCCCGGCCCGGACGGTGACGGGTCCTCTGATCCAGACCCCTGCAGGAACGGGGACGGGCCGATGTCCGGACCCGGCCCGGACGGGGACGGGTCCTCTGTTTCAGACCCCTGCAGGAACGGGGACGGGGCTTTGGCTGTGCCAGGGCCCGGACAAGGCCGGGAACGTTTCTTCGGACCCGTTCAGAACGGGGACGCGCCATTGTCCCGAACCGTTGCCAGAGCGGGGACGGCCCGGCATCTGGGCCCTTCCGCCGCCCGGACGGGGCGGCACAGCTTCCGCATGAGGCCAGACGTCAGTCCGCATCCCCTTTTTCATAGCATTCAACTGGGGCGCATCGTGTTTCAGCCCCCACGAGGTGAAAAGATGTCCGAGATAGGCCAGATATTCAAGTGCCCCAAGTGCGCCCTGACCCTCCAGGTGATGACCGCCGACGACTGCAAGCCCGACTGCTGCGGGGCGCCGATGGTCCTCCTCGCCGAGAACACCTCCGACGGCGCCAAGGAGAAGCACGTCCCCGTGATCACCAAGGTGGACGGCGGATACAAGGTCCAGGTGGGTTCGGTTGCCCACCCGATGGAGGAGAAGCACTACATCCAGTGGATCGAGCTCACGGTGGAGGGCATCACCTACCTGAAGCGCCTGAAGCCCGGCGACGCCCCGGAGGCGGTCTTCAAGACCGCGGACGGCCCGGCCGTCGCCCGGGAGTACTGCAACCTCCACGGCCTCTGGAAGGCCTAGGCGGACTTGCCCGGCCGGGGCGTCTCCGGCCCGTGCCTTGACGCCTGAACGTTACGAGGCCGTCCGGAGCCGGGGGGGGACTGCCCCTTCGGCTCCGGACGGCCTTTTTTAGACCGGCACTTTCCTGAGTGTCCGTGACACCCGTGCTCGTGAACGGATGTCACGGACATCTTCCTTGGCGGCAAGTGCCAGCTGAACACGGAACAGGATTTTCAGTTAGGCAATAAGCAAAGTTAAAAAATTCAATTAGTTTGTAATTTAACTACGAGTCAAAACAATATTGACAAATCGTTTTTGTTAAAATAAAATGCCGTCATAATTAGTTTAAGGAATCTCACTCAGATTAATCCTGGTCAGGGCAATCCCATTCAGTTAAATTCTTTTCAAAGCAATCCCACTCAGGCAGATAATTCTCAAGACAATTTCACTCAGGAAACTTCTTCTCCGGAAAATCATTCATTGGTAAATACCAATCAGGTTAATATTGTTCTGAAAAACGATATTAAATTAAAATATAAAGTTATAAAATTTTAATAAAAATCAATTAATCATGTAAATTTAGCTTGTTTGATAAAGTCTGGAAAATTTAAATTTAACTAATAATTTCTATTGTCATTTCTATTAGACACTGACTGCACGAAAACCAGGAGAGGGCATAACCCATGACCGGTGAAGCGCAGGTCCCGCTCATAGCCCGCAGGCGCATAGAGGCGGAACTCATCAAGTACATTTACGGGGAACTCGAGGAAGACCTGGGCGCGGACAGGGCCAGGGAGCTCATCGGCCGCGCGATCCGACGCGCGGCACGGGACGCGGGGGCGGCGCTTGCGGCCCAGGAGTCCGAAAGGCCCGGCACAAGGACGCTTGCCGCCCGCCAGGGGCTATGGTCCGCAGGCGGCGCCCTGAAGACCCGGGAGCTGGAGCTCACGGACGACAGCTACTCCTACGAGGTGGAGCGCTGCGACTACGCCGCCATGTACAGGGAGCTGGGCATGGAGGAACTGGGGTCCGTCGTGTCGTGTCTGAGGGACGCGGCCTTCATAGAGGGCTATGCGCCGGATCTGGTCCTTGACAGGCCCGAGACCATCATGGACGGTTGCGGTAGGTGCATCTTCCGGTACAGGAAGGCGGACAAGGCAGAATAGTCGATGAAGCGCGGGTGAGCAGGACAAGACCGTTTCGATTGAATTCTATTTTCTTGTGGGAAGTTCTATGAGCCAAGACAAACCTGTTCTGCCAGTCAGTTTGCAGAGTTTCGAAAATCTGAGGCAGAAGAATGCCGTCTATGTCGACAAGACGATGTATTTTCCGAGACTTGCAGAAACGAGCGATGTCATATTCTGTTCCCGCCCACGGCGTTTCGGCAAGACACTCACGCTTACCGCTCTTGATGCCTATTATTCAGGGAAGGCAAGCCTTTTCAAGGGTCTCGCCGTCGAGGAATCCGTCAGCTCGAATGATTTTGCAAGACATCCGGTAATAAACCTGGACATGAGTTCGGCTGCAGGGAGCAGTACCTGCCAGATTTTCAAGGACATTCTCATGGATTGTCTGAAGGACAATGCAGAACGGCACAACCTGTCTCTTGGATCCAATGATCCTGCAAACGCCTTCTCTTTCTTAATCGATAACCTCTACAATGCGACGGGAAAAAAAGTCGTCCTTCTGATTGACGAATACGATTCCCCAGTCATCAAAATTATTTAAAGAGAAATGGTAGCACACGATGACCATTTGCTTATGGATACACGTAAGGTGATGGAACGTTTCTATAATCAAATTAAACTAAAGTATTTGGAACTTGAATTTGTCTTCATTACAGGTGTGACTAAGTTTTCCACGATAGGCTTGAATACGCTTTTTAATAATTATGTCGACATTTCGTTTATGCCTGAATTTGACGCTTTCATGGGTTTCACTGAAGAAGAGCTGACGAATAATTTTTCCTATTTCTTTGACAATGCACCCAGTTTGTTCAACATGAGCGGTTCAGAACTTTTGTCAAAACTGCGAAACTTCTATAAAGGATTTTCTTTCGATGGGATCAAAAGCCTGTACAATCCTTTTTCCATCAATTATTTTTTTCTTGAGCAAAATTTTCAAAGCTACTGGATCCATTCAGGTTCTGATACAACTATCAGAAAATTTTTCCATGATAACTGTCTCACGGCGGATCAGTTCCAGGACTTGGATGTCGACCAAAATTTTGCCATCTATCCTGGAGAGTTAAATGGCAGAAATCCAGAAGGATTCCTCTATCAGGCCGGCTACCTGACACTTAGGTCAAAATGCCGGGGACTGTATGTGCTCGATTACCCAAATCTGGAGGTCCGCCAGTCCCTTTCCAGGCAGTTCCTGCTGAATTTCAACGGTTCTCCCTCAGAACTCGATAAAGCAGGTCGTGATCTTGCCAGACATCTCGCGATTTGCAACGTTCCCGGGACAGTTGACATCTTGTTGACGTTGCTTTTTGACATTTTCGCTGAATATCGTGCTTTCTTTGACATCATGGATCATGCTGAGAGACTTGTCGGTGATTGTCGCAAGGCAGAGGGGACGGATCCCCCTGAGGGTTATTTGGACAGGCTGTCAGCTGGGTTTGCCGAAAGGATACGTGGACACAAGGGAGCGTTTGTCAACATCATGCTCGGAGAAAAGGGAGACAGTTTCTACCGTTCAGTTCTGTGCGCCGCCCTGTGGATGGCCGGTGCCAGACCGACATCCGAAAGGCATGAGGACGTCGATCGGCTCGGCATAGAAGTTGACTTCGGCGGTCTCACGTACTTTTTCAAACTCAAGATGACTGACGACGTCGCCGGCGGGCAAGTGGCCTCCAGTGCCTGGATTAAGGAGATGCACGACAGTGGCTGCGGGATGACTTCAGAAAATGCCGTCCTGGTGTCGTTGGCTATTGGGAGAAGGGAAAGAAACATCGTCGTCTGTATCTTTGAGAAAGAAGGGCAGGAGATGTGCTTATTCCCTCAGGGATATTGGAAATACTTGGAAGCTCATAAGGAAAAGGCAAAAGTGTCAGTAACCTAATAACCTTACAGCCAAGGTCTGAGTCAGGAAACAAGAGAACGGGAACCATACTGATGACCGTAGCTCCCCTCAGGAAATTCTCTTCGAACTGATGTTGATAGGTCTTACTGCCAGATGTCGGAGACGTTTTTTAGTTCATGAGGATCATTCCTAAAAAATAAAAAATCATTATTGGTTAATGACAGGAAAGTTTATGGGTTATAAAAAATCTATTTAATTATTTGTTGAAAAGAGAAAAATATTTTCTGTTCAAGGCAGAAGTTGTTGAGTCAACATCAGGGCTAAAATTTTCCAAATATCCGCCACGGGAATGGACTTCCGCCGTGTCCTGGGTGTCATTCGACCGAGCCCAGAGTGACCTCCCCCTAGCTTGGGAACGGGCTTCCGTCGTGTCCAGTCTGTCCTTCGCCTGGGCCCAGAGTAGCCTCTCTTCTGGCATGGCATCAAGTCAGCGACCGTTCATGAGAGAAGCTCCCCTCACAGAGATCTATGGCTCCGTCCAATAATCCTGCTCATTCCTTCTCATCCTATCCCATATCTTTACCGCGCTATCCTGATCCTATTTGCGCTGACATGAACGGAAGAACGGAAGAAGGGATGGTTAGAGATTGGTATCCGTTCACGGGTAGGTTGCGCTAGAAACGGAGGTAGCCTGTCCTGGAGCTGCAAGAAGGTCTCTCCGGCTATGAGGAAGTCCGTTCAGGACCCGGAGGAAGGGCGGTCAGGACCCGGAGGAAGGCCGCTCGGGACCCGGAGGAAGGGCGGTCAGGACCCGGAGGAAGGGCGGTCAGGACGCGGAGGAAGGCCGTTCAGGACCCGGAGGAAGGCCGCTCGGGACCCGGAGGAAGGCCGCTCGGGACCCGGAGGAAGGGTGGTCAGGACGCGGAGGAAGGCCGCTCAGGACCCGGAGGAAAGCCGTCCTGCCCCACGAATGAGGATGATCTGGGTCCTGCAGTAGGTGCCCCTGCTTTCGTCTGTGAACCGATACACATTTTGGCGAACTTATACAGCTCGAATTTAAGTATATGATATTAAAATAACCACTTTTATTATTTTATAATGTTTTAATGTTGATTTATACCTATTATATTTATTTTGATAGTTTTAGAATATATATATGCTGAATATATGTAACTTAACTCTGTAGGTAAACGTTATAATGTGTTTTTATTTAGTGTTAGCAGATGGCTTAGATAAAAAAAGAATTGTCTCAGTTAATAATTTTCATTTTATGGAACAAAAGAACTGAACATGAGGTTGATTTGTTTTATTCAGTTGTGTAAAATATTAGATGTTTTAAATAGTATTTATCAGTGCAATTGAAGACCTAAAGTTTGAGGAAAGCCATATGAGCGAAATAAAACCTGTTCTGCCAGTCGGTTTACAGAGTTTCGAAACTCTGAGGCAGAGAAATGCCGTCTATGTCGACAAAACAAAGTATTTTCAGACACTTGAAGAAACGAGCGACGTAATATTTTGCTCACGGCCCCGCCGTTTCGGCAAGACGCTTACGGTTACTACCCTTGATGCCTATTATTCAGGGAATGCAAGTCTTTTCAAGGGGCTAGCCGTCGAGGAATCCATCAGCTCACCTGATTTTATAAAATATCCGGTAATGCGTTTGGATATGAGTTTGGCTGGAGGTAGCCCCACCAGGCAGATTTTGGAAGAGAGTCTCCGGGTATGTCTGAATTTCAGTGCAAAACGGCACAACCTGTCTCTCAGTTCCAGTGATTCTGCAATTGCCTTCACTTTATTAATAAATGACATCTACGAGGCGACTGGGAAAAAGGTCGTCCTCCTGATTGACGAATACGATTCCCCTATCATTAAGATTTTGCTTAGACAAAGGGTGTCAGACGAAGATCCTTTGCTTCTCGAAACGCGAGAGGTGATGGAACGCTTTTATTCCCAAATTAAATTCATGTTTAATCAACTTCAATTCGTCTTTATTACAGGTGTGACCAAGTTTTCTAAGATGGGCTTATTTTCTCAGCTTAACAATTTAGTAGACATTTCGCTTATGCAGAATTTTGACGCTTTCATGGGTTATACCGAAGAAGAGCTGACGGATAATTTTGCCTATTTCTTTAACAATGCAACAACTTTATTCAACATGAACGGCAACGAACTTTTGTCAAAACTGCGGAACTATTACAACGGGTTTTCTTTCGATGGGGTCACAAGACTGTACAATCCTTTTTCCATTAATTATTTTTTTCTTGATAAGAAATTCAAAAATTTTTGGATCCATTCAGGTTCAGACAAAATTATCAGAAAATTCCTACGAAACAAAGGTCTCACGATTGATCAGTTCCCAGGCATGGAAGTGAACGAAGATTTTGTTAGCAATCCTGGCGAGATAGATGACACTCCTCCAGAAGGATTCCTCTATCAGGCTGGCTATTTGAGCCTGAGGTCAAAAGGCGGGGGACTGTATGGACTAGATTACCCCAACTTTGAGGTCCGCGAGTCCCTTTCCAGGCTGTTCCTGCAGAATTTTAAAGAGTCTCGCAATAATATCAACAAAGCTGGACAGGAGCTTGCCAATCACCTCGCTTCATGCCATGTTCCAGAGATAGTTGACGTCTTGTCTAAGCTTCTTTATGGCATTTGCTCTGAAGACCATGCTTCCGCAAACCATTTGAATCATGCCTTTCAACTTGACGATAATTTTGCCAAGTCTTCGAGCATTGATCAGTCCAAAAAAGAATTGGGCAGGCTGTCAACGGATTTTACCGAATGGATGCTCAGGGAAAAAGGAGAAAGTTTCTACCGTTCAATTCTCCACGCCGCCCTGTGGATGGCGGGAGGCAGAACTACATCCGAAAAACATGAGAGCGTTGGCCGGCTCGACATAGAAGTTGTCTTCGGCGGTATCACTTATGTTTTCGAGATTAAGATGACTGATGATGTTGCTGGCGGGCCAGTGGCCGCGAATGCCGGAATGAAGCAGATACACGACAGAGGCTATGGGCTGGCTTCAGACAATGCCGTCCTGGTGTCTCTGGCTATCGGAAGAACGGAAAGAAACATCGTCATAGGTATCTTCGAGAAGGACGGGCAGGAGATGTGCATTATCCCGCAGCAGTACTGGAAATACTTGAAAGATCATAATGAAAAGACAAAAGTGCCAGCTCCCCGACACCCTGACAGCTAATGTCTTATGCCAAGGCTCAAAGATACGGGAATCATGCTGATGACCGAAGCTTCAGACGGTAAATTCTCTTTGACCCTATAGCGATAGGGGTTATGCCAGACACAGTTTCCGTGCTGGAGATAAAGAGGATCATCCCTTAATCAATATAGTTTGAATATTTTTAAATTACGATAGTGCCTATGAATTATGCAAAAAGGACGATTAAATTTTAAATTGAATATCAACAAACTTTGTCTGTTCATACACGGCAGCATGTGATTCAACCTCATGAGCCCAATCAGCCTCTCTTATGGCCCCTTTGATGGCCTCCCGCCGTGTCCAGGCCGGCCTGCACCCGAGCCCAGGGCGGCTGCCCTCCAGGCTCAGGGGACCTCCCGCCCAGTCGGAGGAGGGCCTTCCTCCGTGTCCAGGATGGTCCTCCCCGAAGTTCAGGGCGGCCGCCCTCCAGGCTCATGAAGCCTCCCGCCGGGTCCAGGGCGGCATTCACCCGAGCCCAGGGTGACTTCCCTCCAGGCTCAGGAGGCCTCCCGCCGGGTCAGGGGAGGGCCTTCCGCCGTGTCCAGGATGGTCCTCACCCAAGCTCGGGGGACCTTCGCAGTGTGCGAAACGGGCCTTATTTCAGGACCAGGGTGGCCTCTGTCCCCGGTTAAAGGCATCATTTCTCT
>JAISFP010000287.1 GCA_031263525.1 Deltaproteobacteria bacterium | reverse complement strand
CCCTCTATTGAGGGCCTTTTCGGAAGAAGAGAGCCCATATGAGGAACCATTGAAGCAGAATAGTCAATAATGGATACCTCATGTGGCGGGGAAGAGTTTCTTTAGAGGTCATTTTGATTTGAAAGGCCCCCCTGTTGAACTCCCCATGGGGGGGCACCTGAACAGTTACCATGTGGGATAGATTTTTATGATGCCGCCTGTGCGACATAAGGTCACGGGGCGTTTTTTTCCGACAATGCCGACGCGGGGTGCCGTGTCCGAGGCCTGACCCTTCCGGCAGTCTCCGCAGGCCGTCCGTTCCAGGGGCGGCCCCTTCCTCATAACCGTCTGCCCGGGACATCCGATCCCCGCGCGGACCATTCCTGACACTGCCGGCGCGGGGCACCCGCGCCAGCCGGAGACGCATTATGAAGCCGGAGCTGTTCCCGGAGGACATCAGGGCCTCGATCCTTCCCGAGCCGGGGGGGGATCTCCGCTACGACTGCCTGAGGTGCGGGGGGAGCTTCCCCCCTGACGCCCTGCACTACGTCTGTCCCGAGTGCGGCGGGCTCCTCCTCCTGGAGGACCATGCCGAGGCCCGGCTGAGGGAGCGGGACGGGGCCTGGTGGAGGAGGCTCTTCGACCACAGGCTTATGGCCAACGACCAGGCCCTCCGGGGCGTGTTCTGCTACCACGAGTTCCTGGCGCCCATAATACCCCTGGAGGACGTGGTCTACCTGGGGGAGGCCCACACCCCCGCGGTCAAGGCCCCGCCCCCCCTGGAGCGCGAGGTGGGGGCCTCCTTCTACGTCAAGCTGGACGGTCTGAACCCCTCCGCCTCCTTCAAGGACCGGGGCATGGCCGCGGCGCTGTCCTTTGTCAGGTACCTGGCCCGGACAAGGGGCCAGACTGGCATCATGGCCGTCTGCGCGTCCACGGGGGACACCTCGGCCGCGGCGGCTCTGTATTCCGCTAGCCTGGGCGGGATCGTGAAGGCCGCCGTGCTCCTGCCCCGCGGCTACGTCACCCCCCAGCAGCTGAGCCAGCCCCTGGGGGCCGGGGCTGGGGTCTTCGAGCTCCCCGGGGTGTTCGACGACTGCATGAAGGTCGTGGAGAAGCTCTCCGAGGACTACGAGGTGGTGCTCCTGAACAGCAAGAACCCCTGGCGGGTCCTCGGACAGGAGTCCTACGCCTTCGAGGTGGCCCAGCAGTTCGACTGGGAGACAGGCGACCTGATGCTCTTCGTGCCCGTGGGGAACGCCGGCAACATCACGGCCGTTCTTGGCGGGCTCATGAAGCTCCACAGGGCCGGGGTGATCGGGAGGCTCCCCAGGGTGACGGCCGTCCAGTCGGAGAGGGCCAACCCCGTCTTCAGCTACTACAGCTCCCCCCCCTCCGAGCGGTCCTACGAGCCCGTGAAGGTCCGCCCGTCCGTGGCGCAGGCCGCCATGATAGGCGACCCGGTCTCCTTCCCCAGGCTGGCGAGGCTCGCGGCCAGGTACGAGGAGGCCAGGGGCCCCGGAGCCTTCCAGGCGGTGGAGGTGACCGAGCAGCAGATAATGGACTCCATGATACTCGCCAACCGCTCGGGGCTCACGGTCTGCACCCAGGGGGGCGAGTCCCTGGCGGGCCTGCGCAAGGCAATCGCCCTGGGGCTCGTTTCGCCCGGCGAGACGGCCGTCCTGGACTCCACCGCCCACGCGCTGAAGTTCATGGAGTTTCAGAACGCCTATTTCAGGGGCGATCTGGCAGGCGACTACGGCGTCCAGTCCCGCCCCGAGAACGTGAACGCCCCCCGCGGGGTGGAGCTGCCGGGCATAGCCCTGCCCGCCCAGGGCAAGGTCCTGACCCCCGGGGAGAGGGCGGCGTTCACGGAGGCGGCGGCCCTCGCCATCGCCTCCGAACTGGGACTCTCTCCCAAGACCTGACGCGGCCCGCCGCGTTTAAGGGGAGTCCGGCGGGGTCCTCCGGCTCCACCGCGGCTCATGTGCACGGCGTCCGGGCCGCCGCGGCCTGCGGGGGCCGACTCCTGAGCCGGCGCGGGGCCGGGAACTCGGGAGCGGCAGTCTGTCCGGGGTTCCGGAGGCTCCGGGTTCCGGTCGGGTGCCATCCGGACTGCTGGCCCGGCCGAGAGTTATTCGGGACTCTGGGGCCTGGATGGGGGGGCCGGCTACATGATGGCATCATGACAGCTTCTGGGCTTATGATCCGCCCTGATGGCAGGCCGTGGTCGTGCTCCTGCAGGGGGCTTTCCGCAGTGAGCACGCGGCTGGCCACGGCCCTGTCGAAACTTCACCTGCTCATCCCGGACTGTCATCCTCTCGGCCCTGAGCAGGCCCTGGACGAGCAGGTCCCCCGCCCATAGCGTGAGGAACACGTCGAGGACAGCCCCGGCCAGGCGGGCGTGGGCCAGATACTCGTCGAGCAGGCCCAGGCGGGAGCCGAAGATGGTTCAGTCGTTCCTGTCCAGGAATTCTCGGAGCTCGGGCCCGTCGGCGGGTGCCGCGTCGAGCTCGGCCCGAATGCCGACAAGGTATTTGTCCGTGAGCCGAACCTCGGGCGACCCTGGCGAATCCTCCGTTGCGGGCACGGCGGGCTGCACGGGACGGAATTTCTGGTATAACCCGTCTAATCAAATGTCGGAATTTGGCTGTCAGTCCAGGGGTGGAAATGTCGGGCAAACCTCCAGTTCTGGTATCTACTTGCTATAATTCGTTGCTAAAATATGGAAGAAGATTCCGACATTTGATTTAACGGGTAATATTACCCGTTTAACCAAATGTCGGAATTTGGCAATCAGTCCAGGGGGGAAATGTCGGACAAACATCCAGTCATGGTATCTATTCGCTATGATTCGCTACTAAATTATGGAAGAAGATT
>JAISFP010000278.1 GCA_031263525.1 Deltaproteobacteria bacterium | reverse complement strand
CAGGGTGAGGCCCTACACCGCCGCGCCGGTCAAGAAGGGCAGTCTGGACGCGCTTCTGAAGGAGCTCGATGCCAGGAGGAAGGAGCGCGAGGATCTTCACGCGAGGCACGCGGAACTCTCCGTGAAGTGCCGGGAGGAGCAGGCGGGCCTGGAGGAGAGGAGGGTCTCCGTCGCCGCGAGGGAGAAGGAGGCGGACGAGGGGCGGATCCCCATCGAGATCGCCCGAAAGGATGCGGAGGCGCTGTCCGCCGGGAGGGCCCTCGTCATCGGGGGCCGCGACCCGGACGCCGAGACGGGAAGGCTCCAGGGGGCGGTGTCGTCCGCCCGTGAGACCTCGGAGCGCATGAAGGCGGACGCGGCCAGGCTCCAGACGGATCTGGCGCTCCTGGAGGAGGGCCTGAGGGAGTCCGGGCTGAGGGCGGCCCGGAGCCTGGAGGAGCTCGCGGAACTGGAGGCCCGGCTGGACGCCGGGCTCATCGAGCGGGGATTCGCGGACGGGGCGGGCGCCCCGGACAGGGCGGCGTTCCTGGCAGCCAGGCTCGAGCCGGACGAGAGAAAAAGGCTCCGGGAGGCGGCCGAGGCCATCGCGGGCGACAGGACCCGCACGGCCTCGCTCCTGGAGGCGGACGCCCAGGCGCGGGAGGCAGCCGCGGCGGCCGCCGAGCAGGCCGGGGCGGGCACCCTCGAGGAGGAGCTGGCCCTGGCGGCCGCGGTCGCGGACACCCTGGCCTCCGCGCTCGCCGACAAGGGCAGGAACGAGGAGAGGCTCAGGGCCAGCGAGGCCGCGAAGGCCAGGGCGGCTGAGCTCGTGCGGGAGAGAGACGAGCTCAAGGCAAGGGCGGTACGCTCCCACGCCCTGAGCCAGCTCATCGGGAGCAAGGACGGGAAGAAGTTCAGGAACTACGCCCAGGGCCTCACACTGGGAGTCCTCATCGGTAACGCCAACCGCCAGCTCAGGGCGATGTCCGGCCGCTACGTGCTCACAGAGGACGAGGCAGAGCCCCTGGAGTTCGCCGTGGCGGACGGCTTCAAGGGCGGCGTGGAGCGTCCCGCGAAGACCCTCTCCGGCGGCGAGACCTTCATCGTGAGCCTGGCGCTCGCCCTCGGCCTGGCCGACATGACCGGCCGGGACTTCGACCTCGGCACCCTGTTCCTCGACGAGGGATTCGGCACCCTGGACGAGGACGCGCTGGACGCCGCCGTGGGGGCCCTCTCGGAGCTTCCAGGCACCTCCGGCAAGCTCGTGGGCCTCATAACCCACGTGGAGGCGCTCAAGGACCGCTTCCCCCAGATAAACGTCGTCTCCAGGCAGAATGGTCGTTCCGAGCTCGCGGGGCCCGGCTGCAGGCGCATCTCGCCCGGCACGGATAACGCCTCCGCCTGACAGCGGGCGCGGCATGCCGAAAGCTGACGCGGCGTGCCGAAAGCGGACCTCGGACGCGGGCGGCTTCCGGTCCAGCCCGTGCATGACGGCGCGGCGCATCGTTCCGGTGCCCCTCCGCCGGCGGCCCGCAGGTTCTTCCGGACTTCAACTTCCGGAGCGGGGCCGGCCGCCCCGCCGGGACCGTCCCCCCGGCCTTCTGGGACGGGGCCGGGGCCGTGGCCGCCCCCCGGGCATGGATTGACGGGAAGCCCCGTCTCGTCGCAGCGGCAGGCACGTGAAATCCGGAGGCAGGAACGGCCAACCACATCAGCCCCGGGCTCAAGCCCACCAAATCTCCGCAGTCAGAACAAAAGCGCTTTCCGGCATCGTCCATGTGTTCAGCCTAACTTGGGCTGTCCTGCTCCCGATGCCATCAGCCATGCAGGCAAAGCCTGTCATGCCCGTTCTCCCGCCCGACGTCAGAGAAAGACCGTCTGCCGGACGAGGCGCGTGTCCGGCGCTGGGAAAAAGGGCAACCGCAGACAGCGTAACCGGACAACATGAATATTGACATGATTAACAGGACTGAAATATAGCTTTCAGCATCATATGCATGGATAATCCATCACAACTTTTGAAATTCATTTCATAAATATTTCGTAACCATTCAGGTACCCAACTATTGATGTCCTTTTTCGGGGGAAGAGAGGCATAATGAGGAGCTCTTGAAGTTGAACAGTCAACTATCGATACTTCATTCAGGGGCAAATATTTTCTATAGAGGGTATTGGGGTTGGCAAAATCCCCCTGTTGAGTCCCTCTTGGAAGGTACCTGAATGGTTACAATATTTCAGTCAATTAAGATTGCCTGTCAAACATAAACCTTTGCAACAATGTTCAATCTTGAAAATAATATTTGGAAAACTGTTCAATATCGTCAAAACACTCCTTTCAAACACTAAAAATTGCCAGAGACATTCAAAATTATCACGTGGCATGCAAGAAGAAGCAAGATCTCTACATGAAAAGGCTCCTCGCGATCTCGGCACGTCTCACGGGATCGGAACCGTGTCTGCCGGCTCTCGCGACCGCCAGCCGGACGGAAGCCGGAGATCACCTCCGCCCGCCGCGATTGGCCTGAAATGCAGAAAGGCATCCCTTGATGACGCGAACGGATGGGTGGCCGGGGGCCGACCTGACAACCATGTCATGGGCCTTGCGGATCATTCTCTCCCCGCCGGCCAGATCGCCCCGCTCCGCCGTGATCTTGCCGATGAGGGCCTGAATCATCTGCGTGCGGAAGGACTCCCTGCCGAAGATGCCGATATTTATCTCAAGCGCCTGCCGGTAGAGGGCCATTGACTCGTCGCGAAGCGCGCGCTGTCCCCCCTCGCCGGGCGACGATTTCACGAGCGAGTTGGCCAGGAAAAGGAGCTGGGTGGAGTTAAAAGGGTGGTTGTCGCCAAAAGCGTTGACGGACGCCTCCAGGTTCGATCGGAGTACGGCCACGGCCCTGTCCGCCTCGCCCGACTGCCCCAGGGCCACGCCTTTCACGGCTGTGGCTGCCAGGGTGAACATGTGGTCCGGGCCCAGCGTCCTTGCGGACACCTCAGCCGCCCAGCCGCAGAGCTCCGCGGCGGCAGTGAAGTCTTTGCAGTGGTGCAGCGACGCTCCAAGGTTGATCATTGCCCCCAAGGTCTCGAAGCTCTCCTGCCCGTGCCACTTCCCGGCAACGGCGAGCGCCCGCCTGCGCAGGCGCTCCTCTCGGCTGTAATCAAGCAATTCGGCGTACGCGAAGCCCAGGTTCGTGAGCGGGCCCAGGAGACCGGGGCCCTCGGCGCCACCGTCCTCCCTCTCGGCAGCCGCGAGCACCTTCTCGAACCCAGCGGTCGCGCCCTTGAGCTCATCTCGCAAAAAAAGGGCTATGCCGAGGTCGTTTGTCGCGGCCAAGGCCTCGGGCGACTCAGGGCCGAACTCGCGGGAGGCCTTCTGGCTCGCCAGAAGCAGCTGGTAGGACGCCTTGGCCGGGGCAAGCGTGACGATGAGCCTGTAGGCGCCCTCGCTCGCCGTGGGGAGCATGAGCTCGTTTGCGAGATCGCCCCTGGTCCTGGGGGAAGGCAGGCCTTCTTCCATGAGATGTCCTCGTTTCGGCGTCGGCACGCCTGAACGGCGGAGTACCGGAGCCTGCATGACGGAGAGCCGGAAGCCTGATGACGGCGCCGGGAACGCCTGATGGCCGGACGGAATCCGAACGCCGGCGGGCCCGGATGCCCGCGAGCCGGGGCCTGAGTGCCGAAGCCCGGGAGAGCCGGAGTTCCGGAACGGACAAATGCCGGAGTTACGGAATGGCAGAAAACCTTCGGCAGCGAGACAGGACCGCGGCATCTCGAGTGCGGACCGCGCCCGCCACCCGCCGGACCCCATTCCGGGCGGCGACCCCGGGCCCGGCTCCCGCTGCGCACTCCCCGCCGGAACAGGGCTACATCTTAAGCCCCTTGCGCATGCCGAGCACCCTGCCCAGGATCACCTTGACGCTGCGGGCGGCGGAATGGCTGGGATTCACGAGCGCTGCAAGCGAGGACTGCGCCTTCCTTACCATCCTCTCCCCGGTTACGGAGTCTCCGCGCTCGGCTATCGCCATGCCCAGGTTGGCCTCGGTGGAGAAGGCGGAGATGCTGTTGCGGCCATAGGACTTGACGGCCACCTCGTGGGCGCGCTTCAGGAGTGCGACCACCTCCTCGTGGATCTCCCTCGGGCTGCGGTCGGCGGACGGGACCATGGAGACGGCGTCAGCCAGAAAGGTGAGCACCAGGGTCAGGAAGGGGTGCTCGGCGCCTAGGACCTTCTCGGAGGTTTCCAGGAGAGCGCGGAACTTCGGCAAGGCTTCCTCGTACCGCTTCATCTGCTTGATGGCGACGGCCTCCATGTTCGCCGCCGTCAGGACGTAGCGGTGCTCCGGACCGAGAGTCCTGGACCCAATCTCCACGATCCGCGCGCTGAGCTCCTTCGATTCCTCGTTCTGGCCGATGGACTGCTGGGCGTTCGCGATCAGGATCATGGCCCCCAGGGCGTCCTGGCTCTCCGGCCCGGGCCCCTTCTCGGCGGCCGCGAGGGCCCTCCAGGCGAGCTGCAGCGCGGGACGGTAGTCCTCAAGCTCGGTCAGGGCGCAGGAGAGGTTCAGGATCGGGGCGACGTGTCCCGGCCCGTCATCGCCCCCGTCACCCCTCTCGACGGAGGCCAGCACCTTCCGGAACTGCTCGGCCGCGCCCTTGAAGTCATCCTTGTAATAGAGGGCCACGCCCAGGTCGTTTGCGGCCGAGGCGGCCTCCGGCGACTCCGGCCCGAGCTCGCGGGATGCCTTCTGGCTCGCGAGAAGCAGCTGGTACACGGCCTTCGCCGGGGTCTGGGTCGCGATAAGCACGAAGGCGCCCTCGCTCGCGGTGGGGAGCATGAGCTCGTTTAATATGTCGGCCCTCGGCTTCGGGACGGGCTTGTCGGCTTCCATAGGCTTTCCCTCGGTTTCTCGCGAGCCTGCCGGACCTGCCGGGGAGGAGGCCCACGGAAGGGCGCTCCCAGGCTCTGGGGACGGGAGTGCCGTCCCCGCCGCCGTAGACAGGCTTGCTGGCGGCAGGTCAGCTGAGTGAGAAAGTTATGATACCCGCCCCGGCGCGGGCAAGTCAATGTCGGGAGGAAGACCGAGCAAAAGTCAGCTAACAGGCTAAAAACCGGCACCGGAGCCCTGAGCTCTGAGCTCTGAGCTCTGAGCTCTGAGCTCAGATGCCAAATGGACTGGAGCCCAGGCGGCATGATGGACCTGGGAACTAGATACCAGGCGGAGCTGAGGCTTGTAAACACGTCAACCAGGAGACCGGAGGCCAGATGCCCTGGAGGACCGGAAGGCTGATGGCCAGGCGAAAGGAAAAATTGGACCCGGGGCGGCCAGGTTTACAGGAGGGTCGGTGCCCAGACGCACCTCAAGTTCAGTGCTCAGATGCCCAGGACCGCTCCAATGCCGGGCAGGAGATGCCGCCCCGCCGGCACTGCGGCGGACGCCGGCACCATGTCGGACTTCGGCACCGTGCGCCCCGCTCCACCTACGCGTGGCCCCCGCCGGACACGCTATCCCTCAGGATCGAGAGCTCCTCGGCAACAGTGCCGGTGAGCTCGTGCTGCGGGCCCAGGGAGCGGGCATGCCTCATGAGTGCAAGCGCCAGGAGCTCCTCGGCCTTGGCCAGGTCCCCGGCCGAGGCCGTAGCCTGGCCGAGGTTGAAGAGCCGCCTCAGCGAGTCGCCGCTCTCTGGTCCGGAGACGGCGACGGCAGCGTCTAAGACGGCGGACAGGTGGGCCATGGCCGCGACCGGGTTTCCGCATGTCAGGCACGAGAGCCCGAACGCCTCCCTGGCCATGAGCGTGTCGGCGTGGCTCTCGCCGAGAAGGCGCATTCTCACGCGGTACGCCGCCTCGTGCCGCCAGTAGTCCTCCGCGAACCTCTCCAGCGTGCC
>JAISFP010000263.1 GCA_031263525.1 Deltaproteobacteria bacterium | reverse complement strand
CCTAGTGACGATTAGTCTCAACAGTGCCATATAATGTCAAAATAAACAGATAACAATGTAAATTTTAAAAGATTTTCATTATTTTTCATATTGAATCAAAAGTTAATCCATATTTTTTCCAAGTCCTGTTAAGTAAACAATGTCACAAACTCAAGGGCAAGACGCATTTAGGTGCAATATATAAGGTAGATTTGGGTTATGATATGCTTTGAATAGTTGTTAGACATCTCTATTCAAAAGGGCGATTCGTCCCTTTCGTAGAGCCCCTTCCCTCACGGTTGGACTGCCTCCGACCAGCGTATCACAAGGGTGATCAGAGTATCCCTTCACAAGGATGGCTTCCAAGTCAGCCCAGTGGTCTAGGCAAATTTTACTAATGGTTTCCCAAGCATTCTCTGTTAATGGTTGCCTCATAAGACGACTCCTTAAGTTGGTGACATTGGTTAAGTAAAGGGTATTGGGAGTAATACAAAAATTCAAATCAAAGTTAAGGTTTCATGGCGATGTTCAATCGTTTGATTGGAGAGTAATCAAAATGTGTGCCAAAAAAAAGGGGCTATGGGCTTCAAGGCAAATGTCTCCTGGCAAACATGCATTTTGCAGTTCTTATGCATGCATTTTTTTTATATTTAGAGGACAGTCAAAACGTACTTCCCTTTAGTCAAAGTCCGTGTTTTCTGACTCGCCGTCAGATCGCGTTATTGCCTCGTAAAACTGGTTGACCCCTCCCCACTTTTTGTGGTAATATATGCTCAAGAAGAGGTCAGCCCTGTTTGTCTTGCCCGCAAGATATAACACGGGCTGGACAACGGCCTTCCCACGAGGAGGCCCCCGGTCTCCGGCCCTTGCGTCATCTCGGTCTGCGGAGCCTGACCTTCACCCCTTCAGCCGAAGGAGCCTTCAGGCACCTCGCCCTCTGCCGCAGGTCTTTGGTTTTCGGGTTCGTCGGGTTCGACATCCCGTTGACCTCCCGAAGTCCCGCCCTGAAAGCAGGCAAAGTCGCAGGTCCTTGGCTTAAGGCATGTCCTCATGCCGGAATCTGGCCGTTTCTTCTCCAGCACGGCAGCAACCTCCAGGTGTTCCGAGAGAGCGTCTTCTTCGGTTCCTTAAGCTCTTCCGATCGAATCACACGGTTGCTTTTTTAAAGTTGAAATAATCTTTTTCCCCGATTACGAGGTCCATACTTCCGCTCCTAAGACATAAAGCTGAGCTTCTTCTGCTCTGTCTGATGTCTGGGGGTTCCATGTCAGAACCATGACGATAGAATCAATCGAATTGTTTGCGGGAGCCGGCGGGTTAGCTCTGGGAATGCACCAGGCGGGATTCCTCCCTCTGGCCCTCCTGGAGCGGGACAAGGATTCCTGCAACACTCTCAGGATAAACTTGGACGCGTTTGGGGGCGGCACGACGAGTCCCAGAGTCATAGAAGACGACATCAGAGATTTCGACTATTCCGACTTTGTTGACCGTGTCAAGTTCGTGACCGGGGGACCTCCCTGCCAGCCGTTCTCTCTCGGCGGCAAGCACGGGGGGCGTGACGATGTCCGCGACATGTTCCCGGAGGCCGTACGGGCCGTCAGGGAGCTGCGTCCCCTCGGGTTCATGTTCGAGAACGTGAGGGGGCTGCTCCGCAAGCCGTTCGCCCCTTATTTCAACTACATCCTCCTGCAGCTTTCCCATCCGGAGGTTCTTGCTGACGGAGGCGGTGGCTGGCAGGATCATCTTCGGAAACTTGAGAGGCACCATGCCTCGCTCACGCGCCCTGACTTCGGGTACGACGTGGTCTACCAACAGGTTAACGCGGCTGACTACGGCGTCCCCCAGTTGAGGCACCGCGTGGTGATTGCAGGCTTCCGGAACGACCTTGGCGTCAGATGGTCCTTTCCGGGACCCGCCTGCTCCAGGGAAGCCCTCGAGCGCGCCAAAAGCGGCGACGGAGCGTACTGGAAGGAGCACGGGATCTCCTGTGCCGGTCTCCCTGAATACGGACCCTTCCTGACTGGGCTCGCAGGACTGGAACCTTGTGAGAGGTGGCGGACTGTCCGGGACGCCTTTGTCGGGTTGCCGGATCCTCGTTCCGGAGATTCTGGCGGGTTCGCCAACCACGAATTCCGCGGCGATGCCAGGGCATACAAGGGCCATTCCGGTAGCATCCTGGACGATCCTTCCAAGGCCCTGAAGGCTGGCGTGCATGGAGTTCCGGGAGGCGAGAACAGCGTGTTGCTTGACGATGGCACCCTGAGGCACTATACGGCAAGGGAAGCGGCAAGAATCCAGACATTTCCCGACACGTACGTCTTTGACGGATCATGGTCCGAAAGCATGCGCCAGATCGGAAACGCGGTCCCGGTCCTCCTCGCGAGGGCTATAGGAGAATCCGTGGCAAAAATCCTGCTCCGTCCATCAATCATGACAGGCACACAGGCTTACGAAACTCGCAAGCCGGTCCATGATGCAAACGCGGGCGTCTGTCATGGATGAAGGCAATTCGAAAAGACCGCTCCCATTCAATCCGCTGGACAAGAGCAATTTAGGCGAGAGCGTGGCTGCTGCCCTCATGTGCGCAGAGCCCTGTGGTCTGCCTCCTGAGCATTTCTTTGGCGCAGGTGTCTATGCCCTCTATTTCAACGGTCGTTTCAAGCCGTATGCGCTCTTGTCTAAGATGGATCATGGCCAGTCAAAGTTTCCCGTCTATGTCGGAAAGGCCGTCCCGGTAGGCGCAAGAAAAGGGCTTGAAATCAAAAATGACGATCATGGCCCGGCACTGTTCAGAAGACTGAGAGAGCACGCAGAATCAATATCTGCAGTCAATAATTTGAACATCTCCGATTTCTCTTGCCGTTTGTTGGTGGTTGACGAAATCTGGATACCGTTGGCAGAGGCCACGCTGATACGACGCTTTCAGCCGCTCTGGAATTGCGTTATTGATGGATTTGGCAATCATAATCCGGGAAAAGGAAGAAAGGAAGGTGCCAAGTCCTTATGGGATATCCTGCATCCTGGTCGCCCCTGGGCTGCGGCACTCCAGTCGCGTGGCACAGATGTGGCTCAGCTCGCGGAAAGAGCGAAGGCATATCTAGATGTTTTTTTTAAAAATTTTGATCTTTCGGAGAAACGTTAACACAGTCATTGGTCTTTCCATAATCCTTCCAGAGTCCGCCGGAAATATGAATTCCGATAATTCCTGAACCTTACCCCGGCAGCATTTGTCCAGCCGTCAAATTTCAACTCTGACTCATTCCGCAGAACGCTGACACTTATCGGGGAGGACCTGCCGCTCCAGAACTGGCAGATGTTCCCTCAGAAACGTGCCGGGGGAAGATGGAGGAATCATCGAGGGGCTAGATGCTTGCTCCTGTCGGCAGGGACGTTCTGCAGATCCCCCTTCAGCCATGGAAAGGAGCCGCCGGGGGGCGGCGGGGGGCCTTCTCAAAGGATGAAGCGGGAGAAGCGTCCAGTGACTTTCCGGGTCGCCAGGAGGCTGGCTGGCCGGGAGGGACAGGACGGAGTGGCTGGTTCAGGCACAGGGAAGCGGGAAAGTTCAGCCAGAGGCCGGAATGCAGCGGCGGGATAAGGGCGAAAGACAAAACGAGCGGGAAGGAGGGCGGAAAGGCGTGGCCATGCATGACGGAGAGGGAGGTTGGGCAGGCGATGCGGGGGACTGGAGGAGGGCAGGGACGACGGGGAGAGGCGGGGGGCTGGAGGAGGGCGAAGGGATAAGGCCAGGCGATGGCTGACGGCGAGGAAGACGGGGAGGGGGGCAGGGCGGCGGACCGCCCTGCCCCGGATTCCCCGGCGCCGGGGCTACTTGCTCTTGAGCGAGGCGGCCAGCCGCTTCAGGACGGCCTCGGGCACGTCGGGCGCGTTGTCCTTCACGTTGTAGATGGCCCGGCACTTCTGGTTGGAGCAGGAGAAGAAGTCGTAGTCCATCCCGGAGCTGCGGCTGGTGCCCTTCCTGCGGAAGAGGTCGGAGCCGCAGCGGACGCACTTGAAGCCGCTGGGCTCGCTCCTGGGCGGCTGCTTGGGGCCGGGCCTCCCGTCCGCGTCCGTGTAGGTGGCCTTGCAGGCGGGGAAGCCGGAGCATCCCCAGAAGTTGTAGCCGTTGTCGCCCTCCTTCACGATGTGCCTGAGCGGCCTGCCGCAGTCCTCGCAGACGTGCTCGGAGAGGGCCGCCGTCGTCCTGACCCGCTCGGGGCCCGGGGCGCCGTTCGCGTCCTCGTAGGCCGCCTGGCAGTCGCGGTTGGAGCAGGACCAGAAGTTCCAGCCGCGGCCCCCCGGTCCGGCGGACCGGATCTTGTGAAGGAGCGGCGACCCGCACTTGCCGCACGGGCGGGAGGTCTTGAGCGTCTTCCTGAGGCTGGAGGGGTCGGGCCTGCCCTCGGAGTCGTCGAAGAAGGCCCCGCACCCGTCGTCGGGGCACTTCCAGTAGTTGTATCCCTCGCGGCCTCCGGACGCGTCCCTCTGCATGTGGACCAGGTCCTTGCCGCACTCGGGGCAGGGTATGCCCGAGGGCTCGGCGGGCCTGCGGGCGCTCGAGAAGTCGGGCGCCCCGTCTTTGTCGTCGAAGAAGGTGCGGCAGTTCCGCGAGGAGCAGGACCAGAGGTCCATGCCCCGGCGGCTCCCGGACTCCGCGCGGGTCACGTGCCGGAGGAAGGACCCGCAGGTCGGGCACACGTGCTCCGACAAGACCGACACCTTCCGGGTGGAGGGGTCCGGGGCCCCGTCCAGGTCCTCGAAGGAGGACCCGCAGGACTCGGAGGTGCATCTCCAGTAGTTGTAGCTCTCGGAGGGGGTGCCGGTCCGTACCATGTGCCTCAGCGGGGCGGAGCAGGCCGGGCAGGCCACGTCGCTCTCGCCGCCCCAGGGGCTGTCCCAGTCGGGCGCGCCGTCCCGGGTCCCGTAGCGGGTCCGGCACGTGCGGCTGGAGCAGGCCCAGAAGTCCCAGCCGCCGTTGCCCTCGATGTCGGGCTGCTTCACGTGGCGGCGCATGCGGGAGCCGCAGGAGGGGCAGACGTGCTCGCTCTCCACGGTCCTGCGGTGGGTCGCGGGGTCCGGGGCGCCGTCCAGGTCGTCGAAGGCGGAGCCGCACTCGGGGTTGGGGCATTTCCAGTAGTTCCACGTGTCCCGGCCGCCCGACCCGTCGCTCACGAGGTGCCGGAGCATCCCCTGGCAGTGGGGGCAGGGCACGTCGGTGAGGTCGCGGGGGGTCCCCGGGCCGCCCTCCAGGTCGGGGGCGCCGTCCAGGTCGTTGAACATGGAGTTGCAGGCCCTGTCGGTGCAGGACCAGAGGTTCCAGCCACGGACCTCCGTGCCGTCCGGGGCGGTTCCGGCGGCCTTCACGCTGTGGCGCAGGGGCTTCCCGCACCTGGGGCAGAAGTGCTCGTCGGAGACGGTCGAGACCCTCCTGGTCGAGGGGTCCGGCGCGCCGTCCAGGTCGTCGTAGCTCGACCCGCAGGCCTGGTCCGGGCACTTCCAGTAGTTGTAGGAGTCCTGGGGGGTCGCGCCCGCCTTCTCGAGGTGCCTCAGGTGGGTGCCGCAAGCCGGGCAGGGCACGTCGGTCTGGCTCCGGGAGCCGGGCCCGCCGGCCAGGTCGGGCGCGCCGTCCAGGTCGTTGAACATGGAGTTGCAGGCCCTGTCGGTGCAGGCCCAGAAGTTCCAGCCGCGGATTTCCGTGCCGTCCGGGGCGGTTCCGGCGTCCCGGACGCTGTGGCGGAGCGGCCTGCCGCAGCTGGGGCAGACGTGCTCGGCGGAGACGGTCGTGACCCGCCTGGTCGAGGGGTCCGGCGCGCCGCCGAGGTCGTCGTAGCTCGACCCGCAGGCCTGGTCCGGGCACTTCCAGTAGTTCCAGGAGTCCTGGGGGGTCGCGCCCGTCCTCTCGAGGTGCCTGAGAAAGCTCCCGCAGGCCGGGCAGGGCACGTCGGTGAGGTCGCGGGGGGTCCCCGGGCCGCCCTCCAGGTCGGGCGCGCCGTCCAGGTCGTTGAACATGGAGTTGCAGGCCCTGTCGGTGCAGGCCCAGAAGTTCCAGCCGCGGATCTCGGTGCCGTCCGGGGCGGTTCCGGCGGCCTTCACGCTGTGGCGCAGGGGCTTCCCGCACATGGGGCAGACGTGCTCCGCGGAGACGGTCGAGACCCGCCTGGACGAGGGGTCCGGGGCGCCGTCCAGGTCGTCGTAGCTCGACCCGCAGGCCAGGTCCGGGCACCTCCAGTAGTTCCAGGAGTCCTGGGGGGTCGCGCCCTTCTTCTCGAGGTGCCTCAGGTGGGTGCCGCAGGCCGGGCAGGGCACGTCGGTCTGTCCCAGGGAACTGGCCTGGGGCCCGGCGGCGAAGTCCGGGCCGCCGCCGCCGTCGGCGTAGCGGACCCGGCAGTCGCGGTTGGGGCATCCCCAGAAGTCGTAGCCCCCGGTCCCGTCGGGGCCGGGCGCCTTGACGTGATGCCTGAGCTTCGTCCCGCAGGACTCGCACTCGTACTCGGAGTCGAGCGTCACCCGCCTGGTCGACGGGTCCGGGGCGCCGTCAAGGTCGCTGAAGTTGGAGCCGCACTCCGCGTTCGGGCACTTCCAGTAGTTGTACGAGTCGGAGGGGGAGGGGCCCTCGCGGACCAGGTGCCGGAGCATGGTGGAGCATTCCGGGCAGGGCACGTCGGTCTGGTCGCGGGTCCCCCCCCGGCCCTCGAAGTCGGGCGCCCCGTCCAGGTCGTTGAAGCGGGCCCGGCAGCTCCGGCTGGGGCAGGCCCAGAAGGCGTAGCCGCCCGTCCCGTCCTCCCTGGGCTCGCGGGAGTGGCGGCGCAGGTTCTCGCCGCAGTTGGGGCAGGTCTCCAGGGTCTCCAGGCTCACCCTCCTCGTCGAGGGGTCCGGCGCGCCGTCCAGGTCGTCGAAGGTGGACCCGCAGCTCTTGTCGGCGCAGCGCCAGTAGTTCCAGGAGCTCTGCGCGTCGGGGCCACGGCGGAGCAGGTGGCGTATCTGCCCCCCGCAGGCCGGGCAGACGTGGTCGGGGTCGGCGGCCGCGCCGCCCACGTACTGGCTCTCGAAGTCAGGGGCGCCGTTCAGGTCGTTGTAGCGGATCCCGCAGTTCCTGTCGGTGCAGGACCAGAAGTCCCAGCCCGTGGACCCGTCGGGGCTGGCCTCCTTCATGGAGTGCCTGAGCGGCCTCCCGCAGGAGGGGCAGGTGTACGGGCTCTCCAGGATGCGGCGCAGGGTGGAGGCGTCCGGGGCGCCGTCCAGGTCGTCGTAGGACGCCCCGCAGTGCTTCGAGTCCAGGCACTTCCAGTAGTTGTAGCTCTGGGAGGCGTCGGCCCCCTCCCTGTGGACGTGGCGGATGGGGCCCTGGCAGCGGGGGCAGACGTGGCCCGGGTCGGGCACACCCAGGAAGGGCGACTCGAAGTCCGGCTCGCCGTCCGAGTCGTTGAAGCGCTTGAAGCAGCCCTGTCCGGAGCAGGCCCAGAAGTTCCAGCCGGGCTTGCCGTCCTGGACGTCCTCCTTCATGTTGTGGCGGAGCCTCGACCCGCACTCGGGGCAGGTCCTGTCGGTCACCACCGACACCCTCCTGGTGGAGGGGTCCGGGTGCCCGTCCCGGTCGTCGAAGCTGGACCCGCAGTCCAGGACGTTGCCGCACTTCCAGTAGTTGTAGCCGTCGGCGCCCCCCCCGTTCCTGACCATGTGCCTCAGGTCGCCGCCGCAGGCGGGGCACTTGCGGCCGTGGCCGCGGGCCTCGTCGTCGGGCGTGCCGTCCCCGTAGGCGTCCGTCTCGCCGGGGCGGTAGGCGCCGGCGTCCTCGCCGTAGGCGCCGTGGGCCGCTCCGTTGCCGCGGGAGGGCTGCCCGGGCGCGGGGCCGCCGGGCCCGGCGTCCCAGGCGGCGGGCGAGTCCGCGGGCCCGCCCTGGCCCTCCTCCGGATCGGCGGCGGCGGAGCCGGGCTGGGAGTCGAAGTCGGGGCTGCCGCCCGAGTCGGGCCACCTGCCGGGACAGGCGGGCGAGGAGCAGGACCATGCGCTCGTCTTCGGGGCGTCGGGTCCGCGGTCGAAGGTCGTGACAGACAGGGGGCTCGAGCACAGGGGGCACTCGGCGTCGGTCAGCCGGGTCGTCCACGTCCTGGACGTGTCGGGGCTGCCGTTCAGGTCCGGGCACGAGACCCCGCAGTCCGCACCCTGGCACTGCCAGTAGCTCTCGGCCCTCCTGCCCCCCTCGGCCCGCCTCGCCACGTGCCTCACGGGCTCCCCGCACAGGTGGCAGAACTTCCCGGAGACGGGGGGCGCGGAGTAGCGGGTCTCCAGGTCGGGCTGGCCCTCCAGGTCGGGGAAGAAGCTCCGGCAGGCGCGGTCCTGGCAGCCCCAGTAGTCGTAGCTGCCCGGCGAGCCGGGGAAGGGGTCCTTCCTGTAGTGCCTGAGCCTGCCCTCGCAGACGGGGCACAGCTCGTCGGTCAGAGCCGATATGCGGCGGGTCGGCCAGTCGGGTGCGCCGTCGCGCTCGTTCCACGCGGAGCCGCAGGTGTCCGAGGAGCACTTCCAGAAGGCGGACCTGGGGCCCGCCGCCGCGGGGCGGGTGACGCGCCTGACCGGGGCGCCGCACTCGGGGCAAATGATGTCGTCGCGGTCCGCGCCGGGCTGGCTCGGGTAGTCGGGCTTGCCGTCCCTGTCGTCTATTGTGGTCATGCAGTCGTCCTTGGAGCATCTCCAGAAGTTGTAGCCCCCGCTCTGCCTGGAGCCCTCGCGCGTGAGGTGGCGCATGGGGCTGCCGCAGTCGGGGCAGGTGAAGTCCGTCTGAAGCGAGCGCCGGCGCGTGGCGGGGTCGGGCGCCCCGTCCCGGTCGTCGTAGGAGGAGCCGCAGTCCGGGTTCCGGCACCTCCAGTAGTTCCAGCCCCTCCCGCCGGGGCCGTCGGGCCTGGCCATGTGGGAGAGGGCCTCCCCGCAGGCCGGGCAGGGGGGATGGCCGCCCCGCTCGGGGAGCGAGCGCCTGAAGCCCGCGAGCTCCCGCTGGAGGATGCCGTAGGCGTCGCTCACCACGGGGAGGTACTCAGCCTGGCCGCAGGCTATGCCGTCCAGGCGCTCCTCCAGGTTCCTCGTGAACCCGTACTCCAGGAACCCGAAGGACCCCTCCATCAGCCCCACCAGCTCCTCGCCGGTGGCGGTGGCCTCCAGCTGCCGCCTCCTGTTTTCGGAGACGTACCCCCTGGCGGCGATGTTGCCCATGATGGAGGCGTAGGTGGAGGGCCGCCCGATGCCCCGGCGCTCCAGCTCCCGGATGAGCGCCGCCTGGGTGTAGCGGGCGGGCGCCTGGGTGCGCCGGGTCCGCACCTCGCCCTGGGCGGGGGAGACCGAGGCCCCTTCCTTCAGGGCCGGGACGGGGTTGTCGAGTTCAGGGTCCTCCTTCTCGTCCTGGGCCTGGTCCCTGGGGGTGAGGGTCCTCCAGCCCGGCGCGGTGAGCCGCCTGCCCTTGGCCTCGAAGACTGCAGTCACCTGGCGCGGGCCGGCGCCGGGCGTCACGGGGGCCGCCGTCCCGCCGGCGGCCGGAGCCGCGGACCCTGCCGGGCCGGGCCCCGGAGAGGCGTGGCCCGGAGATGCGGGAGCAGCAGGGCCGGGACCCGGAGAGGCGTGGCCTGCCGGGCCGGGACCCGCGGAGGCATGGACGGCGGACCGGGAACCCTGGGCGGGCGAGCCGGCCGTCCCGGCCAGGGCGGGGCCGGCGTCCGCGGGCGGTCCTGCCGCGGCGCCCCCCAGCCCGGACAGGAGTCCGCCGGCGGGGGCGGGCCCGCCGGCCTTGGCGGGCGCCGGGGCATGGTATGGAGGCAGGGTCACGGGCGCGACGAGCGTGGCCCTCACGGCCTGGTAGGTGGCGTCCGCGAGCTGGGAGGCCAGGGCCCGGAGTCTTATGAGGCGGTAGAGGGCGCGCTCGTCGGGGGTGTCGCCCGCCTCCTCGAGGCCGGCATGGACGGGGCGTATGGCCTCGTGCGCCTCCTGGGCGCCCTCGCGGCCCTTGAAGATCCTGGGCTTGGGGGGGAGCGGCCAGCCCCTGTTCCCGGCGAGGCGGCGGATGTCCGACACCGCCTCCTCCGAGAGGGCCGGGCTGTCCGTCCTCATGTAGGTGATGTGCCCGTCCTCGTAGAGCTTCTGGGCGCAGGCCATGGCGGCCTCGGGGTCGAGCTTCAGGGCGTTGAAGGCCGCCTGCTGGAGGGTGGAGGTGATGAAGGGCGGCGGGGGCGACTGGCGGGTCTCGCTCGAGACGTAGGAGCGGACCGTGAGCTCGGGGACGGCGGCGAGAATGTTCGCGGCGGCCCTGTCCCGGAAGAACTCCTCGCCCGGGGGCAGGAGCGGCCTGGCGTTCAGCACCGCCTTCCAGGTCCCGGGGGCGCCCTTCCTGCCCCCGAAGTAGAGGTCCACCGCGTAGTGCTGGACGGAGGCGAAGGCCCGGATCTGGCGCTCCCTCTCGACCACGAGCCGCAGGGCCGGGGACTGGACCCTTCCCGCGGAGAGCGGCTGGCCCGCCGCGTCGGAGACCGCGGGAGACACGCCGTATCCGTAGAGCCTGTCCAGGACCCTCCTGCCCTCCTGGGCGCGGACAAGGTTCATGTCCAGGGGGCGCGGGCTCTCCAGGGCCCTCTTCACCGCCCGCTCGGTGATCTCCGTGTAGGTGACCCTCCTGGGCTCCGCGATTCTCAGGGTCCTGGCCAGGTGCCAGGCTATGGCCTCCCCCTCCCGGTCGGGGTCGGTCGCGAGGAAGACCTCCGAAGCGCCCTTCACCCTCCCGGAGAGGGCCTTGATGACCTGGCCCCCCCGCTCGGTGTTGACGTAGCGGGGCCTGAAGTCGGGGGGGCCCACGCCCATGTCCTTGCGGGGCAGGTCGCGGACGTGGCCGAAGCTTGCCGCAACCTGCCAGCCCTCGGGCAGGAAGGAGAGGAGCTTCTTGATCTTTCCGCTGGACTCGACGATGAGGAGGTTCATGGAATGCGGGGGGGCCGCCGCGGGCGGCCGGGTCTGAGGCCCCGGAGGTCCGGCCGGGGGCCGGACGGGAGGCTGCCCGGGCGCGGCGCCGCGGGCTGGAGGGGGGCGGCGAGCCTTGGGGGCCGCGACCCTTGGTGAGGCCTCTGCGAAGAAAGCGGGAAGGCCGTGAAGGCCGGGGAGGCGGCTCGGGCCGTCGGGGGCCATGCCGGGTGAGGCGCGGGCAGCCGGGGACGGGCCGGAAGGCAACGCGGGCCGGGGGCCATGCCGGGGGAGGCGCGGGCAGCCGGGGACGGGCCGGAAGGCAGCGCGGGCCGGGGGCCATGCCGGGGGAGGCGCGGGCAGCCGGGGACGGGCCGGAAGGAGGCGCGGGCCGGGGGCCATGCCGGGCGAGGCGCGGGCAGCCGGGGACGGGCCGGAAGGAGGCGCGGGCCGGGGGCCATGCCGGGAGAGGCGCGGGCAGCCGGGGACGGGCCGGAAGGCGGCGCGGGCCGGGGGCCATGCCGGGGGAGGCGCGGGCAGCGGGGCTGCGGTCGGAGGCGCGGGGAGGGAGAAAGCCCGGGGCCCGGAGTTCAGGGGGGCGCAGGCGGACAGGCCCGTGGCCGTCGGGGAAGGAGGGGCGGGGCGGGCGCCAGTGACCGGAGCCGGCTGCTGCTTACCAAACGATAAGCACGTTTTCCCGGCAGTCAAGGGCCAGTATAGAGGATTCTGGGCTGGGCTGCCAGTTGACTTGGGGAAGGCGTCCCGGAGCGGGGTTCCGGGGGCTTCCGGGAAAGCCCGTGCCTGGGGGCGGAGGCTGAGGGTCCAGCCTTGAGGGCGTCCGGGTTGCCGGTCGGGGGCGGGAAGGGGCAGGTGGAACCGGGCGACCGGGGTCTGCCCAGGGAGACGGTCCGGGGCGGGCGGCCAGAACGGTCCGGGCTGACCACGATATTAATATGTGGCGGGCAGCCTGGCAAGAGATGGCAGCCCGGTCAGGCGGCCTCCTTGAGCCGGCGGACGGGTTCGGGCTCGGAAGGTGGCGGCGGGGGGGCAGGGCCGGAAGGAGGCGGGGGACGTGCCCTGTCCCGGAAGGTGACGGAGGGGTGGCAGGGCCGGAAGGAGGCGGCGGACGTGCCCTGAACCGGAAGGTGACGGATCGGAAGATCTCACGTCTGTAGTCGAGTCACCCTCCCTAATCACGGATGGGGACTAGGGGGGGTGCGGG
>JAISFP010000145.1 GCA_031263525.1 Deltaproteobacteria bacterium | reverse complement strand
CCCCAGGCATCCAGCCCTCCCGGTGTCCAGGGCGGCCTGCAGGCCTTTCTGCCCCCCGGCCTTTTCTGGTCTCAAACCATCCAGCACTCCGGCCCTCAAGAGCCTGAAGCCCCTCGCCTCACAGCGAACAGATACTGCTGTAGTCTGCCCTGCTTTTGACTGTGAACAGATACCAACGGAGATTCCCGAAAGGTCCAGGCGGAGCACCGCCACGACAGGCTGACGGATGGCTATTCCCCACGAGCATGCCGCTTGTTTACTGGCTATCAGAAGATCATGGGGGTTGGAAAAGCCGTCAGTCTTCACCGGCTGGACACTATCAAATTGATTAACGAATCCATCAGCCAAAGAAGGCGAGACCTCCTGCTTTTCTGTCAGACACGAGTGGGAATTCATGTTTTTGCACCGGTTGCCAATCTCCCCTGCTCCATCATATTAATTGATGCTGGTGTTGTAGATCTTGACAAATGTGAAGGAGTGGGTGGCGGAGTTTCAGGCGGATTTGAAGATGACGCAACTTTATGATATGACTTTTAGCAGTCTAATACAAGATGTGGCACTTAAGATGATATAATTATTGCAATTGGACTGTGCTAAGAATTTTGAATCTTGATTTCTATCCAATAATGCTGTATATTAATTTATGTATCGTATAGGACTCCGGGTGTTCTGGTGAACTCCCGAAGTTCCTCCGTGTCGCCAGACTTTTTGAAAGGATCATAGCCGGAAGGTAAGGTAATATCATGTCTGATAGTTTCTCGCCTCTACCTGTCGGAGTCACAAATTTTGAGATTCTGAGACGTAAAAATTCCGTTTACGTTGACAAGACGATGTATTTTCCCGATTTGCTAAATGAAGGCCAATTCATTTTCTGCGCCCGGCCCCGCCGTTTCGGAAAGTCGCTGACGCTCCGAGCCTTCGATGCCTTCTGCTCAGGAAGAGTAGATCTTTTCCGAGGACTCGCGGCAGAAAAATACATGTGCTCCCCAGATTTCTTTACTCGCCCTGTCATTCGCCTGGATTTATCCATAGCAGCTCCGGGTATTTCCACAGACAAGTTGAAAAAGAATATCAATTTCATTCTTAAAATTAAGGCGAAAAGACACAATGTTTCCTTGCAAGATGACGATTTTGATATTGCATTTCACTCTCTGCTGAAGGACGTTCATGAGTTGTACAGGAAACAAGTAATTCTTCTGATTGATGAATATGATACGCCGGTTATGGATCTTATAGGGAAAACCTCCGAACTTTTCGATTCTAAATTGATATCAGACAGACGAGCAGTCATGCAAGATTTTTATTCAGTAATCAAATCAGCTGAAGACGAAATCGAGATGACTTTCATCACCGGTATAACTAAATTTAGCAGGATGGGTGTATTTTCGAAGCTCAACAACCTGATTGACATATCGCTCTCGTCAAAGTACATCGCTTTCATAGGCTATACGCAAAATGAATTGGAGAACAATTTTTCACCATTCATAACTGATACAGCAGACAAGCTAAAGATTAGCGATGAGCACCTTTTAAAAATCATCAAAGACCGATACAACGGCTTTTCTTTCGATGGCAAACAGCTGTTGTACAACCCTTTTTCAATACTCAGCATGTTCCATGACAAGGTCTTAGAGAACTTCTGGATGGAATCTGGATCAAATACGCTCGTCAGGAAATTTTTAATGGACAAGGCATTAACAGCTGACCAGTTCCAGGGCATGGTTGTCAGCCATTCTTTCGCAAGATTTCCCGGAGAAATTGATTCCACGCCTCCTGAAGGTTTCCTCTACCAGTCAGGCTATCTTACCTTGAGAGACCGTGGTGAAACAAATTCGTTTGCACTGGAATATCCAAACCTCGAGGTCCGCGAGGCCATTTCCAAGCTTTTCCTGTTGAACATCAACTCCAACCGGAGAGACATTGACGCTGCCGCACAAGAACTATCCGGATATCTGGCTTCCTCTGACATTTCCGGCATGGTAAGTGTCTTTTCCAGACTGTTAGCAGGAATTTGCTACATTGATCATTTGGACGCGCTTCGCAACGTCGTGGTCGGGATTTTGAAGAAAATCATCCAACCGTTTACTGGCCGTCATTTGGATGCAACACCACTTTATGAGCAGTCTTCAAAGCTAGCATACAAGCTTGTAAGGTCGAGAGGAGAGAGCTACTACCGTTCCCTGCTGCAATCCTGCCTGTGGATGGCAGGGGCCAAAGTAACGCCCGAAAAGTCAGAAAATCTTGACAGACTGGATCTGGAGGCTTTCTTCGGAAACTTGACGTATGTCTTCGAACTGAAAATGGCACGAAATGCAAAAGGAGCAGATAAGGCCGTAAGGGAAGGAATGCTCCAGATTCATAGAAGAGGCTACGGGCTGGCCTCGAAAAATCCCATCTTCGTGTCCATCGCCATCGGCAAGGCCGAAAGAAATGTCGTGGGGTGCCTTTTCCAAAAGGATGGGCATGAGACAACAGTCAAAATCGATGATAGGGTGGCAAAGGAAAAGTCCTCCCCTTCCAGCAAGAATTCCAGCGCATTGCCACCCGGAGACACTGAAAAGCAATGATCTAAATATTCCGTGAATCCATTGCCCACCCCTTTGACAAGGTCGAAATGGACAAGAGATGAGTATTCATCAGGCTCAGCATGTTCAATTAAGCCGCAGGGCAGGGACAGACAAGGGCAAATGATTACTCCGCCCCTTTCAGTGCTGTCGGATGCAGGGTGACAGTTGTGGCTATGGCGGCAGTTCGTGGACGTGACGATGTGTAGATTCGCAACAAGGAATTAAATTGATCACTGTGAGTTTAATATTTAATTAATGATTGCTGTGGTCACACCCCACAGGGTTGCATTGGTTGGAAAACACGTAACATTTAAGGATAATGATAATTTTCAATTTGGATTAGCCTTTCCAGGTGCCGAAGTCTCTGTCCGGCAGGGGTGCCCCTCCCCGGCTCTGACCCGGCTAAGATCCGGCTCAGCCCCGACCCAGGCTGCTGCCCCTCCCCGAGACAGGCGGCTCTCCCCGGCTCGTATGCCTTTTCCCAGCAGGGGTCACATCCCGGCTCCGGCGGCCTCTCCCCGGGACAGGCTGCTCTCCCCGGCTCGCAGGCCTTTTCCCAGCAGGGGCACTTCCCGGCTCGCGTGCCTTTTCCCAGCAGGGGTCACTTCCCGGCTCGCATGCCTTTTTCCAGCCGGGGTCACTTCCCGGCTCGTATGCCTTTTCCCAGCCGGGGTCACTCCTCGTCTCCGGCGACCTCTCCCCGTGGCATGAGGCTCTCCCCGGCTCGTGTGCCTTTTCGCAGCAGAGGTCACTCCTCGGCTCCGGAGCCCCCTCCCCGGCACTGACGGCTCTTTTTGGGTCGGTCGCCGTTCACCTGCTGGGGTCACTCCCCGGCGCCACCTCCCCGTGACTGGAGGCTCTTCTCGGCTCAGGGGCCCATCCTCGGCTGGGTCGCCTTAATCTGGCTCGGACTCCCCCCGGTTCTGGGGCGTCTCCTAAAAATGACGATGAATTTATAGTAATGATCCCTCTGCCGCATAATGATGGTCCCTCTGCCTCATAATGATGATCCCTCTGCCGCCAGGAACTTCAAGTCCGGTCTTCAAGGCCGTCCCGGGCGGGCCCTCTCGGACGGTCCCGCCGGGGGTCTTTCCGGTAGACCAGGACGAGGCGTCCGTGATGATTCGAGAGGTGCCGGAAGGCGGTTGCTGAGGGACGCTGAGCTAACCCGCCTTTAATTCAGACGCGCGAAATGCTATAAAGGGGCGGACCTGAAGTCGCCCCTCCCCGGCCCCCTTGCCGGGGAGGGCGGCGTCCTTCCCCTTACCCCTGCCCCGCTAGACCCAGAAGAAACCGCATTCGGCCCAGGGGCTATGCCTCCGGAGGTGGCGAAGTGGCTTTAGATATTAACCGGGAAGAGCTCCTCGAGAACTTCATGGGCGACGAGGAGCTCCTTTTCGAGAGCATAGACCTCTTTCTGGAGCGCGCCGAGACGCGCTACCAAACTCTGGTCGCGGCCGTCCGCGACCGGGACGCCGTCAAGATCATGGAGGAGGGCCACACCATCAAGGGCATGGTGGGCATCTTCTCCACCGGGTCGCCCTTCGAGGCGGCCAAGAAGCTTGAGTTCATGGGCCGCAACAAGGAGATGGACGGCCTGGACGAGGCCCTGTCCGACTTCAAGGACCAGCTGGACGAGCTCACGGGCTACCTGACGGACTGGAAGGACGAGGTGATGTAGCCCCGCGCTCTGGCGGGCCAGGCTCGGCCTGCGAGCCCCGCGGACCGGCCTTCCGCTCCCCGGAAGGTCCCGGTCCCGGTTTTCCTCCCCGGACCGCCCCCGAGCCCGATCCCCGCATTCCGCCCCCTGAAGTCCCCGGTCCAGGCCTTCCCGACCCGGTTCCGGCCCTGTTCCTTGCCTTAAGCTCCCCTGGCCGGCACTGATCCTGGACTTCCGTTCCTCGGAGCGGCCCCGTTCCTTGCCTCAAGCTGCCCTGGCCGGCCTGTTCCTGGACTTCCGCTCCTTAGGAGCGGCCTTGTCCTTGCCTTTCGTTTCTAGGTGCGGCCCCGATTCCTGTCTTCCACTCCCCGGAGCGCCCCGATCCTGGACTTCCGCTCCCCTGAACGGCTCAGATCCCGGCCTTCCGCTTCCCAGTCTGAACCCGAACCCGGCCTTCCTCCCGCCGCCCGGCGGCGCCCAGCCGGTTGCGGGCTTCCTCGATTCCGGGCTTCCTGAGCCGCGAGCTGGCGGCGGGAGGCCCGTCTGGCGCCGCCGGATCCTTTCCCGGATTTCGGAGGTTCCGTTGCCCCGGTCCGGGACGCCGGCTTCCCGTGCCGCCCGAACCCCCTACGACCTGGCCCGCCTGAGGGCCACGAGCACACCCGGGCGCGCAGTCCCGCAACACTAGCGGGCGGCGCGCCGTTTCTCGTTTTGCAGAGGACCCGAGTTAAAGTGACTGTCGACATCAGAGAGTTTTCCAGAGACGATTCCGGCCTGTCCAGAGACGATTCCGTTGCGGTCGCCCCCGACGAGGACAGGGAGGCCGCGGCCCCCTCCGGGGCGCAGGGCCCCGGCACGGATTCCCCGGCACCCACGGGCGGCCCGTCCGAGACCGAGATCCCCGCGTCCTGCCCCCAGGGCTTCCTGGACGGCCTCCCGCCGCTCATCCGGGACCTGTCCGTCAAGTCCATCAGGCGGAGGGAGGAGGGCGCCAGGCTCTATCCCAACACCTTCCGGCCGGAGCACTCGACCGCCGAGGTGAGGGCCGAGTTCGGGGACTGTACCAATGATGTCCTGGCCGAGCGCAAGCCCGAAAGGAAGCTCGCCGGGCGCATCATGGCCTGCCGCGCACACGGGAAGAGCGTGTTCTTCACCGTCCAGGACCCGGAGGGCAAGATCCAGCTCTACGCGAGGCGCGACCAGCTCCCGCGGGAGATCTGGGATCTCGTCACGGGCCTGGACATAGGGGACATCGTGGGTGTGGCCGGCACGGTCTTCAGGACCAGGACCGGCGAGCTCACTCTGAACGTCACTGGCATGGAGCTCGTGACCAAGTCCCTCTGGCCGCTCCCGGAGAAGTTCCACGAGATGGACGTGGAGATGCGCTACCGCAGGCGCTACGTGGACCTCATCATGAACGAGCAGGTCCGGCGCGTGTTCGCGGTGCGTTCGAAGACCATGGACTATCTCAGGAAGTTCATGGGGTCGAAGGGCTTCCTCGAGGTCGAGACCCCCATGATGCACCCCATCCCCGGTGGCGCCAACGCCCTCCCCTTCGTCACGCGCCACAACGCGCTGAAGATGGACCTCTACCTGCGCGTGGCCCCGGAGCTGTACCTGAAGCGCCTGCTCGTCGGGGGCATGGGCCGCGTCTTCGAGATCAACAGGAACTTCCGCAACGAGGGGATATCGGTCAAGCACAACCCCGAGTTCACGATGATGGAGTTCTACCAGAGCTACGCCGACTACCGCATGCTCATGGAGCTCACCGAGGAGATGTTCTCGGGGCTGGCCATGGAGGTGGCGGGAACCACCTCCATCACCTACCAGGGCGAGAGGACGTCCTTCAGGGCGCCCTTCAGGCGGATCTCCTGGAAGGACGCGCTGGTCCAGATAGGCGGCGCCCCCCCGGAGGCGGCATGGTCCTCCGACGCGGCCGCCGCGTACCTGAAGGTCCTGGACCCTGCGGACGAGACGAGGCCCGGGGCGGGACTGTGCGAGTTGCAGGAGCTCATCTTCGACCTCGCGGTGGAGAAGAAGCTCGTCAACCCCACCTTCGTGACCAACTACCCCACCGAGATGAGCCCCCTGGCCCGCAGGAACGAGGCAGACCCTTCCCTGACCGACCGCTTCGAGCTCTTCATCTGCGGCCGGGAGATAGCCAACGCGTTCTCGGAGCTTAACGATCCCGTGGACCAGTACGCCCGTTTCGCCGAGCAGGCCGCGAAGCGCGAGGCAGGCGACCAGGAGGGCATGTACCTCGACCGCGACTACGTGAGGGCCCTAATGTACGGCATGCCCCCCGCCGCCGGCGAGGGGGTCGGCGTGGACAGGCTGGTGATGCTCCTGACGGACTCGGCCAGCATCAGGGACGTGATCCTCTTCCCCCAGATGCGTCCGGAGTCCCTGTGAGCCCCGCGGACGGGAACGGCGGAGGAAGTTCCGCCGCAGGCGGCCCCGGCTCCCGAGGCTCTGCCGGCCCCCTTGGCCCTGACGGCCCCGGCTCCCGAGGCTCTGACAGCGCCCTTTGCCCTGACTGCCCCGGCCCCCTTTGCCCTGACGGCCCCCTCGGCCAGGACGGCCCCCGGCCTTCGGGGGATGCCGCCCCCTCCTCGGCGAGAGGCATGGGTCTCGGGGCGGAGGCCTACATAGCGCTCAGGTACCTGCGGAGCAAGCGCCGGAGCAGGCTCCTGTCCCTCATATCGGTCCTGGCCGTGGGAGGAGTGGGGCTCGGCGTGGCGGCGCTCATAGTGGTGCTGGCAGTCCTGGACGGGTTCGAGACCAACTTCAAGGAGAAGCTCCTGGGCCTCCAGGCCCACGTGACCGTCTACAAGCCGGCCTCCAACATAGCCGACTGGGACCAGGCGGTGGCCGCCATACGCCGCGTCCCGGGGGTCGCCTCCGTCCAGCCCATAGCCATGGGCCAGGTGATGGCGGCCTCGGCGGAGGGGGCGACCGGCGTCATCCTGATGGGCATTGACCCCGGCCTGGCGGCCGAGTCCGGCTTCTTCGACCCCATGAACCTCTCCCCCCACGGGCTGGAGAACCTCACCCGGCGGCCCATGGCGAGCCCGTACCCGGTCCCGGGGGACTTCCTCGCCGGCGACTCCTGGCTGGACCAGGGCGCCAGGGGCGTCCCCGCGCCAGAGGAGCTGGAGATACTGAACTTCCCCTATCCCCAGGAGATCCCGGACGCTCCCCGCGACGGGACGGGCCTGGACGGCGGGGCGGATCTTCCCGGCGAGGGGGGGGATACGGAGCCGCTGGACCCGGACGGGGCCGCTGGCGACGTTTCCGAAGCCCCTTCTGCCCCCTCGGCCGGTTCCGAAACGGCCGACGCCGGTTCCGGGGAACCGGGCGCCGGAGCCGACGCTGACGGATCCGGACCCGAGACTGCTGAGGCAGGCCCCGGTTCCGTGGAAACTGGCTCCGGCGCCGACGCTGGCGGTTCCGGCCCGGAAACTGCAGAGGCAGCCCCCGGTTCCAGGGAACCTGGCTCCGGTGCCGACGCTGGCGGTTCCGGCCCGGAAACTGCAGAGGCAGCCCCCGGTTCCCGGGAACCTGGCTCCGGTGCCATGACGGACGGGACCGGAGCCGGCGAGTCCGGCCCCGAAACGGTCGGGACCGGTGCCGCCAAGTCCGGCTCCGAAACGGTCGGGACAGGCGCTGACGAGTCCGGCTCCGAAACTGAGGATGCAGGCACAGCCACGGACGGCGGCGCTCCCCGGGCGGGGGGCGCGGGCGGGTTCGTCTCGACCGCGGAGGCCGCGGCTTCGTCCGGGGCGTCCGGAGACGTCACTTCCCGGACAGCGGAGGTGACCGCGGACGCCCTTTCTCAGGAGGACCTCCCGGAAGACTACCGCGTCACGCCCGCCATGGAGGCATACGGCGTTGCCGGCGGAAGCCCGGACGAGCCCGCGGCGGGGGCCCCCGGGACGGAGCGACCTCCTGAGCGGGGGATACTCATAGGGAGCGAACTCTCCATGCTGGTGGGCCAGGGGGCCCTGGGCGAGGTGAACGTCATCTCCCCCTTCGGGAGGGTGACGCCCATCGGCCGGCGCATGCCGCTTTCCGCCATCTTCAGGGTGGCGGGGGTCTTCCGCACCAACCTCTTCGACTACGACTCCCGGGTGGCGTACACGACCATCAGGGACGCCCAGGAAATCCTGGGCATGGACGACACGGTCTCGGCCATAGAGATCATGTGCGACGACATCTACCAGGCCGCCGAGGTCCGCCAGCTGGTCCTCCGGGCCCTGGGCCCGGACTTCTGGGGCCGGGACTGGATGCAGATGAACATGTCGCTGTTTTCCGCCCTGAAGCTGGAGCAGACGGCCATGTTCGTGATCCTGACCCTCATAATCCTGGTCGCGGCCTTCAACATAGCCTCGACCCTGGTCATGATGGTGACAGAGAAGACGCGGGACATAGCGATCCTGAAGGCCATGGGGGCCACGGGCGGGCAGGTGAGGAGGATCTTCACCATCCAGGGCCTGGCCGTGGGCGGGGCGGGCACCCTGGGCGGCTTCGTCGTGGGCATGGCCCTGTGCTTCCTCCTCGGCCGCTACGAGTTCATCTCCCTGCCCCCCGAGGTCTACCTCATGAGCACCCTTCCAGTGGAGATAAGGCCCCTGCAGATAGCGGCGATAATAGCCGTGTCCATGGCCATAAGCTTCCTGGCCACCCTGTACCCCTCCTCCCAGGCGGCTAAGCTCGATCCGGTGGAGGCCATCCGCTATGAGTAGGGCGAGGGTCGCGGGGGCGCCCGGCAGAGCGGGCATGCTCGGGGGTTCCGGAGTGCCGGGTGTGCCCGGAGGTTCCGGAGGAGCGGGAGTGCCGGGGGTGCCCGGAGGTTCCGGAGGAGCGGGAGTGTCCGGGGGTTCCGGAGGACCGGGTGTGTCCGGCGGTTCCGGAGGAACGGGAATGCCGGGGGGGGCCGGAGGAGAGGGAGTTCCGGGGGGGCGCGGAAAAGAAGGAGTGCGGGGGGGGCACGGAGGCCCGGCAGGCGAGACGCCTGGCGGGGCAGGCTCGCCGGGCGCGGCCAGGGGCCGGCGCGGGGACCGGGTGGAAGGCTCCTTCCTGCTGGAGGCCAGGGGCCTGTCCAAGACGTTCCGGAGCGGCCAGGAGGACATCCTGGTCCTGGACAAGGTCGACCTGACGGTCGTCCCGGGGGCGTCCACCGCTGTGCTCGGGGCCTCGGGGAGCGGCAAGTCCACGCTCCTCTACATCCTGGGCGGACTGGAGAGGCCGTCGGAGGGCAGTGTCATGTCCGGGGGCACGGACGTCTATGCCCAGGGCGACTCCCAGAGGGCCAGGTGGCGGGCCAGGTCCGTGGGCTTCGTCTTCCAGTTCCACCACCTGCTCCCCGACTTCGACGCCCTGGAGAACGTGTCCATGCCCCTCCTGCTGGCCGGGGCCTCCCGGGAGGAGGCCGAGGCCAGGGCGAGGCCGCTCCTGGACCGGGTGGGGCTCACCGGCAGGCTCACCCACCGGCCCGGGCTCATGAGCGGGGGCGAGCAGCAGAGGGTGGCCCTGGCGCGGGCCCTGGCAATGGGGCCCAGGATACTCCTGGCGGACGAGCCCACCGGCAACCTGGACGGCAAGAACGCCTCCATGGTGAACGAGCTCATAGTGGAGCTTGCCCGCGCGGGGGGCATGGCCGCCGTGGTGGTCACCCACAACGCCAAGCTCGCGGCCAAGCTGGACCGCAGGCTGGTCCTGGAGGGGGGCTCTCTGAGGGAGGGCTAGGACGGCCCGCCGGCCCGGGGTCGGAAGCTTCCCGGCCTGGGAGGCCGGGCGCAGCCCTTGAACTACGGTAGCCTGGGAGGCCGTGAGCGGCCATTGAACTAGGGCTGCCTGGGAGGCCGGGCGCGGCCCTGGTGCGACGGCAGGTCCTGGGATGGACCGGGCGGCGCCCCGGAGCGATCGGGGAGCCGTCCCGGTCGTCCTCACGGCGGAGTGGGCGGCTTTCTAGCTAACTTAGCCTGGGGCGCGATTAATTTTTGTGCCTGACTGGCTTATTCAGGAAATTCTCTTCAAGACCGGAAGTCAGCAAGATTCGTTCCAGGGCCTGCCACCGCTCGCCACGGCATTCAGGCCGTCCCAGCCCCCGTTCAGGTGCGCCGGCCCTGGGCCATGCCCGCTGGGCACCGTAAGCTCTGGCCGCCGGCGGAGACACCACGGATCCCTCCTCCTTGACATATTTCTGAAGCATCGGCTATCAAATGCTGGTATCTGTTCACCCTGCAAGCAGGGGGCGGCATGCATTTAAGCAAGACTACGCCGCACTATAAAACCAATTCACGGGGGAGGCGGCCTTTCGACCGTCCTCCAAGTCCTGAGGGTGGCG
>JAISFP010000166.1 GCA_031263525.1 Deltaproteobacteria bacterium | reverse complement strand
CGGAAGGCCGAGGAAGGCCGCGACCGCCTGGAGCCTGCTGTTCGCCCTCCGGCTGAGCCGGCGCGACGGCGGAAGGCCGTCCTGGTACCGCGCGGGCATGTTCTTTCCCATGATCGACGTCATGGGGTGCGACGCCATCCTCAGGGTGAACCGCTCCGACGCCGTGAGGGGGAGCCCCCTCCCCGCCAGGCGCTGCCCGGCCCGGTCCGGCGGGTCAGCTGCCCGGCAGAGAACCAGGAAGAAGCCTTCCCGGACCCAACCTTTCCTGACCGCCCGTCCGCTCGTGGGGTGAGCGCGCGGCGCGACGCCCGCCGAAGATTCAGTCATCTCCGCCCGCCCCCCCCCACGGGGCGGGCCCGGCCCGACCGCCCCGCCTCCCCCCCCGCCGGTCGCGGCCCGGAAGGCACACCATGCAGGAGCGAACCGGAGGACAATCCTCCCTTCACAGCTCACGGTCCTCACAGGCGCAGCCGCCGAAGGCGGGAAGCGCCCCGGGCGGCGGCCCGCCACCAAGGCCGGCCGTTGCCCACAAAAGAGATGCAGCGTCGACTAGCCTAAACGCAGGCTGCTCTCGTTCACCCACGTGAATGGTTACCCTCTGGCTTCGAATTCTCTTCCGGCTAAAGTCTGCGACCCAGGCTCTTGTCTCTGTCTCAGGACTCTGTCTCTGTCTCAGGAGTCTGGCCTTGGTTCCTGCTCTGGCCCCGGCTCGCCCAGGCGCCCGGAGCCGTCCCTGAGGGGTGGCCCCGGGCAAGGGGAGGCGGGGACGCCGAGGCCCCTGCCGTCCCCGAGCCTCGCCCGGACCACCGCAGTGCCGGCGGCCTCGCCGGAAGGCGTGCCGGGGCCTGGGCCGGGGAGTAGGCCAGGGGGACCGTAGGCGGCAACGGGGATTGCGGCCGCAGCCCCTGAGAGCGCCCCCGCCGCGGCGTCAGCCCTGTCGCGGGCAAGCTCCGCGGACGCGGTATCTGGCGCGGGGCTTCCGGCGGGGCCGGGCCGTTCCTGGGACGCGGGGGCCGGGTCGGGCAGGCCGTAGACGTGGACCGTGAGAGGCGTCTCCATCTCGGCACCGAGCCTGGCCAGGGCGTCCAGTTCTGACGCGAGGGCGCGGACGGCCGGCGGATCCGCGGGGACGGAGCTGCCCGGGGCGAAACGAACCGAGGCCCCGTCCGTGAGGTTCAGGAGCTCCAGGGCGCGCACTTCGCGGGGATCGAGGAGCGCGCCCGACTCCACGGAGAGAACCCCCGGCACGAACGGGGCGGCCCTCAGCGCCGACTGGATCCAGCCCAGGGACGCCTCGCCCGAGAGGGTGAGCACCCCGGCGTCCGGATCGAAGCCGGCCTGGACGCCGGGCGGGGGGGCCAGGAGCGTCTCGGCGCGGCGGAGCACGATCTCCGGCTCCGCCGAGAGGTAGGGCTTCACCTTGACGCGGAAGGCGCCCCGGAACCCACCGGCGCGGTCCTTGAGGCCCATGCGGGCCAGGACGGCCTCGGGGTCGGGGGCCATGGGGTCCTTCAGGACCGTGAGCTCGAAGTCGCCCCCCGGGACGGGCCTCACCCGGGCCACGGCAAGCCCGGGCTCCCGGTCGAGCACGGAGGCTGCGTCGCTCACCTTCTCTATGTAGAGGCGGCGGTTGTACTCGGAGAGATCCTCCCTCTCCTGGCGCATGGTCAGGTCCCTCACGGTCTGGACCGCGTGGTCGTAGCGGTTCAGCAGGAAGGCCAGGCACCAGCCCAGCGCGAGTACGACGGCCATGGCCGGGGCGCGCCTGGCGAGGAAGCTCCGCACCCGCGGGCAGGCGGCGGATCCGGCAGGCCCCTTTGTCTCCGGGGGCCCGGAGGCCGGGGAAGTCCCGGCAGTCCCGGCGGGCGGGGCGGACATCTCTGGCGTTCCGGCAGGCCCGGATGTATCGGATGTGCCGGAGGTCTCGGAGGCTCCGGAGGGCCCGGCCTTTCCGGAGACCGCGGAGGAGCCGTCGGGGCTTCCTGAGGCGGCGCAGGCCTCGGCTGAGTCGCCGGTCCCGGCAGACCCGCCAGGCCCGAGCTGGCACGTGAGGTTCTCGGCGGGGGGTTCTGGACCCGCTCCGGGAGGCCCGGTCCGGACGCTGCTGTCTGGCATTGGCTCTCAGTTCTGCCGGTTTCCTGAGGCGGGGCGGCCGGAAGGCCGGGCCCCCGTGCCGGAACTGGAAGGGGAGGCGCCCGTGACGCCGCCGGAGGCGGGTGACCCCGCGTCAGGGGCGGGGGGAAGGGCCGGCGCGAAAGTTTCTGGCGTTCCGGACACGGGGGGAGGGTCGGGAGCGAAGGAACCGGCGGGTGCGAAGGAGCCGGCGGGAGCGAAGGAGCCGGCGGCGTCCGGGGCCCCGGAATCGCCTCCGCCCCCCGGCGCAGGGCCGTCTCCGGCCTGACCGGATGAGCTGGCACCGCCGTTCCCGGCCTGACCGGATGAGCTGGCATTTCCGTTTCCGGCAGTACCGGATGAGCTGGCACCGCCGTTTCCGGCAGTACCGGAGGAGCTGGCACCGCCGTTTCCGGCAGTACCGGAGGAGCTGGCACCGCCGTTTCCGGCAGTATCGGAGGAGCTGGCACCGCCGTTTCCGGCAGTGCCGGAGGAGCTGGCACCGCCGTTTCCGGCAGTCCCGGAGGAGCTGGCACCGCCGTTTCCGGCAGTCCCGGAGGAGCTGGCAACGTCGTTCCCGGCCAGCCCGGATGAGTTGGCTCCGTCGTTCCCGGCCAGCCCGGCCGAGTTGGCTTCGTCGTTCCCGGCAGTCCCGGCTGAGTTGGCGGCGTAGTTTCCGGCGGAACCGGAGGCGTCGCCGTCCACGGCTGAACCGGAGGAGGCGGCGTCGGAAGTTTCGCCTCCGTCTTCCCCGGCAGAGCCGGAGGAGCCGGATCCGTCGTCTGCGGCGGTCCCGGAGGCGTCGCCGCCGGGGGGGACGGACCCATCCATGGACTCGGCGCCGGCCTCGGCGGCCAGGTCAGCGGCGTCGCCGGGCTGGGGCACGTTCCCGGCCGCGGCGCTGGCGGGGGCGTCCTTCTCGTCGCCCAGGCGGACGCGGAACTCCAGCTTGCGGCTTTCAGGGTCGCCCGTGGGCGGGCAGCCGGGCGGGAGGGCCGCCTCCGCCCTGGACCTCCTGCCCCGTGGGGCCTGTGCCGGCGGTTCCGGCGGCGGCTCGGCGGCGCGGGAGGTGTCGGAGCCCAGCGCGTAGATGACGACCGCCATCCGCGAGCCAGCCACGTAGAGCCGCGAGGCCACCGTCTTGTTGCGCTCCAGCGAGAGCTCGTAGTTGCGGAGGTCCGACCCCACGCAGTCGGCGTGGCCGAAGAGCGTCAGGGCCACGGCGATGCCCATCTTGTCGGCGAGGTCCTGCAGCTCCTTCAGGCGCCTTATGGTGTCCTCGAAGAGCTGCATGTCCTCGGGCACCGGCACCGCTCCGCCCATGGGGAAGTGTATGACCGTGCCGTTTATCTGGCTCTGGAGGAGCTGGGCGGCCTCGTTGTCGGGGTCGCTCACTCCCGAGACGTCCACGCGGTTCACGCCCGATATGGAGAGGGCCTGGGGCTGGACCTCCTGGGTCCAGCCGCGGGACGCCGTGCCGGTGAAGGACAGCGTCCCGGAGTCGTTGTCGAAGGAGTGGGTCACGCCCGGCGGCACGGTCACGAACTTGTTCACCTTCCTGGAGATTATCTCCGGGTCGGTGGAGACGTAGGGGGCCACGGCCAGCCTGAAGGAGGCGCCGGCGACGTCCAGGCCCCTGGACCGCAGGACTGCCGCGGGGTCGTCCGCCAGGTCGTCCTTGAAGACGGTGATCTCGTTGTGGCCGGTGCCGGGGATCTCGCGGATGCCGCCGATCGAGAGGCCCGGGACCGCGCCCAGGATCTCCGCCGCGCGGTCCGCCTCGGAACGGAACCTGCGCACGGAGTCCGCGTGCCGGGCCGCGACCTGGGCGGGCATGTCGGCAAACTGCCGGGCCCCCTCGCTGATGCCGTGGGAGACGTACCAGCTGGAGCCCAGGAACAGGGCGACCAGGAGGAGCGCGGCCAGGGGCACGTGGCGGATGACGAAGGAGAGCTTCTTCGGCCCCTCGGCGTAGCGGGCCTGCAGGAACGGCTGGAAGAACGCGCGGTTCTTCTTGAAGGGCGCCGGGTCCCCGTTGAAGTGCTCCAGGTCGTCCGCGGAGTTGACCGCCATGAGCTCGAGCGCGTCCTGGAGGTCGTGGCCCAGGGTGGCGGGCGGGTTGCCCCGGACCACCGCGGCCATGAAGATCTGGTCGGTGCGCTGGAGGAAGATGGTGCGCTCCCCGAAGCGCAGGTTGTCCAGCTGCTCCTTCTGACCCACGGAGAAGCTGTCGCGGATGAAGTCACGGATGGCCGTGAACATCGCGGCCACCAGTTCCGCGTCCCGGCTCTCGCCGCCCTCGTAGATGATGTGGTCCAGGATGAGGCCGCTCTCGGCGTGTATCAGGTAGATCTCCTCCACGTGGTAGAGGAGCGTGTGCAGGAGCACTATCTCGCTGAAGGGCCTGTGGACCTTCCAGGCCTCCAGCCTCCATTTCAGGCCCTTCAGGGAGAGGCTCATCTCGAGGGTGCTGTTGAAGGACTGGAGCATCGACGTGAACGTGTCGGAGATGGACCTCCGGATGGCCGGGCCGATGACCGGGAATATCTGGTTGGCTATGGTCTCGGGACTTCTCCTGACCGAGGACGTGAATATGGTCTCCACGGTGGGCCCCAGGACGGTCAGGAGCTTGTCGTCCCTCCTGGACCGCAGGAGCAGGGCCTCGGTTATGACCTTGGAGATCGCCTGGGCGAGGGCCTGGCTGTCGTTGACCGTGCCCTCCAGGCGGTCTATCTGGCGCATCTCCCTGCCGAGCAGGAGCTTCCGGAGCTGGCCCAGCTCGGTCTCCAGGCCGGGCAGGGGGGGCAGCCCGTCGCCTCTCCCGCCATCCGGGCCCCGGGCGTCCCAGCCGTCTGGGGCGCGGGCCTCGCCAGGCCGGGAACCGGGGGCGCCGGCGCCGGACGGCCCGGAACCTTCTGCCGCGGGGAGGCCGTCGGACACGGGGGGCCCGGAATCGTCCGGGGCACGGGACGGCTCCCCGCCGCCCGCTTCCGCGTCCGGGGAGTCCCCGGAAGGGGGGGCGGGCGCGTCCCCCTCGTCGACGTCGTCCCCCAGGAGATCCTCCAGCTCGTTTAGGAGCCTCTCCTCCTCGTCCTTCCTCCTCCTGGCCTCCTCCAGCCTCTTCCTCTCGCCGTCCTCGCCGTCCGCGGGCTCCGCGGCCCTGGGAACGTCCCAGTCCCCGGAGTCCCGGCCGCCGTCGTCCCCGATGCCGTCTCCGGAAGCAGGGGATCCGGGCGGGGCAGGGCCGCCGTCCGCGGCGGCCTGGAGGGGCGCCTCGCCGGCAACGCTTGCGTCCTCCGGGCCGGCCTGGGACCCGAAGCCGGGCCCGTCCTCGCTTTCGTCATGGAGGTCGGGCTGGGCTCCTAAGCCGGTCCCGTCCTCGCTTCCGACGTGGGGGGCGGCCTGGGCTCCGAAGCCGGTCCCGTCCTCGCTTTCGTCCTGGGCCGCTGCCTGGGTGCCGAATCCGGCCCCGGCCTCGCTTCCGTCCTGGAGGTCGGGCCGGGCAACGAAGCCGGTCCCGTCCTCGCTTCCGTCCTGGGCCGCTGGCTGGGTACCGAATCCGGCCCCGTCCTCGCTTCCGTCCTGGGGGCCGGCCCGGGCCCCGAAGTCGGTCCCGACCCCGGCATCGGGGCCGGATCCGTACTGAACTGCGTCGGAATCCAGGTCCCCGGCCCCGGCGGGCCCGGCGTCGTCCGCGGTCTGCGGGAAGCTGGGTGACGGCCTGTTGCCGAAGATGGCGAAGGTCTCTTCCTCGTCCTCGTCGGCCAGGAGGGTGTCCAGCTCCTCCAGGAGCTTTCTTTCGGCCTCCCGTCTCCTCGCCTCGCGATCGTCCCCGTCCCCCTCCGCCTGGGCATGCTCCTGCCAGGCGCCCTCCGGCTCGTCCTCGTGGGCGGGGGTTATGCCCTCTATCTCCACAGCCGGGCCGTCGCCGCCCGGCCCGGCCCTGCCTTCCCCGGCGGGGCCCCCTGCATCCGTCATGTCGGGTCCCGTGCCCACGGCGGGCGGCACGGGACCCTCCCCCCCCTCGGGGGGCGGCGCGGAGGCTTTCCTTATTCTGGAGAAAATCGAGAAGAAGCCCATGTTCTGATCCGTCGGCCCCGCCGGGGCGGGCGCCGGGGGGGAGGACTGCTGGTGCGGCACGGCCCGGCGTGTGCCCCGGGGGAAGGGCCCGGGACGGGCGCCGGCCCGGGAGGTCGGGACGCGCGGCCGGGGCCCGCGCGCCGCCGGCCGAACAGGCGGGGAGCCCGGGGAGGGTCCCGGCGCGGACGGGCGGCTAAGGCCCAAGTCCCGTCCGTGCCGGGCGGCCCGGGGCGGAGGGTCTATCAGCCCCAGCCGCCTCCCTGGTCGCCGCCTCCCTGGCCCTCGCCGGAGGAGGAATCCTGGGCCTGTCCCTCCTGGGGCTCCTGGCCGTCGTACACGTCGTCCGCGCCCTCCTCGCCGTCCTCGACGTCCAGGTTCCAGGGCTTGGAGAGGCTGCCCACGGTCTCGGTGAACATGGTGGAGAGCGCCGTGCGGTAGACCATGTCGCTCCGGATCTGGGCGTTCGTGCTGGCCACCAGGCGCACCATCTCCGTGTGCTTCTCGTCTATCTTCTCGTTTATGGCCGCGCACTCGGTCTTCAGGAGCTCGCGCAGGGCCCTCTCGGTGTTGTCCAGGCTCTGGGAGAGCTGGGAGGTCTTGCGCTGGAGGGTCTCGTCCGTGGACTGGAGCCCGGCCTGGAGGCGGGAGTCCGCGTCGGTGCGGTCCTTGGTCTCCCTGGCGAGGGCCTCGTAGAGCTCGCGCTTGAGCCCGTCCGACTGCTGGTCGCGCTCGCGGGCCTCGGACGCTATCTGCTCGCGGCGGTCGCGCTCCTCGGCCTTCAGCTGGGCCTCCCGCTCGTCCTTCTCCTCGCGGAGCCGGGCGAAGATGGCCTCCACCTCGCTCTTGAGGTGGTTCTCCACGGAGTCCAGGCGGCTCTTCAGGCTCTCCCGGACCTCGGAGATCTCGCGGACGAAGCGCTCCTCCTGGCGGCGGAAGCGCATCTCCATGTCCTTCAGCTGGGCCCCGAAGAGGATCTCCCTTACCTGGGCCATGGGGGCGTCAGCCTTGCTGAAGCCGCCCCCCCGGGGTAAATTCGTTGTCATGGAACACCTCGCTAGAGGCCAGGCGCCGGAGGCTGCCTGGCGATATGCCCCGGTCCACGGGGAACCATATTTTCGCTTCGTGAGCCCGGGGCATCGGGGAAGCCCGGGCGGGATCCCGCGGCCCGGCAGGGCCCCGGGCGGCCTCGTGGCCGGGCGCGGGTTCAGGCTGCGGAGCCGGCCAGCGCCGGGACAGGCCCGGAACCGGACCGGCGGGCTGCGGACGGGTGATTCCGGACCCGGAAGGGCACGGCCCCCGGACGGGCAGGCCACGTCCGCCTGGCTCGCGGTGCCGGGCCCGTTCCGGACTTCAGGCCCTGCCGCCATGTGCTGGATGGGTCCCGGCCGGACGCGGCCGCCGGCGGGGCGGCAGTCCGGGCCTTTGCGGTGGACCGGCAAGTTGGTCCGTCCCCCGGCTCGGGGACACTGCCCGGCGGGCCGGGCGGGGCCAAGGCTGTCTGGCATGATGCCGGGCGGCGCGGCGGCGCGGCCCGGGACGCCTGGAGGGCCGGGACCGGTACGTCCGTGCTCTCCCGCAGGAAAGGCTGAGGCTTAAGGCCCTGAAGGCAAGACGCTCTGGGCGCGAAAGGCTTTTCCGTCTCCGAAGGCATGAAACTCTGAGGCGCTAAAGGCTTTACGGGACTGAAGGCTTGTAGCTCTGAGGCACGGAAGGCTTGACGTCTCCGAAGGCACGAAAGGTTGAACCGAACCGAAGGCATGACGCTCTGAAGTTCGAAAGGCTGAACGTCTTCGAAGGCATGACGCTCTGAAGTGCGAAAGGCTGAACGTCTCCGAAGGCATGACGCTCTGAAGTTCGAAAGGCTGAACGTCTCCGAGTGCATGACGCTCTGAAGTGCAGAAGGTTGAACGTCTCAGAATGCATGATGATCTGAAGTGAAAAAGGTTGACCGTCTCCGAGGGCATGATGATCTGAAGTGCGAAAGGCTGAACTTCTCCGATGGCATGATGATCTGAAGTGTGAAAGGCTGAACGTCTCCGATGGCATGATGATCTGAAGTGCGAAAGGCTGAACGTCTCCGAAGGCATGACGCTCTGAAGTGCGAAAGGCTGAACGTCTCCGATGGCATGAGACTCTGAAGTGAGAAAGGCTGAACGTCTTCGATGGCATGAGACTCTGAAGTGAGGAAGGCTGAACGTTTCCGATGGCATGAGACTCTGAAGTGAGGAAGGCTGAACGTCTCCGATGGCATGAGACTCTGAAGTGAGAAAGGCTGAACGTCTCAGATGGCATGACGCTCTGAGATGCGAAAGGCGCTACGGGATTGAATACGGCGCGTTGAGGCACGAAACGCTTGCCGCTCGGAGTCGCCGAAGGTGCCAAGGCAACGAGTCGCTGCGAGCCGGCAGGGTCCGGGGCTCTGAAGGCGCTGATCCGGGCCTGACGACCCGGAAGGGTTTCCCCGGAAGAGCCGGGAATCCACGCTACAGGCGATTTTAACGGGGCCGGCCGGGGTTGACAAGAGCTTTCCCGTGGCGGGCGTCCGCTGCGGCTGGTGGCAACGTCTGCGGAAGGCGGCAGTGCTACCGCCCAGAAGGCCGTCTTGACCAGGCGGGCCCCCCGGAGGGCGGCGCGGCCCGGTCAATTTTTTTACAGTTTATCGAAAATCAAAAAAATTGCAAAATTCTGAGATTTCTTCCCGTCACTGGCATCCGGGAAGGGAGGTCGGGCCCGGGCTCCTGGACGGGGGGATGCGCGGAGGAGCGGGGCCGTGTCCGGTCCGGCCAGGACCTTATTTCCGCAGGCAATGTCACGGAAGCGTTGAAATTTCGGGGCTTGTAGCCTGCAAATTAATTTTTTGCTGATTACATGTCTGGCAGGTTAGCCTGAAGATTCGCTTGTATCATTATTAAATATATATATATAGCTTATTAAGATGTAAAAGGCATTAAAGTCAAGTTAAAGATAGTCAAAAGAATTATAAATGAATATATGTGTGTATTATGCCATAATTTACTGTTGCTTGGGATCGGCTGAATTCATTTTGCTGTGGCATTGCAGGTTGGCGCTACCATGTATCCGGTGGCAGGCCGTTCCTGTCCATGAGGTTGACCGCGCCTGTCGCCGGGTGAGGCCGCTCCGGTTCAGTTGGCAGGCTGGTCTGTTGGAGGGTGAGGCAGCTCCGAACCTGGAGGGAGGTCGTTCCGGTCCAGGATGAAGGCCGTGCCTGTCGCCAGGGGAGGTAGCCCCGGTCCGGGTGGCAGGCCGCGTCTGCATGGAGGGGGAGGCCGTCACGGTCCGGGTGGGAGGTAGCCCCTGTCCGGGTGGCAGGCCGCGTCTGCTGGAGGGGGAGGCCGTCACGGTCCGGGTGGGATGTGGCCCCGGTCCGGGGGCGGCATCGCCGGGAGGCTCAGGGGGAACCTACTTTTTGCAGATCACGGTCAGAAACCAGTCGTTTTCCCGCCTCGTGATGTCCAGCCTGACGGGCGTTCCCACGAAAGGGCGGTCCTTGCCGAAGACGATGCCGGCCTTCATTCCCGGCACGAAAACGTTCTTCCTGGCCAGACGCCAGCTGTCGTCGTCGGGGAAGGAGATGAGGTACGTGTCCCGGTCGCTGCCGGACCTGGGAGCGGGGAACCCGGTGCCCTTCTTCCTGAAGCCGGCCGCGATGGATGTGGACAGCTGCATGAGCGTCCGCTGGAGCACCTGGTCGGGCGTGTCGTTCAGCCACACGTGCCTTTTCTTGAGGGCCGCCAGATCCTCGCACATCACCTTGTAGCTAAGGAGCTCGCCCGTCCCGGAGTGCAAGTCCCTGTTTTTTTCCAGGTAGTGGTTCCAGAGCCACCGCACGGCCTCCGACCACTGGAACAGGGTCGTCTCCTGCTTCCGGTTCGGGTACAGGAGGTATCTGAAAGGGACGCCCATTGCTCCCCTCCTTCCTGGCCTTCCGGCCTTCTAGGCTTTCGTGGTTTTCCCGATCGTGGACGGTTCATTGTACATCATGCGGGAGATCATGAACAGGGCACCGCGCCTGCTGGATCCGGCGGCGGCCTTCCAGTCCCTCCAGGACGCTCCGGCAGGCTTCCGTTCCGGGAAATATCCGTCAGCCGTCCCCGTCAGGTCCGGCGGGTCGTCCCCGGTCACGCGGACATCCTTCGGCACTGTCCGGTCAGGCCGCGTCTGGCCGGGGGGAGGAGCTGCGTAGCGGCAGGCGTGAGAGGCGCAACTTGACAAAAATCCAAGAGTCGCCAAACGCCGCTTTTCAGGTAGCGGGGCGCGCGGTCGCGAATGGGACGAAGGGGCCGGAGGATATTTGGGGCGCAATTTATTAAACAAGTCCGTATGTTTGCGAGACTAGCAGGTGCCGTTTTGGCAGGTCTTGCGCCTTGCCAGGGGCCGACAGTCCGGAGATGATTCCTGGCACGATTTTAATCAGAGCATTCTAACGTTTGCGGGTAAACTGATACCGTTCAGGCACGGCTTGAGTCAGGCCGGGAGCCGGTGGTCAGGCGGGAAGGCAGGAGGAACGCCGTTTTCCCCAAACCCGCTTCATCTGACATGAAACGTTTGCAGGCGGGCAGGTGCCGGGGAAGGAGGGACATGTTCTGGGAGCCATTCCACGCCTTTAATGGAGAAGGGATCCATTCAGCTCCTTTAATGAATCATGTCTCCATTCAGTATCTCTCATGGCTCCGGGCGCCATTAAGTGCCTGTCATGGATCAGGGAACCATTGAGTGCCCGTCATGGCTCCGGGCGCCATTCCGTGCCTCTCATGGAACGGGGAGCCATACGTTCCTCCCATGGCTCTGGGCGTCATTCCGCTCCTTTCATGGGCGGGGCGTCGCCCGGCTGATCGGGTGTACAACGGAACCTGGAATGCCGGAGGACGTTGCTTCGCACGGCGTGGAGATGACAGGTCGGGCTAGCCCGGGGGACGTTACCTGCCCCTCCCTTCCCAAAAAGAACGTGCTGAAACCTGCACCGCCGGGCAAAGTTGCGCTTGGCTGTGGAAGGAGGTCCGGCGCGGCAACTGTGAGAGACGTAATTTGTCAAAAATGAATGGTTTGCAAAGCAAAATTTTCTCGGCAGTTGTCGCTCGTCCGCGACTGGCGGAGAGGGGGGCGGACCGGAGCAAACCGGGCATGATTTTGGAAATTGTCAGTGCGTTAGAGCGTTAGAGCGTTAGAGCGTTAGACTAATGCCGTTCAGGCTAGGCATGCGCCTTGCCAGGAGTCGGCGGTCCGGCGGGAACGAGCGGCGGGCGACGTATGCCTGCATGGGAAGTTCCCCAGGAATGGCCTTTCCTGCCGTGCGCGGTCGTTCCGGGCAGGGCTCGGCTTGCCAGGGAGGCGGACATTGCGGCAGGGACGCGGCCGTTCCGGTCAGGGCGCTCCCCTTCCCCTCCGGGCGGCGCGGTCAGATCCCCAGGGCATCTGCGGCCATCGCCCGCTCCTGGAGCTCCAGTCCCTCGCTGAGCTCGTCGGAGAACCGGTCGCGATCGGCGAAGAGGCTGTCCGCGAGGGCGAAGGCCTCGGGAAGCCGCGACAGGTCCCTGGGGAACTTGGCGAAGGAGAAGGCAGGCCAGCCGGACTGCTTCAGGCCCAGCTCGTCGCCGGGCCCGCGGAGCTTCAGGTCGAGCTCCGCGAGCTCGTAGCCGTCCGCGCCGCCCCTGAGCGCCGCGAAGCGTTCCATGGCGGTGTCAGTGGGGTTCCCGTGGGCGAGGAGTATGAGGTGGGACTCCCCGCCCCCGCGGCCTATGCGGCCGCGGAGCTGGTGGAGCTGGGCCAGGCCCATGTTCTCGGCGCCCTCGATGAGCATCACGTTCACCCCGGGGATGTCCACGCCCACCTCCACTATGGTGGTGGCGACGAGGCAGCGGACGTTCCCGGCCCGGAACTCGTCCATCACCTTGGAACGCATGATCGAGTCGAGCCTGCCGTGGACAGTGGCCGTGGTTATGTCCGGGGCGAGGGCCTCCATGCGCCTCTGCATCTCGGAGACCGACGGGCCGCGCTGGCTCGGGGGGGGCGCGTCCCCTGGCTGGGGTTTCGGGGCGTCCGGGTCCGCGGCCTCCTCGCCTATCCTGGGAGAGACCAGGAACCCCCGCTCGCCCGCGCGGAGGAGCTCCGCGAAGCGGGCGTAGGCGCCGGACGAGTCCTGGGGGCCGAAAATCTCAACCTCGGGCTGCACGCGGCCGGGCAGGGTGCCCCGGATGGCGGAGATGTCCATCTCCCCGTAGAAGGCCAGGGCGAGCGAGCGCGGGATGGGCGTGGCGGACATGGAGACGAGGTCCGCCGACGGGCTCTTCTCCCTCAGCGCGAGGCGCTGCTTCACGCCGAAGCGGTGCTGCTCGTCCACCACGGCCAGGGCCAGGTCCCTGAAGACGGCGGCGGGGAAGAAGAGGGCCTGGGTGCCCACGGCTATGGAGATTTCCCCGGAGGCGAGCGCCGCGAGCGCCTTCTTCCTCCTCGCGGCGGGGCTGGGCCCCGCGAAGAGCTCCAGGCCCACCCCGAGGCGCTGGGCGTAGGGGAGCAGGAAGTCGAAGTGCTGGCGCGCGAGGAGCTCCGTCGGCGCCACCATGCAGGCCTGGCGGCCCCCGCCCGCCACGCGGAACAGGAGGGCGGCCGCGACGGCCGTCTTGCCGCTCCCAACCTCGCCCTGGAGGAGGACGTTGGAGGGGGACGGGAGCTCCATCATGGCCCCGATCTCCGCGAGCACCCTCTCCTGCTCGGCCGAGAGGGCGAAGGGGAGCATGGACACGAACCTCGCGCCGAGATCATCCGCCGCCGTCCGCGGGGGCCGGGCGGCGGGCACGAGGCTCCTGCGCTCCTTCTCGCGGAGCGCCATGATCCGCCAGAACATTATCTCCATCAGGGCCAGGCCCCTGTAGGCCCTGGTGTCCCTGGCCGACTTCGGGATGCGGCCGCCGGGGGCGTCGGGCGGGTCGTGGAGGATCCTCAGGAGCTCCGTGGGGTCCTTCAGGCCCTGCTTCTCGAGGAAGCCCTCCGGCAGGACGGGGGGCACGTCGCCGTACATCTGGAGGATCTCGGCTATGGCCACCCTCCTCTGCCCGGGTCCGAGCCTCTTCCAGGTGCCGTAGACGGGGAACACCCCCGTGAGATCGTCCATGTCCAGCTCGCCGCCCAGGATCCAGTAGTCGGGGTGCGTGAAGGTGGGGGCCGTGCCGGCGTACCGGCCCCCGGAGAACACCGGCTGGATGGTGGGCCTCCCCAGGACGGCCAGCTCGTCGCCCTCGTCCAGGCGCCTCATGAGAATGTCCAGGCCCTGGAAAAACATGAGGACAGCCCTTCCCCCGCCGGGGGAGGCGTCCTCCACAGTGACGCGCATGTAGTCCCGGCCGGACTTGGCGGTCCGCACCTCGATGTCGGAGACGACGCAGGAGAAGAAGATGCTCTCCCCTTCAGTGGCGGAGGAGAGCGGCGCGTCCTTCCTGCGGTCCTGGTACCTCAGCGGCGGCCGGACCAGGAGGTCGCCGCAGGTGACGATGTTCTTTTTCGCGAGGAACTCCAGGGAGGGTTTCGAGAGCTCGCCCAGATCGGAAAGCGGCGCGGTGAAGGCGGGGTGGCGTGGCCAGGGGATCATGCTTAAGGATGCCTCTTCAGGTGGTCGTCGGCGGGGCCGGGATGCCGGGAGTGTTCGGGATGCCGGGGCGGCCGTGAGGGCGGCGCGGGGCCGGAAGGGCGCCGCGGTGGCGGCGGGGCCGGAGGGGCGCCGGGCGGCGCGGTGGCGGCAGGGCCGGAAGGGCGCCGGGTGGCGCGGTGGCGGCAGGGCCGGAAGGGCGCCCACGGGGCGGCCCTTTCTGGCCGGGGGAGCCGGACAAGGGAGCGGAGGGCCCGGAGGGGGCGGGAGGGGGGGCCGCTGAAAACTCTCCCGCGCCCGGCACGGGCGGGACGGCCCTCCCGCGGGACGGGGTTCCGGAGGGACCGGGAGCCCGCGGCTGGGGCTTCCGTGCCCACGTCTGGGCGTCCGGACGGGCGGCGGGGGGAACGACTGATGATGCTATACCACAATCGGTCGCGTTCGCAAAATTGAGGAGCGCTACGGGCCTGACGGCTGGACTTGCCGGGGCCCGGACGAAAATGCTGGAGGGCGGAGGCGGGGGGAGCCGCCGCTCCGGCGCCGGACTTTGGCAGGCGGGCCGGCCGGCCCGGTCCGCCCGGCAGGCGAGCGCGGTCGGGAAGGGCGGGGCGGGGCACCGGCCCGGGCCGCCCGGCAGGCGGGGCGCAGACGGAAGGGGCGGGGCAGGGTGGCGGCCCGGGCCGCCCGTCAGCAGAGGCACCTAGGTCAAGGGGGCAGGGCTCCGCCCCGGGCCGCCCGGCAGGCGGGGCGCAGGCGGAAAGGGCGGGGCAGGGCATCGGCCCGGGCCGCCCGGCAGGCGGGCGCGGACGGGAAGGGCTGGCCATGGCGCCGGCCCGTGCCTCCCTGCGTGCGGGGAGAGGACGGGAAGGGCAGGCCGGCAGGGTGCAGGTCCGGACCTTCCGGCTGCCGTGGCCCCGCGGTCAAGGGCGGGGCGCTGCTGAAAAGCGCGGGTCCCCGCGCGGCAGGATCATCTCACCGTGTAGCGGGCGCTGTCGCGGAGCGGGGCGGCGGATCCCCTGAGGCCCACCACCTCCAGGAGGTTCTCGCCGCGGGCGAGCGGTATGGACAGGGAGGCGCGGGCGTAGCCGTCCACCCTGCGTCGGCCCACGGGCCGCCCGTTCAGTATGAACTCGAGCTCCGTCACCCCGGGGACGCTCTGGACGAGGGCGCGGACCCTGGACGCCGCCGGCGGGGCCTCGGGATCCAGCGCGTAGATTTCCCGCGTGGCGGGCCTCAGGAGCCGGAACCGGAGCTCCCGGCCTATCACGGGCACGGCGGAGAGGTCCATGGCGTCGTGGTCGCACTCGCGGGGGAGGGGACGGTTCGCGGGGAAGTAGTCCCTCACTGTGTTGGGGCAGTCCGGGCCTGCCGGGAGCCCCGAGACGGGGCAGACCCGAACCTCTACGACACCCGGGGGCGCGGGCGGCAGCGGCCCGGGCTCCCCGCGCTCCGCCAGGCGGTCCATCACCCTGCGCCAGAGCTCGCCCGCCCCGGTCACCCCGGAGATTCTGGCCATGGGCCGGGCCTGGAAGTTCCCTGCCCAGACGCCCACGGCGTGGCGGTCAGTGAAGCCCAGGCAGAAGTTGTCCCTGAAGCTCGTGGAGGTGCCGGTCTTGACGGCCGAGGGATATGGCGTGTCCAGGACCCCGCCCTCCCCGAAGCCAAGGACCCTGGCCCTGGCGTCGGAGAGGACGCTCGTCACCATGAAGGCCGCCTCGGGGGAGAACACCCTGCGGGCGGAGGCGCGGGCCGGGGAGGCGCCCGGGAAGTCCAGGGAGGCGGTGGGCGCTGAACCCCCGGAAGCCCCGGAGGACGGGGATTCCGGGGAAGGCGCGGAAGCGCGGGAGGCCGCCGGGGCCGGGGAGGCGCCGCCGGGGGACGCGGTCCCGGCCCGTGCGGGCGAGACGCCCCTGCGGACGCGGGGGACGGGCCGGCCGGGGCCGGAGTCGGGCCGGAGATCGCGGAAGGGCTCGAAGCCGGGCTCCAGGAAGATGGCGGCGGGCTTCCAGACCCCTGAGTCGGCGAGGGACGCGTAGGCCGTGAGCAGGTCGATCAGGCTCACCTCGCCGCCGCCCAGGGAAATGCCCAGCCCGTAGAAGTCGTGGTCGCGGTCCAGCGTGGCCAGCCCCAGGTCCCTCAGCTTCGAGAGGACCTTCGAGACCCCCAGGGAGTTGGTGAGGTTCACGGCGGGGATGTTGAGCGAGCTCCCGAGCGCGGTCCTGGCCGACACGGGGGCCGAGAAGGACCCGGAATAGTTGCGGGGGCTGAACACCCCGTTCCAGCCGGGGAAGTCGGAGGGCTCGTCGGCCATGAGCGACGACGGCGCCAGGACCCCCTCCTCGAAGCCCATGGCGTAGATGAAGGGCTTGAGCGCGGATCCCGGCTGGCGGGGGGCCGTCACCCCGTCCAGCTGGCCGTCGCGGGGGTTGTGGAAGTCGGCGGATCCCACCCAGGCGAGCACCTCGCGGCCCGGCAGGGTCATCACGGCCACCGAGACCTGCTCGAGGCCCTGCTCGCGGTAGCGCTCCACCGTGTCGCGGGCCATGGCCTCGATCTCGAGCTGGAGGGCGAGGTCCAGCGTGGTGCGCACGGTCTCGGGCGGCTCGTCCGGGAACTGCTCCCTGGCCCTCGCCGCGAAGTGCGGGGCCAGGAACGGCGGGGGCTCGCGGGAGAGCCGAACCGGCTCCTCCAGGGCCCTCGCGTGCTCCTCCTCGGTGATGGTCCCGGCCTGGAGCATGCGGGCAAGGACCACGTCCCGGCGCTTCAGGGCCCTCTCGGGGTGCCTGAAGGGGCTGTAGCGCTCGGGTGACGCGGGCAGCCCGGCCAGGAGCGCCGCCTCGGCCGGGGAGAGGCTCGACGGGGGCTTGCCCAGGAACCTCATGGACGCCGCCGCGAACCCTTCTGTGCCGCCCCCCGTGGGCGCCAGGTTGAGGTAGGCCTCCAGGATCTCCTCCTTGGTGTGCCTGCGCTCGATGAGGAACGCAATGAGCGTCTCCTTCATCTTCCTCGCGAAGGTCCTGGGCCCCGGGGAGAGGCCCATGGAGAGCCTCGCGAGCTGCATGGTGAGCGTCGAGCCGCCGCTCACGATGCGCCCGGCCCTCACGTCGTCCGCCGCCGCCCTGGCCAGGGCCAGGGGGTCCGCCCCCGGGTGGGAGAAGAACCTCTTGTCCTCGGCGGCCAGCACCGCGTTCACCAGGTGGCCGGAGAAGCTGGGGAGCGGGGTGAGGCTCTTCCTTGTCAGGCTAGGGGAGAGGTACTCCCTCAAAAGCTCGCCGTTGCGGTCGGTGAGCCTCACCGTCCAGTCCCAGCCGCTCCCCGACTCGAGCGGGTCGGGGAGCCTTCCCAGGACCACGTGGAAGGCGGCGAGGAGGAAGAACATGACCGCGAGCGCGTCCGCGGCGAGCGCGGGGAGGCGTTTGAGGAACGGCCTTCGCATGGATTTCCGGGAAGAGGGGGAGGGGAGGGCTGAAGAAGACGGGGCGGACTGGGATGGAGGAGACGGGGACGGGGACTCAGATCCGGAAGAGGACGGTCCCGGGGGCCCTGAGTCGGAAGCGGACGGCGAGTCGGGAGCGGACGGATGCGGAAAACTGGAGGCGGAATGTGATGACGCGGATGAAGATGAGGCAGAGGATGCGGACGGCGGTGCGGGTTCCGGCCCGGTAGCGGGCTCCGGCGCCGGAAAGGCCGGCGACGGCCGGGATCCGTCGCCGTCGCTGTCCGGGGCGACCGAGGTGTCTCCTGCGCCGGGGGAGTCCCCGGGATCCCCGGCCTGCCCGGAAGTTCCGGAGCGGGCGGCGCTGGGGGGCCCGGCGTCCCCGGGGCTTCCCGGGGCGCAGGGGCAGGGGGGATCTACAGGGACGGACATGTCAGGGCGGCGCGGCGGCCGGGCTCGAGGCACTTCTTGACCATGCTGCCCAGGTAGGGCCTGGGCCAGCACTCGGCCCAGGTGTCCACCCCCGCCCGCTCAAGGCTCCTCACGGACTTGAACCAGTAGACGGGGGAGGTCATCTGGACGGAGAGGAGGTTCTTGAGCTCGTCGGGGTCGGAGACCGGGGCTCCCAGCGCGTTCGGCACCACGGGGAACTTGGGGGGCTTGAAGTCGGTCTCGCCCAGCTCGTCCGCGAAGAGGGCGCTGCACTCGCTCATGAGCGGGCTGTGGAACGCCCCGGAGACCGGAAGCGAGATGGCCCTGCCGCCCAGCGCCTGGGCGTGGCGCACGGCGGCCGCCACGGCCCTGGCGGTGCCGGAGATCACCGTCTGTCCGGGGGTGTTGAAGTTGGCCATAACCACCGTGCCCTCGGACCTGGCGAGCTCGCAGGCGCCGTCCAGGGCGTCGTCGGAGAGGTTCAGTATCGCGGCCATGACGCCGGGGTTCTGCATGGCGGCCTTCTGCATCAGGGTGGCCCTCTTGGCCACCAGTGCGAAGGCCTCGGCCTCGGTGAGAACCCCGGCCAGGCACAGGGCCCCGAACTCGCCGAGGGAGTGGCCCGCGGCGTAGCTGGGCACCAGCCCGGACTCCAGGTGCAGGAGTGCGGCGGCGAGGCCCACGGCGAGGACCGCGGGCTGGAGGTTGGCGGTGAGCGAGAGCTCCTCCATGGGGCCCTCGAAGCAGAGCCTGGAAACCGGGCGCTGCGTCACCTCGTCAGCCAGGCGGAAGAGCTCCCGGACCGAGGCGCTCCGCTCGGCCCAGGCCTTCCCCTGCCCGGGAAACTGCCCCCCCTGGCCGGGGAAGATGAATGCTGTCGTGCTCATAGGGTTTTTTTCGTTCGCGTCTCAGGGAGCCGGGGCCCCGCCTGGGGGCGGCCGGGAAGTGTTGGAGGGCCCTCCGTCGGGCCAGACGGGGACAGTTGCGGAGACCGGCTGGACGGCCCGCAGGGGCGGGAGACCGGGAAGTTCGCCCGCTAAACCGGGACCGGGGGAACCGGGCTCCAGGCAGCCGGGCCCGGGCCGGGAAGAGCCGGGCCCGGGCAGTGTTGCCCGGATCATCTCATTATACGATGTGGTAGCCGGGTTGGCAAAACCCGCCGTGATCTCCGGCATTGGCACGAGCGGGACTGCCGGTAGGGGGCCGGGGCGCCGGCGGGGAATGGCCTGCCTCGCGGGGGGACAAGCGGGGTGCTTTGAAATGGAACGGAGAGAAAAGTGAAGGAATCGGAAGGAATACGGAAAAATCTGGAGAAGTGAGGATGAATGGGAAGGATTGCCGCGAAATACGGGGTAATTTAAAAGCAATTCGAAAAAAATACGATGAATTCGGAGAAAAACGGGGAAACGAGAAGGAATGCGGCGAAATGTCGAGGAACTTGAATGAATGCGGAGAAATTGAGAGAAGTGCGGAGAAAAGCGGAGGAATTGGAAGGAATGCGGAGAAATGGAGAGAAATTAGGTAGAATGCAAAGAAAATTGGAAAAGTTAAGAGAAAAGCAGATAAAATCAGAGAAAATCAGATAAAAATTGAGGACTGCCAAGGGATACGATGCTGAGGGAAGGCGTGAATTGTTGTCGGGACCGGAGCATGGCAGCACGGACAGCATCAAAAGAAGGTATCTGTTCACAGGCGAAAGCAGAGGTTCCTGCGGCAGGACCCAGATCGTCCTCTTTCTTTGTGCAGGGCGGCCTGCCTCCGGGGCCGGGAAGGCCTGCCTTCAGGTCCAGAACGGCCTTCCTCCGTGTCCGGAACGAAATTCCGCCAGACCGGAGCGGCCTTCTTCCAGCTCCAGGAAGGGCTACCTCCGTGGCCTGGGCGGCCTTCCTCCAGTTCCGGGACAGACTGCCTCCGTGGCCAGGGCGACCTGCACGTGAACGGATACAAAAGTAAGGAATAGCATGAGAATTATGAGGCTGGAAAGCGGAAGAGGCCGGGGAGACTGGATCTCTGCAGAGGGCTGGCACGCGAGAGGCTCCGAAGAGGCCGAAGAGTCCGGAGATGTGGGAAGCTGCAGAGACTGGAGGAAGAAAAAGGGCGAAGGACGAAAGCGAGGCAAGTTTTCTGCCCGGAACAGGCCGGGGGTCACGCCAGAGGCTCTCGGCGGAAAATGGTTTTTTGACCGCGGCAATAGCTTGCCTGGACGAACGTGTTTCACTACGCAATTCGTGATACGAATAGGATTGACTGAACATGACGTTTTAGAATAGATCTATGATTGCTTAAATTAATTAATCGAATAAATTTCAATTCAAATATTTCAAAACGACATGTAGATTATACGAAAACGATAATAAATGTATTGTATGAAATAATCGTATAAATAATAGAACGTCGGTGAAGAATAATTTATCAAAAATACGTTGTGGATATTCAAATTTATAGTATTACCCGTCCATGTAAATGTCGGAATCATCTTCCCTATTTCATTAGCGAATCATAGAGAGGAGATACCATGTCTGGGGGTTTTCCCGACCTTTTCACCTTTGGATTGATAGCTAAAT
>JAISFP010000140.1 GCA_031263525.1 Deltaproteobacteria bacterium | reverse complement strand
AAGGCACACCATGCAGGAGCGAACCGGAGGACAATCCTCCCGTCACCGCTCACGGTCCTCACAGGCGCAGCCGCCGAAGGCGGGAAGCGCCCCGGGCGGCGGCCAGCCTCCAAGGCCGGCCGTCGCCACCTAAAGAGAAGCAGCGTCGACTAGCATAAACGCAGGCTGCTATCGTTCACCCACGTGAATGGTTACTGCGAAATTTGATAAACAAGCTTTGACAGGATAACAGGATCAGTTATGGCTCCTGCGGAAGCGTCTTCCGAAGCTCAGGCGTCTCCCGAAGGTCAAGCGTCTCCCCGAGCACCCGGGCTGCTCTCCGGCAGTTCCAGAAAGTCCAGCAGCTCACTCGGCTCGAGGACGATTCTCCCGGGCAGGACCTGCAGGGCCGCCGTTCTTCTGCGGAATGATTTTCACTGCGAACAGGTCGAAATCTTGCCCGGCGGACTGCCCGTCCCCGCCCCTCATGCCGAACGCGTCGTCCCTGGAGGAAGTGGAGCCAGCGACGGCGACGCTGCCGTCCGAAAGGGGGGCGGCGGACCGGGCGCATTCGGTCCCGGTTCCGCCCAGCAGGAGCACCCAGTCAATCCTGCCGTCACTGGCGATCCTTACGGCCGCCATGTCGCCGTCGGACTTGTCCTCCCTTTCAGGGTTCTTTCCGCAGCCCGCGGCGAGAATGCCGTCCCCGAAATCGGCGGCGGCGAGCAACGACTCTGCCGAACCGGAGAGGATCAGCGTGTCCCTTTCAGGCTCCCCTTCCGGACTCAGCCTGAAGATCCAGGGCACGGAGGGGCGGTCGGAGCCGGACATCCTGCCTGTACCGTCCGGAGAGCCCCTCCGGCCGACGGACATAGACACAGCTCGGTGCCGGACGCCCTCCTTGCGAAGCGACCTTTCCCGCAGGGAGTTTCCTTCTGTGTCGTACCTGACTATCCACGGCCCATCGCGGCAGTCCGTCTCTCGCGAGGGCGAAAGGCCACGTACGCGCCCCCGCCGTAGGCCGCCGCCACGATGTCCTCCTCGGAAAGCAGTCGGGAATCTCGCGGCAGAACGCCGAGAGCGTCTCGCCGTCCTTGTCGAGCCTGATCATGCTGCACGTTCCGTCAGGAGCGCCGTCGCCCTGGCAATGGCGGCAGGGCCTGATCTCCGAGTCGCGCTTGCCGACCGGCACGTAGCTTCCGCCGGCGGCGGGCGACGGCGCTCTCAGGCGGTTGAAGTTCTCCCTCCCGAGGATCTCCAGCCATTCGATCAGCCCCTCCCAGGTGAGTTTCGCGACCCAGGCGCTGCGGCCCCCCCCGGAACGAGGCCGCGAAGTCCCCGTCAGTCGAGGCGGCGTTCCCTCCCACGACGGCGCCGCCGCCGGCGGGCTAGGCGTCAAACAGGGCGTCCTCGCACCCGGACCCGCCAGTCGACTTCTTCCAGTCCATTTCGCTGTCCCCGCCTAGCCTGAGGATTCACGCGTCGGTTCCTCCGCGGCCGAACTCGGCGTCCCCCTCTTCCGAGCCGCTGTTCCCGGCGGCCAGGATGCCTCCGCCGGAGGTTTCCGCGACATTGCGGCTCTCTTCCCGTCCGGTTCCGCCTAGGTCAGTATCCACCGGACCTGGGGCGGGACAGGTTCGGCCGGGGAGGGGGGGGACACGGCCGGCGCGGCAAGCTCCGCGGCGGGGACGAGAGCCGGCGCCGTTTGAATTGGCGTCTCATTTGTCTCGAGCCGCGTGTCGCGCGGCAGGGCTAGCGGGCACTCTTCTTGCGGCAACGTCCCGGCACCCGGTCCCGTACCTAGCCTTCCCCGCAGTCCCCCGCGAGGGGGGCCAGGCGGTAGCCCACGCCGTGGCGGGTCTGGATGACCTCGCCTCCGGCCCTCTGGAACTTCTTCCGGATGTGGAGGATATGGCTGTCCACGACCCGGTCGCTCACCGCCGCGTCCGGGGAGGCCAGCCCGATCAGCTCGTCGCGGCTGAAGACTTTTCCGGGTTTCATGGCGAGGGCGAGGAGGATCCTGAACTCCGTGGGGGTCAGATCCACCCGGGCCCCGTCCCAGGACGCCTCCATGGCCTCCCGGTCAAGGGCCAGCGGCCCCTCCGACAGAAGCCCGGGAGGCGGAGTGGGAGGAGAGGCCGGAGGGCCGGCAGGCGGCGCGGGGCCGGGGCCCGTGGCCGGGTTGCGCCTCAGGACCGCCTCCACCCTCGCCACGAGCTCGCGGGGGCTGAAGGGCTTGGTCACGTAGTCGTCCCCGCCAAGGGTGAGCCCCATCACCCTGTCGAGCTCCTCGTCGCGTGCGGAGAGGAGTATGACCGGAACGGTCGAGCTGCCCCTCAGCGTCCTCAGGACCCACATTCCGTCCCTGCCGGGCAGGTTGATGTCCAGAACCACGAGGTCTATCCCGCCTTCCCCGGCAATGCGGACGGCGCCCTCCCCGTCCTGGGAGGTCACGACCCTGAAGCCCGCCGAGGAGAGGGCGTACTCCACCACCTCGGAAATGTGCGGGTCGTCGTCCACGACGAGGACGCAGCGAGCGGGCAGGGTTCTGTCCTGGGGCATGCGGCTAACGGCTCCTGGCGTCCGCCTTCAGGGATGGCCGGCCTGGGGGGAAGACCTCGGAAGGGGGCGTCCGTCTGCAGGGATGGCCGGCACGGGCGGAAGGCCCGGTCCGGGAGGTGTCCGCCTGACGGGACTGCCGTCTCGGGGCCCGGGGCCGGGCGGCCGGCGCAGGCCGGGGGGCGTGCCCCGGCAGGGAGGGCCTGCACGGGCGGAAGGCCCGGTCCGGGAGGTGTCCGCCTGTCTGGACGGCCGCATCGGGGGCCGGGCGGACGGCGGAGGCCGGGGGGCGTGCCCCGGCAGGGAGGGCCGGAGCGGGCGGAAGGCCCGGTCCGGGAGGCGTCCGCCTGTCGGGACGGCCGTCTCGGGGGCCGGGGCCGGCCGGCGCAGGCCGGGGGGCGTGCCCCGCCAGGGAGGGCCGGCGCGGGCGGAAGGCCCGGGCCGGGAGGCGTCCGTCGGCAGGGATGACCCGCCCGGATGCCGGCCTACTGGGAGGGCTGGCGCGGGGTTCTGCTCCTGGCGGGCGGTCGGCCCTGTCCGGCGTCACCGGACGCGGCGTCTCCGGCAGTCTCTCCGGCGCCTTCCGCGGCGGGGGCGGCGGTTCCGGCGTCCCCCGTGACTCCCGGCCCCGTCACGTCCCCGGCCTCGTCGGATGCGGGTCCGGAGTCTGGGGTGGCGGGTGCCGGCCCGGCGTCGGGGCCGCCTTCAGTCGGCTCGGCCCGAGCCGGGGTGCCGGTGCCGGAGGGAGGCGGCGCCTGGCCGTCCTCGGGTGTCGGCTTGGGCCCGCGCCTGAGGGTCACGAGGGTCACCTCTGGCCAGGCGAAGAGCCTGAAGGGGCTGACGGGGGCGGCCAGGCCGCGGGTGACGCAGATCTCCATGCCGTCCAGCTGGTAGCGGCCGGAAGTGTAGGTGTAGAAGAGGGAGGCGGGATTGGCGGCCCTGAAGCCGGGGATCCTGAAGTCCCCGCCGCGGGTGTGGCCAGCCAGGTAGAGGTCGACGCCGTGTCTCGCGGCGTCCGCGGCGCCGGAGGGCCGGTGGGTGAGGACCACGATGAAGTTGTCCGGGGGGGCGGCGGGGCCCTGGACGGCCTGGAAGGGCAGGGGGCGGTTCTCGTCGGGGACGGAGAGCGGGTAGAGATCGAAGTCCCGCGTGCCGGGGTCGTCGAAGCCAATGAGGGTGAGCGGGAGGCCCCGGACGTTGTCCCGGCGGTCGGAGAGGATGTTGGCCCTCTCGTTCGAGAGGAGCTGGAGCACGTTGTGCGGGTTCTCGCTGTAGTGGTCGTGGTTGCCAAGAACTCCCCAGACCCCGTAGGGGGCGCCGGCGACGAGCGCCAGGGGCTCGCGGTAGTCGACGGCCAGGAGCGAGTTGGAGCTCACCATGTCGCCCAGGAGGAGCACGATGTCGGGCCTCTCGGCGGCGATGGCCGCGAAGGAGCGCTGGAGCTCCTGGCGGTTCTGCCCGGCCCCGTAGTGGAAGTCCGAGGCCAGGGCCATCCTGAAGCCGTCCAGCTCCTGGGGCAGGTCGGGGTAGAAGATCTCCTCCCGGGTGACCTCGGGCGGCGAAAGCTGGCGGGCGTAGCCGTAGAAGGAGAGCGCCAGCATGGCCGCGAGCGCCAGTCCCACGGGGTCGGAGAGCCGCGGGCCGGGGCGTTCCCTCAGAAACAGCTTGGAGAGGCCCTTGGGCTCCCTGCGCAGGAACCTGTTCCAGAGGCCGCCCGCGAGGGCCAGGAGAGCCGCCGGGCAGAGCCAGAAGAGATGCGCCAGCTCCCAGAGGATGCCGGGGCGCACCACGAAGTCCCACAGGAAGAAGGAGGGGGGCGGGAATTTCAGGAGAAAGACGGTGAGGAGGGCGTAGATGCCCATGATGTTGAAGAGGATGTAGACGAGGTTCAGGATCGCCTTGGGGAACTTCCGCCGCAGCCTGGCGTTGAAGTATCTCCAGGCCAGGAGCTGCGAGAGGAGTATCAGTAGTGCCAGGACAGCCTGGACCGCCGTCATCAGGACCCTCCGGTGGGTCGCCCGAGGGCGCGTGCGGGCCGGAAGGTGGCCTTCCGGAATATGGAAAGGGAAAAGTATAGCATAGCGCGGGGCGTCCTTAGGGGGGCCGGCCTGGAAGGGGGCCGCCCGGGCAGGCGCACGGAGGGTGGGCCGGGCCGGCCGGGGGGCCGAGGGGGGGATCCGGAAGAGAGAGCTGGGAGAGAGGTCGGCGGGCGTCCCGGACGGCCGAAGGCCGGGCGGGCTTCGGCCGTCCGGCGGAGGGCGGGGGATGCCGGAACGGGGGGACGTCCCGTGGCGAGGGCGGCCGGAAGGGGAGGGCCGCACGCCTGGGGAGGGGGTTTCCGAAGGGAAGGGGGGACGCCCGGAACCGGCGGTTTCCGGAAGGCAAGGGGCCGGAGGCCGGGGGCGGCAGGCCGCAGGTTTCCGGAAGGGCAGAGCCGGGGGCGACAGGGCGAAGGGTTTCCGGAGGGGGAGGGCCGGAAGCGGGGGGCGGCAGAACTGAGGGTTTCCGGACGGAAGGTGGCCGGAAGCCGGGGGGCGGCAGAACAGAGGGTTTCCGGACGGAAGGGGGCCGGAAGCCGGGGTTTTCCGGAAGGGCGGGGCCCGGAGGGGCTCCAGGCCGGAACGGGCGGGGAACCCCCAGGGTCCCGGGCCAGGGGCGCATTTTACGGAAGGAAGGCCGCGCGGGCGCGGAATCCGGAAAGGCCGGCACCATTTATTCCGGAGCAGGCAGGGCCCGGGGCTGGCCTGCGGGCGTCCGGGCGCGCTCCGCCCTCCCGGCGGAAGGCCGGGGCGAGCGTGAGGGGACCGGGCGTACAGGGCCTGGGCCATGCCATTATAGTCCATTTTTAGGGGTGAAGTGACATGCGGGACCCGTGTTTTGATGTCACTTGCGGGGCGGAGGCCATCAGAACTGAACGGCGGCAAGGGTTTCAGGGAACGGGCGAATGGCAAAAAAAGATAGCAGTGTCCCGGGAAACCCGAAAACGGGCAGCCTTGCGGATGCCGGCCTTGCGGGCGTCCGGCGGGGGGGCAGGCGCGGGGCCGCAGTTCCGGGTCCTGGACAGGAACTAGAGTCCGGGTACTCGCCGGGCACATAGATATTGTGTCCGCAACCGGAAACAGGAATCCCTGGCCCGGTCTGCCGGGGCAGGCGGGGGGTTTGGGTCAGTTTTTTAGGAGGCGTTGCCTGGCGGAGGGGCTCCCGCGGCCTGGCGGACGCGGGGGATCCGGACGGGTGCCGTCCGGGACGGGCGATGGGACCGGGAGGAGTGGAGGGCTGGGGACAGGGACCGGGACGGGGAGCCGGGCGCGGGCCTGGGGCCCGTCGCCTGAAGGCAGGCGCCGGGGCGGAAGGCTCGGGGATTCCGGCAGGAGGCAGGCCGGGGAGGGCCGCCCGGAAGCCTGCCCAGGGACAGGCGCCGGGAAGATCCGCCCGGAAGCCTGCCCGGGGACAGGAGCCGGGAAGGGCCGGCCGGAAGCCTGCCCGGGGACAGGAGCCGGTGGCCGGCTGCATGTGCCGGCGGGGACCGGCTGAAAGAGCCTCCCGCGAGGCGGGTTTCGGGGAAGGAAGACTGAAAGGTCCCGCCGTCAGGCGGGTGTCGGGAAGGCCGAAATCTCCGATCGCGAGGTGATGCCGGGAAGCACGGCGGAAGGATCCTGCCGTGAGGCCCGTGACCTGACGTGACGTGAAGGCGGAAGGCCCAGGAAGCGGGGGAGATGGCTGGAAGAAGGGCCGGAAGATCCTGGCGCGAGGCGGGGGCCGCAGGGCCGGGGCATGGTCCGGCGGGCGGGGCGGCCCCGTCCGCCCGGCCGCTCAGAACTGGATGGCGTCCGGGGAGGGGGAGGGGGCCGCAGTCGCGGCGTGCGGGATGACCGGGAACATGAAGGTGAAGGAGGCCCCGGAGTTCGGATAGTCGGGGGGGTGGTTGGTGACGGTGATGACGCCGTTGTAGCGGGAGACTATCTTCTGGACTATGGAGAGGCCCAGGCCGGTGCCCTGGGTCTTGGTGGTGAAGAAGGGGTTGAAGACCGAGCCCAGGAGCTCGTCCGGGATGCCGGGGCCGGTGTCGGTGATGCGGCAGGCGACGTAGAAGGTCTCCCCGTCCTGGTGGCGGAAGACCTTCAGCCAGAGCTGGCCCCCGCCCTGGGGGGTCATGGCCTGGGAGGAGTTGTACATGAGGTTCTGGAAGACGTGCATGATCTGCTGGTCGTCGCCGGAGACCGGCGGGAGGTCCTCCTCGATGTCCGCGGTGACCGTCACCTTGTTGCGGGACATCTCGTGCTTGAGCGAGGTTATGACCTCGCGGGCCACGTCGCCCAGGTCGAACTCGCGGACCCGGCCCTGCTCGTTGCGGGAGAAGTCGAGCACGTTGTTGAGCACCTTGTTCAGGCGCTCGACCTCCTCCAGGATGACCAGGGGGTAGCGGCGGAGCTCGTGGTCCTCGGGCATCTTCTTGAGGAGCCTCTGGGTGAAGCCGCCGATGGAGACCAGCGGGTTCCGTATCTCGTGGGCTAGCTGGGTGCCCATCTCGCCCTGGGCCGCGAGCTTCTCGGCCTCGATGAGCCTGTTGCGGACCTGGGAGAGCGACTGGTTCGCGTTCCAGAGATCCTCGTAGAGCTGGGTGTTCTCGATTGCGAGGCCGGCCTGGTTCGCCAGCATGTTCAGGTCGCGCAGGCTCTCGGTCGTGAGCGGCTCGCCCGAGATGGAACGGTCGACCGCGATGACGCCCACCTCGCGGCCCTTGGCGAGCATGGGCACGGCCGCGTAGGCGCGGAGGCCGAAGTCCATGAGGTCCATGTCGTCGTAGGTGTCGAGTCCCCGGAAGCCCAGGAGCGGCTTCTTCTCGACCGCGACCCTGGCCAGGAGCCTCGTCGCGTCCTTCGAGACCGGGATGGCGAGGTTCATGCGCTTGCCCGCCTCCATCATCTGCGCGGCCTCGGAGCGGGAAGGCTTCTTCAGGAGCTCCGAGAGGGCCATCCGGACGCTCTCGTCGTCCCGCGCCTTGTTTTCCGGGGCCCAGTAGGCGCTGGACACGAGCACCGGATCGCCGTCGGTCTCGCGGAGGAGCATGATGAGCACCTTGTCGAAGTCGAGCCCCTGCGGGAGGGAGAGCGCCCTCACGATTATCCAGATGAGCTCGTCGTAGCGCGTGGTGGTCATCATCGCGCCGGAGATGTCGTACAGGCTCGAGAGGTAGCTCACCATCTTCTGGTTCTCGTTCGCGAGGGTCTCGACCTTCTTGAAGGTGAGCGAGTTCTCCACCGCGCCCGAGATCATGCTGTTCATGGCCTTCAGGAGCTCGACGTCCCCCGCCTCGAAGGGCTTGGGGGGCTCGGCCATGGCGCTCCCGCGGGAGCCGCCCAGCTTGTTGAACATGGCGATGTTCCCGGTCAGCTGCTTCCCCTGGAACATGAGCGGGATGGTGAGTATCGTGGACTCCCGCTCCTTCGCGGTGAGCTCAGGGGCCATCGGGTCGTCCGCGAGGCGTCCGGCGAAGAGCTCGGTGCGCATGAGCGGCCTCGCCAGGTTGTACGAGATTCCGACGTTCTGGTAGCGGAGGAAGTTGTAGCCCGGCGGAACCACGCCAGCGTAGGACGAGTACAGGAGCACCTTGTCGTCCATGCCCTCGACGGCCAGGGCGGCGTCGTTCTCGATGATGTTCAGGGCGCAGCCGTCGGCGAAGAACACGGACTTCGCGATCCGCGGGATGAGGTTCATGACGGCGTTCACGTCTATGGTGGACGCGAGGTTGCGGCCCAGCTCGGAGAGAACGTGCAGGACGCTTATGCGCTTGCGGGTGTCCGTGGAGAGCTGGTTGTTCTTGACCGCCAGCGCCAGCTGGTTCGCCACGGCGTCCACCACCTGCCCGTAGGTGCCGACCGAGTGGTCGATGGGCCGCTTCGAGAGCGTCATGATGAGCCCGTAGCAGGTCTTGTCGTCCAGCACGGGCACGATGGCCAGGCTCGGGAGGTAGGGCTTCAGGAAGTCCGCCCACTCGGGGGGGAGCTCGCGCATGTCGTCGTCGTCCGCCAGGAGCGACTGGTGGTTCGAGATGGCGCGGTCCAGGAAGGTGCCCTTCACCGGCACGGGCGAGGAGGGCCTGCCGTCGGGGTCCTGGGAGCGCTCGCGGTGGACGGAAAGCGTCCTCGTCTCGCGGTCCAGGAAGAAGAGCAGCGACTTGTCGAGGGACAGCTCCCAGGTGAGGAGGTTGAGGAAATTCTCGACCTTCGACTCGAACCTTATGTTGGAGTTGGCAAGCCGTATGAGCTTCGCGAAGAATGCCGCCGCGTCCTGGGCGGGAGAGCCTTGCAACATGTTTCAGCCGTCCTGCCTCTCGCGGGCGATGGCAAGCGCCTGGCGGTATATCTCCTGGTAGGCCGCGGCGGAGCGGTCCCAGGAGAAGTCCTCCAGCATGCCGCGGCGCATGATGCCGCTCCACTTCGGGCGGTCGCCGAAGTCGCGGATGGCCTTCTCCAGCGTGCCCACCAGTGCCTCGGGGGTGTAGTCGGTGAACTTGTAGCCGGTGCCCGTGTCGGGGTGTGCGAGCACGTCCAGGACCGTGTCGTCCAGGCCGCCAGTGGCGCGCACCAGGGGCACGGTCCCGTACTTGAGGGCGTAGAGCTGCTCCAGGCCGCAGGGCTCGAAGCGGGACGGGCACAGGAAGATGTCCGCGCCGGCAAGTATCTGGTGGTTCAGGGGGGGGTCGTGCGCGAGCTTGATGCCCACGCGGCCCGGGTTGCGGCCGGCGGTGTCGCGCAGGAACGATATGTACTGGTCCTCGCCCGTGCCCATGAACACCAGCTTCATGGGGAGCGAGAGGAGCTCGGGCATGGCCTTCGTCACGAGGTCCAGGCCCTTGCGCGGCAGGAGCCGCGAGACCATGGCGACCACGGGGAGCGGGGAGTCCTCCAGCCCGAAGAGCTTCTGCAGGTGGGCCCGGCACTCCGCCTTGCCGGAGGTGTCGTCCCGCGTGAAGTGCCCGGGCGTGTAGCCGTCCGCGGCGGGATCCCAGAGCCCGTAGTCGACGCCGTGCAGCACGGATCTGAGATCCCGCCTGCGCTCCTTCAGGAGCCCCTCCAGCCCGCCGCCAAGCTCCGGGGAGAGGGTCTCGCGGGCGTACTTGTGGGACACGGTGGATATGAGCATCGCCCCCACGATGCCCGCCTTGGTGAGGTTCAGCTGGCCGTGGAACTCCAGGCCCTGGAAGGTGAAGTGGCTCCAGTCCAGCCCCGTCATGGAGAAGTCGTAATAGGGGAAGGTGCCCTGGCTGGAGAGGTTGTGATAGGTGAACACCGTGCCGGAGCCCGCCAGGGCCGGGAAGTCGCGCTGGTACGTCTTCGCGTACATGGGCACGAGCCCGGCCGCCCAGTCGTGGGCGTGTATGACACCCGGCTCGGAGGGGTCCATGAGCTCGGTGAGCGCCGAGAACGCCGCCTTGGAGAAGAAGATGAACCGCTCGGCGTTGTCGTCGTAGTCTCCGAACTCGTTTCCGTATATGCCGGGCCTGTCGAAGAGGTCGTCGCAGCCTATGAGCAGGAGCCTGTGGGCGCCCTCTATCCGGTACTCGTAGAACTCGGCCGTGCGGCGGCTTATGGACAGATCCACGTCCCGTGTCAGGTGCTCGAGCAGCCGGAGGGGGAAGTCCTCCGCCCCCCGGTACTTGGGCACCAGCACCGTCACGTCGTGCCCGAGCTCCGTCAACGCCCGCGGCAGGTGGTAGGAGATGTCCCCCAGTCCGCCGGCGCGGGAGCAGGGAGCGGCTTCTGGCGTGATGAAGTAGATCCGCATGAATGTCCCTTTCGCCCGTCGCGGCCCTGCGGCGGGGGCCCCGGGCGGGGGGGCGCCGGCGGGGGCCCGGCCGTTCGGGTTCCGGGGCGCGCCCCGGGGCGTCAGCCCTCCTTCGGGCCCTCGTAGCCGTTCTCCTCGTGGATGAAGTCCACGATGGTGTTCACCGTGTCCTCGACCTCCTCCGCGGGGATCTGGCAGGTGGCCACGGCCTCGTGCCCCCCGCCCCCGAAGTGCAGGGCGATGGACCCCAGGTTGGCCATGCTGTCGCGGTTGATGATCGAGTTGCCCAGCGCCAGGGCGACGAAGTTGGAGCCGCGGCCCCAGGTGATGTGGATGGAGACCTTGGTGTCCGGGAAGAGGGTGTAGGGGAGGAAGCGGTTCCCCGGGTAGATGGTCTCCTGGTTGCGGAAGTCTATGATGAGCACCTGGCCCCTCTGGGTGGAGCAGGTGCGGATCATGTTGGCGTACAGGGGGGCCTGCTGGAAGTATAGGTCGACCCTGTCCTTCACGTCCGGGTTCTCGAGGATCTGCGCGGCGGTGAGCGTGCGGCACGCCTCTATCATGGACTCCATGAGCTGGTAGTTGGAGATCCTGAAGCTGCGGAAGCGCCCCAGGCCGGTCCTCGGGTCCATGATGAAGCCTATGAGGATCCAGCCCTGCGGGTACTCGATCTCGTTCACCGTGAGATCGGCCGAGTCGACCTTGTCCACGGACGTCATCATGGCGTCCCAGTGGGGGGAGTACCTGGAGGGCCCGCCCAGGAAGTCGTAGATGACCCTGGCGCAGGAGGGGGCTATGCGGCTCATCCCGCGGTAGGAGATGGATCCCAGCCGCTCGCCCTCCGAGGTGTGGTGGTCGAACCACATCCCGCAGCCGTTGGCGTAGGGGACGTTGGCCAGGATGTCGTTGGGGCCTATCTCGACCAGGCCGTCCTGGATGTCCTTGGGGTGGACGAACTGGTAGGAGTCGATGAGGCCAGCCTCCTTCAGGAGGGCCCCGCAGGCGAGCCCGTCGAAGTCGGACCTTGTAACCAAACGCATATGAACCGCCTGAGTGAGTCGTGTTTGTAGTTGGTGCCGGCGTCCGCGGGCAGGCCCGGACGTCGGGCGTCCCGCCGGCCGGGGCCCGGGCGGGTGGCCGGCTGCGGAGGCGCGGCGCCCCCGAGCCGGGGGCGGGTCCGGGACCGGGCTGCCGCGAAGGGGGGGCGGCCCGGACTGGCTGTGGTTTTCGAGGGGGAAGGGCGGCCTTCCGGGGCGCTTCCCCGGGCGGCGCCCCTGGCCGGCGGGCGCGGGACGGGCCGGAAGCCTCGCGGGCGGGACTTGAAAGGGCTTTGGAACTTGTCTTTTCGGCAGATGCCGGGAAGTGCCGGCCGTTCCGGGACCCCGGCCCGGCCGGCGCGTCCGGCGGAATCAGAATATTTGACTGCCGAAAGTTTGTCAAGGAGGACGCGGAATCCGGAAATCAGACAGGCTCCGGCAGGAGGGCCGGGAAGGGAGGGGCCGTGCGCCGCGCGCGGCCGCGAGCGCGGCGTCCGGGCCGGAACCGTCCCGGCAGGTTGCCGGACGCGGCATGTGGCGTCAGGACTTGACATTGCCAACAGTTAACTGCCGTGCCAGCCTGGAAAATCCAAAATGCGGCATTATGTCATGACGTTATCGAAATTCAAGCGCTCCGGCAATGGACTTGGCACTTCATATGGATTCCTGGCAGGGAAATGTCAGACCGGCTCCCGGGCGGGGGGGCAGGCGCCGCATCGGAATGGCGGCCATGAAGGCGCTCCGGACGGAGCCGCTCGGCCAGAGGGGCGGATGCGGCGGATGGCGGCACACGGGCGGTTGCCGCTCGGGCAGAGGGGCGGACGCGACATTTGGGGATGCCCGGGACGGCGCCCCGCCCGGCCACCCTGACGTCTCCCTGACGTCTCCCTGAAGCTTCCCTGCCGGCAGGGAGCCCCAGGCGCCAGTTCTCCCTCCAAAGGGACCCTGGCGGGGTCGTCCCTGCTGGCGGCCGTCCGCTCCCTCAGGGAGCGACCCCCGTTGCGGCTCGGAGGCGGACGGGCGCTTCATGCGCAGGCATGTCGTCAAAACTGCAGTTTGAGAAGTGAGCCCCGGCATCCCGGCATGAAGAGCCATGCCGCCTCCTGGGCCGGCTTCCGGCATGGCAGCAGACTCATGGGGCCCGCGGGCTGAAGTCCGGGACGCTTCCGGGGCCGGAGACCGGCAGGGCGGGAGCTTCTTCAGGGCCGGAGGCAGGAATCCCGGGGACCGGGGCGCGGGAGGGTCCGGCCGGGCGGGAGCTATTCGCCGGGGGCGGGCGCGGGCACGGGCGGGCCGGCGGTGGTGCCCTCGGGGGCCGCGGCCCTGGAGAGCGTGTCCTCCAGGAGCTGGTGCTCGAGATCCTCCGGGTTCGGCCTCTGGGCGACGGGCATCGGCCTCGTGGCCTGCGGCGGCGGGGCGGGGGGAGCGGGAGGCCGCGGCCGTGGGGCGTCCCCGGCGCTGGGCGGCGAGGTGCCGGGCGCCGGCTGGGGGGCGCCGGGACGGGCCTGGGCAATGTCCGTGCCCTCGTCCCAGATCATGACGGAGATCCTGCGGTTGACGGGGTCGAGCGGGCTCGTCTGGGGAAGGGGCCGGGTGGAGGAGAAGCCGGCCACCATGGTGAGCCGTGCGTCGTCTATCCCCTGGCGGGCCAGGAGCCTCCTGGCGGCCGAGGCGCGGGCCGTGGAGATCTCCCAGTTCGTGAGCTCCTGGGAGACGGTGACCACCGCGTCCGTGTGCCCCTCTATAGAAATCTTGTTGGGTATGGTCCTTAGCCGCTCGGCTATGACCGCGAGTATCTGCTGGGCCGCCTGGGTGAGCCTGGGCTGCCCGGAGACGAAGAGGGGCCTCTTCTCCTTGTCCATGAGCTCGACGCGGAGCCCTCCCGGCACCACCTCCACGGACAGCTGCCCGTCGAGGTTCCCGCCCAGGGCCCCGGCCACGGCGCCCCTGAGCTGGTCGCCCAGGGCCTGGTTGGCGGCGTCCCGGGCGGCCTGCGCCTCGCGGGCGGCCTTCTCCTCGTCGGTGAGCGCCCCCCCGGGCACGCCGGTGCCGTCCGCGTAGAGGCCCTGGCCCGGCGCCACGCCGGTCTGGTCGGATCCCTCGCCGCCCTGCACGCCCTCGGGAAGGTCGGTCAGCTCCGGGTCCTGGGGCCTGTCGGTGGGGTTGGTGGCGCCCGCCTCGGGCCGGTCGTCGCCGGCCGCCACCACGGCGGCCTCGCGCTGGGCCAGGGCCTGCTCGCGCTCCTCCAGCTCCTTGCCCCGCTTTATCATGTCGAAGCAGCCGCCCTGGAGTATCCCCGGGGCAGCCGCGGACGGGTCGAAGGCCGAGGGCATGCCGCCGTTGAAGACGGCGTCGGTCAGCGTGAGCTCCTTGAAATAGTCGGCCAGCGCCGCCTTGCCCTGCTCCGAGGAGATGGCCAGGAGCCACATCACCAGGAAGAAGGCCATCATGGCGGTCACGAAGTCCGCGTAGGCCACCTTCCAGCTGCCGCCGTGGTGGCC
>JAISFP010000129.1 GCA_031263525.1 Deltaproteobacteria bacterium | reverse complement strand
CCCCCGCCGCCGTCGCCAGGACCTGCCGCCTCAGGCCGTCAGCCATCCTTCGACCCCCTCCCCTCTCAGCCGCGCCGCTCCCGCCAGGTCCCGCCGCTTCAGGCCGTCAGCCCCTTCCTGCCCCCCCTCACCCTCGCCGCCGTCGCCTGGAGCTGCCGCTTCAGGCCGTCAGCCATTCTTCGACCCCCTCCCCTCTCAGCCCGCCGCCGTCACCGGCCCCCGCCGCTTCAGTCCACACGCCCCATCCTGACCCCCCGTCACTCGCCGCCTCCATCGCCTGGAGATGCCGCTTCAGGCCTTCAGCCCATTCCCGAACGCTTTTCCTCCCGTCACGGCACCCTCCCAGTCTCCGTCAAGCCACTGATTCCGCCGGTTGCCCGCCGGCAGGCCGTGTGCTATCATTTTCGGGGACAATCCCGGCAGAAGTTCAAAATTGGATCAGAGCTCGGATACGCACAACGGCTTCCTGACGGATCAAGGCGGTGTCCTTACCTATGAAGAACGTGATCGCGCTTATCATGGCCGGAGGCAAGGGGGAGCGGCTCATGCCCCTCACCCAGTCCCGCTCCAAGCCATCCATCCCCTTCGGGGGGATCTACCTCCTGGCCGATCTCACCCTCTCGAACTGCATAAACTCCGAGGTCTACAAGATCCTGGTTCTTCCGCAGTACAAGAGCCAGACCATCATCCAGCACCTGGAGACCGGCTGGAACTTCTTCTCCCCGAGCCTGGGCCACTTCCTCCGGATAGTGCCGCCGCAGATGATGAAGGGCGACAAGTGGTACCAGGGGACCGCGGACTCCATCCGCCAGAACCTCGAGATGATCGAGGCCGAGAACCCCTCCCACCTGCTCATCCTCTCCGCGGACCACGTCTACAAGATGGACTACTCCCGCTTCAAGCGCTACCACGAGGCCCAGAAGGCGGACGTGACCATCGCCGTCATCGAGACCTCCAAGGCTGAGGCCAAGGAGTACGGGGTCCTCCAGGTGGACAGCGACTTCCGGGTCACGGGCTTCCAGGAGAAGCCCAAGAACCCCGCCACCATCCCCGGCAACCCCGAGCAGTGCCTCGCCTCCATGGGCATCTACCTCTTCACCGCGGACGTGCTCATGGATCTCCTGAAGACCGACGAGAAGCCGGACTTCGGGAAGGACATACTCCCGCAGATCCTCACCTCCCACAGGGTCTACGCCTACCCCTACCGCCGCGAGAACAAGATAGAGGAGGTGGTCTTCTTCACCGACTCCGAGGGAAGCCGCGCCGAGGTGCCCGTCGAGGTGGCCCCGGACTCCGGCTACTGGAGGGACGTGGGCAACCTGGACGCCTACTGGAACGCCAACATGGACCTCACGGGGCTCACCCCCTTCTTCAACCTCTACGGGGTGCGCTGGCCCATCCGCACCACGCCGAGGCAGTTCTCGCCGGTGAAGACCCTCTCCGTCCAGGGCCAGGGGGGCGCCCTCCTGCACGGCATTGCCCAGGACTCCCTGGTCTCCCACGGCTCCGTCATCGGCGGCGGCACCGTCCGCAACAGCATCCTCTCCTACAACGTGAACGTGCATCGCGGGGCCGAGGTTGACGAGTCCGTCATAATGGAGAACGTGGACATAGGCCGCTTCTGCAAGATCAAGAAGGCCATCGTCTCAGACGGCGCCAAGATCCCAGCCCGCACGGAGATAGGCTACAACCCCAAGGAGGACCGGAAGCGCTTCGCGGTCACCTCCCGCGGCATAGTGGTGGCGACCAGGAAGGATTTCGAGTAGGCTCCTGCGTATCTGTTCACAGACGAAAGCAGGGGAAACTGCGGCAGGACCCAGAATCATCCTCATCCCTGGTCCAGAACGCTCCTCCTCCTGGTCCGGAGCGCCCTTCTTCCTGGTCCAGGACAGCCTCCCTCCCTGGCCAGGGCGAGCCACCCGTGAACGGATGCGATTCTGCCGCGCGGGACTCACGTCCCCGGCCCCCCGGCCGAGGCCGTCCCTGAAGGCCCGGCCCAGCTCCCTTCTGCCCTGCCCCCCGGCAGAGGCCGTCTTCCGAGGCCCATCCCGGCCCGGCAAGCTCTCGCCTGGCCCGGCCCAGCTCCCTTCTGCCCAGCCCCCCGGCAGAGCCCGTCTTCCGAGGCCCATCCCGGCCCGGCCCGTCAAGCTCTTGCCCGCCCCGGCCCCCCGGCCGAGGCCGTCTTCCGAGGCCCCTCCGGGCCGCGCCCGGCGTTCAGCCGCCTCGGCCGGCCCCGAGGGGTCCGTCCATTCCATGTCCGAGCACCTGCACGCCAGGCATCCCAGCAACGCCCCCTCCCACATTCGCAAAGGAGAGCCGGCCATGCCGGCACCCCGCCCATGACACGCCCTGACACCACGCCGGCGCCCCGTGCGCCCCTCGCGGCCCTTGCCGCCGCGGCATTCCTCACGGCCCTTGCCGCGGGCGGGGTTCCCGCCCTGGCCGACCCGGACACCGCGGCGCCTGCCGACACGGCCGCCCAGGCGGCTCCCGGAACCCCTGCCCCCGCCTCCGGGCCCGAACCCCAGGATGCCGCCTCCCAGACTCCTCCCGGCACGCCTGCCGCCGCTCCTGACGCCGGGGCCCAGGACGCTTCCGGCACGCCTGCCGCCGGGTCCCAGGACGCTTCCGGCACGGCGGGCGCCGCCCCTGGCGCCGGGGCCCAGGACGCTTCCGGCACGCCTGCCGGCCCCCCTGACGCCGGGGCACAGGAAGCTCCAGGCCCGGCCGCCGCCCCGGGCGCAGGGGACGCCAGGCAGGCACAGGCGGGGGTGGAACCCGGGCCGCCTCCCGCCACGACCGGCCCTGAATGGATGGAATACTGCCGGAAGGCCGGGACCGTGGCCCTATCCGAGGCGGTCACCCAGCACGGAGGGGACGTCAACTACAAGGACGCCGACGGCCTGACAGTGCTCATGGCGACCGCGGCCGCGAACCCGGATCCGGGCGTCATATCGGTTCTCATAAGGAACGGCGCCGACCACCTGGCGACGGAGCCCAAGTTCGGGTTCAACGCCCTCATGTTCGCCGCGGCCTTCAACACCCAGCCCCTCACCGCCGAGGCGCTGATGAACTTCGGGCTGCCCCCCGACTCGCGGGACGCGAACGGGGGGAGCGCCCTGGCCCTCGCGGCGTCCGTCAACTCCAACCCGATGGTGGCGAGGACGCTCCTGCGGTCCGGGGCCCCGCCCGACTCCCAGGACAACGACGGCATGACGCCCATGGCCACCGTGGCGCGGCAGGGGCTGACCCCGGCGGTCATCCCGATCCTGGCCGAGGCCGGGGCGAAGGTGGACCGGCCCGCCAAGAACGGCGACACGCCCCTGATGATAGCCGCCCGCTACAACCCCAACCCGGAGATAGCGCTCGCGCTCATTCGCGCCGGCGCCTCGCTGGAAGCCAGGAACCTTCGCGGCGAGACCGCGCTCATGGCCGCCTGCCAGAACGCCAACCCCGAGATCATGTCGACCCTGGTCCGTTCCGGCGCCGCCTGGGACGTGAGGGACTCCTCCGACACCTCGGCGCTCTTCACCGCGGCCTTCTCCAACTCCAACCCCATGGTCATAGAGGAGCTCCTGAAGCTCGGCGCGGACCCGAACTCCAAGAACAAGGCCGGGCTCACGCCGCTCATGGCCTCGGCAGGGAACCCCCACCCGGAGGTGACGAGGTACCTCGTCGTCCAGGGCGCCGACCCCGGCGCCACGGACGCCGATGGAAGGACGGCCCTGATGCTGGCCGCCTGGCTGAACCCCGAGCCCAGGGTGCTCCTGACCCTTCTCGGTGCGGGCTCCGACCCCTTCCAGAAGGACAGGAGCGGCAACGACGCGCTCACTGCCGCCCTGAAGAACCCGAACCCGGACGCCGCGAGGATCGTCGGCGAGTGGCGCGACAGGCTCTCCGTGAAGGCGGCGGGCACGGAAACCGCTCCCCCGCCCGCGTCTGGCGCCACGGAGCTCCCGCCATCCGGGGACGCCCCGCCGGCGCCCTGAGCCCGTCCCGCCGCAGACTTCCCAGTGACGGAAAGCCCCGCTTCCGTACAGACCCGGAGCGGGGTTTTTCATTTCTCCCACACCATCTTGCCGCTGCCCGGTTTCAGGCCGCCTCTCCATGCGTCACTCCCTGAACCCGCCCTGAAATCGCCGACCTCCCCAATCTTTCCGAACTCGACTGTCTTTCCGTACTCTCATCTTCCAGATCTTTCCGAACTTTCAGATCTTTCCGAACTTTCAGATCATTCCGAACTTCCCCCTCATTACGAGCTTTCCGAGCTCTGCTGCCGAAAACAATTTGGGCCGGGCAAGACAAAACGACTTGATCAGAAGCGACCAAAAAGATAGCTTCAAAAACTGGATATTTAATGTCTCTGATGCTCCATTTCTATCCGCCGGAGGACCCGTATGACAAGCAAGCTTCTCGGACTGTCGGCTGCCGCGCTCGTTATCCTTGCAGTCGTCTCAACAGACATGGCGAAAGGGCATGACGGCCGCTTCGGCTCGACCGCCGGCGCTAACGACGGCTGTTCGGCGACTGATGTTCAGATCAGGAATGCTCTCTGGGCGATGTCTGGCATTTCTGCCGAACGGCCTTCCCCGGCACTGCCATGCACAACACTGGCCTTGCCTGCAGAGCGTACGGCGTCCCCTCCACTAGCGACAGAATTTCTGGAAGTCAGAGTTACCTTTGAAGGTGCTGCCGACAGCGTTGCGGACATGGCGCGATACGCCGCTTCTCAAATCTTGAGAGACTACCGCGACAACAGGCCCATGGCCGAAGGCAAGTACAAGGACGTTCGGTTCAAGGTAGTAGGCATCGTGCAAGATGTCGAGATTGACGAGTCTGGTGCCGCTACCGCATACATGCTGGCCGGTTCCGAGCCGAATAATGGAAACTCTGACTTCCTGATGCTTAATTTCAGGGACGGAGAAGAAGATGCCGTGATAAATCTGAAACCAGGAGATCGCATTGACCCTGTTTGTACCGGCTATGACATGTACTCTGATTTTGTCATTCTCGTGGACTGCCGCATGTCGGGAAATTAACTGAACCGACCGGGTTGACCATTGTCATGTAAAGACAAGTTAAATTTTTCAAACTGAGAGGATGGGGAGACATAAAGGCTGAGAAAATTATAAAGATTTGCTAAACCGTTTAAAATGACAATACAATCCTTGGACATGACAGGAAATATTACCCGTTTAATTAAATGTCGGAATTTTTGCTATCAGCCTATGGGTGGAAAGATTGTGAAACCAACCAGCTCTGGTATGTCCTCGCCATGATTCGGTCTCTAAAGATGTAAGAAGATTCCGACATTTAATTAAACGGGTAATAAATCATTGCCCGTCCTTTTAAGCGCGGGAATCTCCTTAAAAATTCCAGCAGCGAATCATAGCAGTGAAATACCAGATCTGGAGGCTTGCCCGACCATTACATCCCTGGACTGAAAGCAAATTCCGGCATTTGATTGGTCGGGTAACAATTGGAGAATAATATGACACGGTAAAGAATGATTCAGATATCCAGGCATCTGAAAACAAAATTTGATATTCTGTTTGATCCGTGTTAAACAGTTAAGACTGTTTTGACCAGGGTTATGTCGCCCTGGTCTTGCCGTCAACTGCGCAACGATTTCCCTTGGCTTGTGAGGGCCGTGCGCGACGCCTTAAGCGGAGCGCTTTTTTTCTTGCACGGGCTCATCTGCCAGGGAAGATTCAGTTGTGCTTTCCAGGCATCGCGGCATCTTTTTGAAGCGGGAGGACGGACCGGAAGACCGGATTGGCCGTAACCTAATGCTCCTGGCCGGTCGAATGCGGCGAACCTCCGGATACGGTCGCACCGGCGGCGGCGGGCGTTCGAGCGCAACCGCCAGGTTCAGACGGAGCGATTCCGTCGTGCGCGAAGGAGTGAGCGGTGGAAGAGCTAGGAGGCTGGCAGCTGGCTAGCGAGAGCGGCCTTACGAAAAAGCATGCCGAGATGAAGCTTGAGGACTTGTCCCCTGATTTCCTCATAAGGCTCCGGGAAAGATGCAGGAGCTACTCCGGGCCGGGCGAAGCGCCCGCTCTTGGCGATCCCTTCTCCGAGGCGGACAGGGCCGCGGAGCTGCTCTTCGATGACGGGAAGTACAAGGACGCGGCAATGCTCCTGTGGTCGGCTTTCAACCGAAGCCAGGAGTTGCTCGGCAACGACGATCCGGGATGCCTGCATCGAATGAACAGTCTCGGAAGTGTCCTCTTCATGCTCGGGCGCATGGACGGGGCACGGACAAAATTCCTGAACGCGCTGGATGGCTGGAAGAGGACCCACGGCGAAAGCAGCCCGATGCTGATCGTGCCGCTGAACAACCTGGGATGCGTGACTGCGGCTTCAGGCGACGCGGGCGGCGCCGAAGAGATTTTCGAGCGTGTCATAAGAGACGCGCAAGTACCGGGGCGTCTGCGCGGAGTCCACATTGCCGCGGCGGAGAACCTGAAAAAGCTCACCGATTCCGCTGCGGAACCCGGCCATTCCTCCCGGGCATCCACGGTTTCCGGGACGGACGCAAGTCCCGGCGTGCCGGAGCGCGAGCCCGGGGAAACACTTGTCTATGAGTTCAAGCCAAGGAAGACCGTAGAGTCTCTCGTCGAGGAGGGAGAACTCAAGAAGGCGCTCTGGCAGGCCCTGTCGGACGTGGAGGATCTGGAGGACTTCAAGGGACCCGGCGACAGGGACACGCTCATGGCCAGGCACGCCCTGAGCATGGCGCTCTATCCCACGGGCGACTACGAAGGCGCCGCAAAGCAGGCGGAGATGTCGGCCGAAGGGCTCGGTAAGCTCTGCGGTGCGGGAAGCCGCGAGCACGTGAGCTCGGAGCTGGCCTTGGGACGCGCCCTTCTGGCCCTGGCGCGGCCCGGGGAGGCCGAGGCACGTCTGGCACGGGCGGCGGAGGCAGCCGCGGCGCGCGGGGATCTGACCGGAGACGAGGATCTGTCGAGAGCCGTCGCGGAAACCCTTGAGACAGCCAGGCTCCGTCCGAACGAGCCCGTCGTGCAGAGGACTGCCGGGCCTGCAGGGAGCATCGGGGTCACGGTGCTGGAAGCCCGCCGCAAATTGAAAGACCGCGACTGGGCCGCGGCCGCGAAACTCTGCCGGGAAGCCATTCGGGCGTCCAAGCAGGCCGGAGTGTGGCAGTGCCCTCACGTTATGGATGCCCGGCACGGCCTGGGCCTGGCCCTGAGAGAAACGGGCGACTTCAGAAGATCCCACGACGAGTTCTTACTCGAGGTCAGCGCCCGCCAGCGGAACTGCGGCTTTGACGCTACGGAAACTCTCCAGGCCGCCCAGGACCTCGGTGCCGCCCTGTCGTTCCTTGAGGACCACAAAGGCGCGAGCAGGCTGCTTTCACGTGTCCTCGAGGCGCGCGAGGAGAAGCTGGGGTGCGAACACCCGGACACGCTCCTGACAATGATCAGTCTTGGAGAGGCCCTGAGAAACCTGCACGATCTGGAAGAGGCGCTGACACTTCACGGCAAGGCGCTGGGCATTGCCCAGAGGGTGCTCGGGCCCGTTCACGGCGTTTCGCTCATGGCAGCCTTCAATCTCGCGTGCGACCTGCACCTCTCGGACCAGCTGGAAGGCGCCCGCGAGCTCTTCGAACAGGCCATCAGCGGCGTGACAAGGACCGGGGAGCCCATGAGCGTCTCGGTCGCTTCGGCCAGGGGAACGCTCGCCACCCTGCTGCTTCAGGTGGGAGAGCCCCGCGAGGCCGTGGAGCAGGCGTCCCTGGCTCATCAGGTGTTCGAGAAGGCGTACGGCAGGGGCAACCCGAAGACCGTGAAGTCCGCTTTCGTCCTGAACGGCGCCAGACAGGCGGAGGCCGCGTATCCAGCGGACGCCGCGTCTCCTCCGGGTTCCCTGACATGGAACTGGAAGAGAAGCTGCTGGATTGAGGCGAAGCCTGGCCATGACGGAAGTTCCATGCCTGACTGGGAACGGCACGCCGCCTCGACAGATCCGCTGCTGTCCGTGAGGGCCGTGTTAGAACACGCCTCCGCGCTCTTCTGCCAGCGGAGGTACATGGAGTCCGCGGGAATCTACGCGCGGGCGCTGAAGGCAGCGGAAGCCGCATGTGACGACGAGGCCGGACCGACCGGTGTCCTGGTTGCAGGGGCGCTGTACGGTCTTGGCCAGGCATTGGCGGCAGCATGCGACTTTAAGGGCTCGATACCCTATCGCGAGCGGCTCCTCGGGCTTTTTCAGAGGCTGCACTGGCCAACCGACGAGAACGTGCTGACGTCCATGAGCGATCTGTGCTATTCGAGGCTCAAGACAGGTGACGCCGGAGCCGCCACCGCCCTTTTCGGGGACATGCTCGACATCCTCGAGCGCTCCGCCTGCACCGAGTTCCCCATGATCCTGTCGTTCAAGGATCTGCTTGACGACAGGGAGTTCAAGGGCGCGGATCACGAGCGTTGCGCCGAAATCCTCTCAAGGGAGCTCGCCGTACGCCGAAGGATGCAGGGACCCGACAACCCGAAGACCAGGGCTGTCGCGCACTGCCTGTCCGTCACGTTACGCGCCATGGGCAACGTGTCCGAGGCGAAGGCGCTCCTCGCGGAGTACCCGCGCAATTCGCGAAAGGCTGGCCTGCCAGAGCAGTCAGATCCCCAGTCGTCCTCCAGGGGCAAGCCGGGCGGCGGTCCCGACGGGAAGGGCAAGGGCAGAGGCAAGGGAAAGGGAAAGGGCAATGGCAGGGGCGGCGGGAAGCGTCGCCGATAGCCTGCGGTTCCTTGCGGTTCCTTGCGGTTTCTTGCGGTTCCTTGCGGTTCCTTGCGGTTCCTTGCCCATTCTCCTCGCCTGACACGGGAGGACTCCTCAAGTCAATATTGACCGGAGACAAGTCCATATTGACCGAGCAATGCTGGTCGTCTCAGGAAAGCGATACTTGACGCGTTCAATATTATGAGAATAATTAAAGCGATTATCCTAAAACCATTTGCATTATTACTTTAACATAATGGAACAATTAAAATTTTTATTAACGTATTTATCTAAATATTAGAAATTGGTTGAAATTGATTTTACATATTACGTTGAATTATATATTCCAATATTGAAAATAAATGTTATATTATATGGCTTAACTATAAATATGTATCATTTAATTCAATACAATCTTCATTTTTTCATATCCATTCACAGTTGGTCGCCTGGCTGTCAAAAGTCGTCAGGATTCATCTCCCCATGCCAGACTTGACCTTGCAAGCTATGACCGCGTCTGGCTGGACTCACTCTTGAAAATGTAACGACGGGTTGCGACGGGAGGTTTGTGACGATTGCAATATCCCGAGGCATGTCAGGAACCTTGACACCTGCAGCTCTAGAATGAAGGGACGTATCCGGACACGTTCCGAACTTTACAGCAAAAACTGTCTTGCCCGGACATTCGTGAACGGGCAGATAACGATTATGAGGTCCTTCCAGATGACGAGGGAGGACGAGTCGAATTATTACCCGTTTAAGTAATTGTCGGAATTTTGGCAATCAGCCTATAGTTGGAAAGATTATGAAACCAACCAACTCTGGTATGTCATCGCCATCATTCGGTCTCTAAAGACGGAAGAAGATTCCGACATCTAATTAAACGGGTAATACCTTCGGAGAAAAGCCTCCTCCACCCGGACGAACAAAGAGGCGACGTGCTCCGGCGAGTCGTAAGGAGCAACCGGCGCCTTGGCTTCGGTAACGCGTGTTCGATGGCGAACACCTGCCCGAACGGCAATTCCGCCTCGAACGGGTCTCTGAGGGACGGCACCCGCTGGCTGGCGATGGCCACGATACCGCCCCTGCAGACCGGACAAGCCCAGAACGTGTTGCAGCTGACGGCTTTTGACTGCTTCCCGACTGCAGGACGTGCCGTTTCGGGCGTTTCAATCATGCTTTTTCAACAGGCGAGAAGCCGACATGATTGCGAGAGTCAGTACAGGGCAAGTCCAAGGAATACACGATGTACTTCCTGAAGCCAAAGGCGGCGAACATGTCCTTGTTATTGATCTCTCCCCTTGTACCGGCAAAGGTGCCCGCAGCCCGAGGTTCCTCCCGCGCATCGGCCTCCACTCCCGAAGACACAGATGCCCGCCTCGCCCGCACAAAGCAGCTTGTCGCGTCCAATCCGTCACGGATGCAGGGGCTGCGGGGCATTGCCCGAGCAGGACGGACGGCCCGGAGACATTGTTTGCCGGAGACAGGGCATGAGGATCACTGAGACTGGGAATGGCCGGGCCAGGAACGACGTGGCCGCTGCCCCCCCCGTACAGGGGGGGGCACGTGACCATGGAAACCAGGACACGGGAGCCGGGACGGAAGGCGGGCTTCATGAAGGAAACCCTGGTCAAGGTGCCTGTGGTATAGTCTATCTGTACTGCGGCGCCTGCCGCCGGCATGACGGCGGCATTCGTGAAGATGAAGGGGGATGCAAGATGTCCTGCAACATAATCAGCGTGCATCTGGACGAAGAGTTCGACCGGATCGTGTACTTCGAAAGCGTCAGGGAATTGCAGGAGCTTTTCCATGCCGACGAGGATGCTGCCTGGCCGTACAGGACGAAGGATCCCGTCGTTGACTTCGGCTATTTCGAGGGCAAGACGGTATGGCTGGCTTTGGACGGCCGCGGGGCGGCCGTAGGGCTCCTCGTGGCCGAAAAGGATGACTACGGCTCAAACTACTCGACCTGCGCTTTCTACGTCAGTCCGGAACACAGGGGAAATGGGGTGGGCACGTCCCTTTTCCGGAAGCTGTCGGATCATGCCGAGTCGGAGGGCTGCGGGCTGGAACTGTTGGTCAGGAATGACAACGTGAAGGCCAAGCGCCTGTATTATGGGTTCGGCTTGAAGCCCTGCGCCGAGCTGCTGTACCGGAAGGTGACCGGCGGCTGACAGGCTGGTTGCCGGGGCACCGGTCGATGCCGTGCCCCGACACGGGACCGACTCCGATGTCGTGGCCGGGTTGCTGAACAAGCCGGCGGCTGCCGTCGACTGCGGAAGTCCTTGTCTTCGTTTCTCGGACAGCGCCCCTGACGAGGTCTAGCCGTGCCGGCTGGCCTTCGCGTCTGGCGAGAGCGACTTCTGTTCCCGGATGATGGACTGGGCATTCGCTGAACTGCCCGCGCCTGCGGTGCCGCGGCTCAAACTTTCGATGGAGACGGAACGACCCTCGCCCGTCCCTTATATTTCTGGACTGGCGGCACCGCGTCAACTTTCCGTCCGGCGGAGCCGAAGGCGTGGATGCGTGTCCCGCCCGAGCCCCTCAACGGCCACAGGGGCTCCCTGCGGATCTGCGCTCCCCTTAAAGCCCGGCGAGGGATTCCGGCCTAAGTTTGACACTCGAAGAGGCGTACCTGTTCAGATGCCCCTCCAAGGGAAGCTCAACTGGGGGCCTTTTCGGCCCAAATACCCTCCACAGAAACTCTTTCACGCCACATGAAGTATCCATTATTGACTTATAAACTTTAAAGTGCCCTCATCTGGGCTCTATTCCTCCGAAAAGGCCCTCAATAGAGGGGCACCTGAACAGTTGCGAAGAGGCCATTGTTTGTATCCGTTCACGGGTAGGCCGCCCTGGCCACGGAGGCAGCCTGTCCTGGAGCTGGAGGAAGGCCGCCCTGGCCGCAGAGGCAGCCTGTCCTGGAGCTGGAGGATTGCCGCCCTGGCCGCGGAGGCAGCCTGTCCTGGAGCTGGAGGATGGGCGCTCTGGCCGCGGAGGCAGCCTGTCCTGGAACTGGAGGATTGCCGCCCTGGCCATGGAGGCAGCCTGTCCTGGAGCTGGAGGAAGGCCGCCCTGGCTACGGAGGCAGCCTGTCCTGGAACTGGAGGAAGGCCGCTCTGACTCTGAAGGAAAGCCGGCCAGGCCCCGGAGGTATGCCGTCCAGGCCCCGGAGGAAAGCCGTCCTGCACCAGGAATGATGAAGATCTTGGTCCTGCTGAAGGTTCCCCCGCTTTCGTCTGTGAACAGATACCCATATTGACCTCAGATGGGTGAATCTGACCTGTCTTCAGCCCTCACAACCCTCCGTGTACAGATACCAAGGTTGTAGGGATTGACCCTTCCACTGGCCCAACCTTTCTCGCCCTCTGTTAACTCGGTCCTCATGCCCCTTATGTGGTTCCCCCAGGTATCCAGCCCTTCAGAGCCTACTGCCACTCACATCCCCGTGAACAGATACCAATTTTTCGGACCGGTTCATGTCCGACTGACCCTTCATGCCGTTGACAGGCTCATGTCCTGCCGCCCCTTCGTGCCGTTGACAGGCTCATGTCCTGCTGCCCCTTCATGCCGCGGACCGGCTCATTTCCACATGTCCTTCCGTGACGGGGGGTGGGGAACACGTGCCCCTGCACACTCATGCGGCCCGGCGGCACCCCGGTCCATGAAAGCCGCGCCATAAAGCACAGCTGCATGCCGCTGAGTCCCTGTGCCGGGGCCCCGGATACTCTTTCATATAAAGCAGGTAACTCATATAAAGCAGGTAACTGTTCAGGTGCCCCCCCAAGATGACCTCAACAGAGGGGGCTTCTCAACTGAAATGCCTTCTCCATAAACTCTTGCCGCCACATGAAGTATCCATAATTGGATTTTCACCTTTTAAGGTTCCTCATCAGGGCTCTTTTGCTCAGAAAAGGTCCTCTTTAAAGGGGCACCTGAATAGTTACTAAAGCAGAAGGCCCCGCCTCCGAAGGATCCGGATGCGGGGCCAGCCGCTTTGAGAAGGGGGAAGGCCGCGCGGCCCTCCGTCAGTCTGCCCGGGTCTACCGGCGCGTGGGATCTCCCGTCCCGGGGGCGGTCCCGCCCAGGCCCAGGGTCATGACGTCGGGCTCGATCTCGAAGCCGGCGTTCATGACCTCGCGCCATCCGGTCTGCCGCATGACCGCGCCGCCGGAGATCCCGAGGAAGCCGGTGTGCGTGCTCGCGTCGGGGGCCACCGCGCCGATGGTGATGCCGTCGGCGCCGTAGATCACGAACGCCTCGCTCGGGTTGCCGGCGCCCGTGGAGACCACTCCAGGCACCCAGGTAGAGGGCCTGGCCTGCTGGGCCTCGGGGACGGAGGACGAGCTCTCGCGGTGCAGGACGTCCTGGGTGGAGGGGTGCGGGAGGCCAGTGAAGGTGTCGACCAGGTGCAGGTAGCCGTTCCCGTAGCCGCCGCAGGCCTCGTCCACCGGCTCGAAGCTGGTGAAGGTGACAAGCGATCTCCCGTCGCCGGGCGTCACTATCTTGGGCTGGGTCACCACCATCTCGTAGGAGTGCGAGCCGCCGTCAAGCAGCACTCCGCTCGCGAGCTTGCGCTTGTAGCCGGCGTTCGAGCTGTCGCGGAGCTTCTCGACCAGCTTGGAGTAGGTGGTTATGGGCGGCTCGAGGGGGCTGGTCTGGACAAGTCCCGAAACAGAGCCGTCTGAACCCGTCACGGCGCCGGACACGTCTATGAGCGGAGCTGTTGACCGGTCGGCGAAGGTCATGAGCCCGCCCGGCCCCAGCTCCTCCTTGACGCCGAAGAGGTACTGGTCGTGGTTGGAGCGGCATCCGGACGTGGGGTTGGTCACGCAGGGCACCGTGTCGTCCAGGCTCCAGAGCCTGCCCGTGCCGAAGACGACCCAGAGGTTGCCGGCCGAGTCGTAGGCGGAGTTGACGGAGCCGGTGACGGGCCTCCCGGCGTCGAAGAACCTGGAGAGCCTCCACTCCTCGACGGAAAGCGGGGTGCCGTCCGCCTCGGCCATCTGGAGGCGGTAGACCCCGCCCCCGTCGTACCCGTTGGCCGGGTTGCGGGATATGGTGAGCCCGTAGTAGAGGACGTGGTTGTTCCAGGAGGTGGTGCCCCGGGACTTGTCAACCGACTGCGCCACGGGCAGGAAGGGGTTGTTGAAGAAGCTGTTGGCCTCGGCCGACACGAGGGTCCGCACGTGGGTCCCGGTCCCCGCGTCGAGAACTATGAGCCTGGCGTTGCGGCTGCTCACGCCGCCGTAGGGCTCTGCGGTCCCGCGGTTCAGCACCGGAGGCAGCCAGGGGGTGCCCCTGAGCGGGGCCCTGGAGTTCATGCCGGGAGTGTCGGTCACGGGACCGGAGGGAAGCACCGCGTAGAACTGGCCGGCGCTCGCGACCACCGAGGGCAGTCCCACGGTGAGCCCCTGGTCGAGCGAGCTGTAGGTCCACAGGAGCTGGGGCTCCGTGTCGGGGTCGGTCACGTCGAGGCAGAACACCTCGGAGTACGTGAACCCGCTTATGTTGCCCGCCGCGTCGGCCGTGGCGTCCTCGGGGTCGGTCGGCACCATGGGCCGCCCGCCGAGGCGCAGGCCGCCTATCAGGACGGTCCTCCATCTCGCGGACTCGCCCGTGCCGGTCTTGATGTCCACCACCAGGGGCTTCAGGTCGACATAGTACGTGTGGCCGTACTCGGGGTCGGGAAGGAACTGCAGGTGCGGGAGCAGGGAGCGGGGTATGAAGGCCCACACCTCGGCGCCCAGGTCGTGGGAGGGACCGTTCCCGGAAGGATCGTCTTTGTTGAACACCACCTTCCCCTGGGCGTAGGAGCCCTCGAAGCCGACGTTCACCGCGTGGAGCATCCCGTCGTTTGCCCCGAAGTAGGTCATGAGGCGGCGGCCGGCGTACTCCCTCTTGAAGGCCAGGTAGCTCTTGTCCCCGTAGAGGAGATCGTAGTTGCCGGATGGGTCGCCCACCAGGATCGGCTTGGAGTTTATGACGTCCCCGAGCCTCCAGGTCACGTCGCCCTTGGTCTCGCCCCAGGGGTCGGTCACCTTGCGGGACCGCCAGTTGGCCTGGTCGGTGCCCACTATCCACCTGATGAGCCTCTCCGCGGCCGCGGACCGGGTCAGGTTTCCGGGAAGCTGTTCGACCCAGTTCGTGTGAAGCAGGAGATCCGTGAGCGCGGACGTGTTGGACGCGTCGAAGAGCGGGAGCGAGCCCACGCCCTCGGGCGGCCCGTAGTAGATCCTCCTCTTGCCCAGGCCTTCGGTGGCGGCCTGGGAGTAGCTCCTGGGCCCGGACTGGAGCTTCGCGTCGGGGAGCCTGGAGAGCCATTTCCCGGTGTCGAAGAGGGGGCGGAGGTGGAGGATGTCGTCCGGGTGCGCCTCGGCTCCGGCGAACGGCTCGAGGTCGTTCTTCCCGTAGGCGTCGTAGCAGCGGACGATGAACTCTCCGGAACCGTCCCGGCAGTCGCTGGAGTTGGACTGCTCCTGGGTCGTGCTGTTGAAGGTGATGACCGGGTCGCCCTCTGAGCCGGTCTCGCCGTTCACCGTGTCGAGCCTGCCGTTCCCGTTGGCGTCCTCGCGGAGGTTGCCCCACTTGTCGACCAGGAGGCCGATGACGCTCCCGGCCCACTTGATCTTGCGGGTCGGGTCGGTATGGTCGACGTACTCGGGGTAGTAGATGGTCTGCACGGAGACGCCGCCGCCGAGGACCGCGTCTATGGAGGCCGAGGTGGCCGTGCCGGAGGAGACGGAGCGGGCTATTGTCCGGAACGCCGACTCCAGCTTCCTGGAGAGATCGGAGATGTTGGTGGCCTGGAAGTAGGTCTTGGGGGTGCCGTCGGGGTTCTCCCACTCGCCGTCGTCGGGCACGCCGTTATGGTTCTGGTCGTCGAAGCCGCCGTACTTGGCCGCCAGCCAGAGGGGGTTCGGGAGGGTCTGGACCTCGGCGGACGAGGACGTCAGCGCGAAGATCCTGTGGGACTCCGAGACGTTCGACACCGCCTTCCCGCAGCCGTAGGTCCCGGAGGTGGTCCCGCCCAGGTAGGGGCAGTCGCGGGGCGTGAGCTGCGCGGACGCCGGGGGCGCGTTCATGGTGATCGGCAGGTAGGTGCCGGGATGCCCCACGCCGGAGATGGTGTAGCCTATCGCCATGCCGGCGCCGGTGCCGGTGGTGGCCCAGGAGCCGTCTATCAGAACGGCCTTGACCTGGGAGCTGTCTATGGAGATGAAGTCGCCGGTGGTGTCGGCGTCCAGCGGGTTCTGGAACCTGAAGTACTCCTTGGTCCTGTTGGCGACCGTCCTCAGCGCCGGGTCGCCGGAGTCTATGGCGGCCGCCGCCCTCTCGCGCATGGAGAGGGGGGTGCTCGAGTCGGTGAGCAGGCTCACGGAGAACGTCACCTGGGCGTCGCCCTCCCAGTCGCCGCCCTGGTCGGCGTCGGAGAAGTTGACCTTGATGGTCGCGTGGAAGGGCATGCCGTTGCGGTCGACGTCCCAGTCGATGATGAAGTAGTTCAGGAAGCTCTGCAGCGGGAACTGGTAGACGCTCGCGGAGATGTTGACCGGCACGATGCTCACGGTGCTCAGGAGCGAGCCGGAGGCGCTCTTCACGGGGAACACGAGCTCCGGGAAGGCCGGGCTCATGGTGACGGCGTAGACGTCGATGCCGGTGGGCTGGGCGTCCTCGGCCCCGTAGACGTTGAAGTCGTGTATGTGGCTGTAGTAGGCCACCGCGGCCGCGCCGTAGGTGCCCTCGAGCGCGGGCGCCTGGGGGCAGACTCCCTTCACGTCCTTGAGGCCCCCCGCGAGGGCCTTCGGGGCGCAGGTGTCGGTGTAGCTCTTGGAGTAGGAGTAATGGATCCTGCCCGAGGTGTCCAGGCCCTCGACCTTGGTGATGGCGGCCAGGTACTTGTCGACGTTCCAGTCGTTCAGGTCCGACCGCGTGAGCCCGCGGCCGTAGGTCGTGTTCAGGGCCGGGCGGTTCAGGGCCGGGTACAGGACGTTCCCGTCGTACTCGGGCGTGATGTCGCTTATGAGCAGGATGACGGGCTTGGCGCAGGCCGAGGCGCTCAGGACCGGCCTCTTCTGCTTCCAGGCGTCGGTGGCGTAGCCGAAATAGGTGAGGGAGAGAATGCTGGAGCCCGACACGTCCGAGTCGGCCGCGTTGGAGAACTCCCTCACGGGGGTCGTCTCGCCGGCCATGTAGCGCACGGCCTCGAGGAGCATCTCGCCCACGGGGTTGTACCAGGAGTAGGTGTTCCAGTACGCGGCCCCGTCCCAGGTGATGGGCGACTTGTCCAGGTACCTGCCGGCGATGCGCAGGCGGTCGATGTTCTTTATCATGCCGGCGTCAGTGAATATGCCGGTCGAGGCGTCCACGGGCGGCACGTAGCTGGCCGAATTGAAGGGGCCCGTGCCGGTGACCGGGCCTATCTGGTTGCGGAGCACGGCGCCCTGGGCGCGGTTGTCGCTGTAGGATCCCGTCATGAGCCCGAAGTACATGGGGGTGGAGCCCTCGCCGTACCTCTGGAGGAGGCCCACCGGCTTCAGCGGCCCGGCCGCCGGGGCGGAGCCGGTGGCGGCGGCGGCCGTGCCCGGGTACCTCTCGCAGCTCTCGCCGTCGCCCACGTTGCCCTCGTCGCAGGCCTTGACGGAGATGCGGTAGACCTTGATCCTGTCTGCCCCGACGGCCCTGCCCCCGACCGTGCCGGACTTGAGGACCCTGTCGTCGGGGAGCGGGCGGTTCACGAGCACCCAGTCCCAGTAGCGGGCGTAGGGAGTCGACACCACGACCTTCTCGCTCACTCCGTCATAGCAGTCCCCGCAGCCGTTGTACCACGCGTTGAAGTCGCTCACGGCGGCGTCGGGGAGGATCCTTATGGCAGGGAACCTGTTGGAGTTGGACAGGTCGCTGCCCCGGGCGAAGAAGTGGGCGCTCCCGGAAGCAGGCTTGGCGAAGGGGGTGAACTTCCTGACGTCGAAATAGACGCTGGAGGGCGTCACCTCCTTCCAGGTGTCGTCGGAACGGACCTCGGTGCCCCACACGGTGGAGTCCTGGGGCACGAAGGATCCCTCCAGGTAGGTGGACGCCGCCGTGTCGGTGGCGCGCGTGCCGCCGTAGAGGATCTTGCGGATGGCGTCCATGCGGCTCGTAGCGATGTAGTTCAGGAAGTTGCCGCTGAACTCCTCGCCGGAGGCCGAGCTCTGGGGGCAGATGCCGGTCACGGATCTGGGGGAGGGTATGTACTTCGGGAGCCCGGAGGGCCTGGCGGCGTCTATCGCCGACTGTGTGAGGTCCTCCTCGGCGGCCCGGCTCCGGACGAAGTAGCCCGCCGTGTCGCCCTTCACGTAGTAGGTGTTGTCCTTGCCCTTGTTCGTGCTCCCCGAGTAGCGGTAGCAGGAGCGGGAGTCGAAGTACCCCACGTACTCCACGCCCGGGTTGAAGCCCGTGTCCACCCTGCCGTCCCCGTCCATGTCGACCAGGCCCGGGTATCCCTGCTGGAACATCCTGAGGTTCTTGGACATGACTATGAGGACGTAGGGGATGCTCGACTTCCCCGACATGAAGGGGGCGGAGCTGTAGTCCGCCTTCTCGGGCCCGTACGGCGCCGGCTCCCCGATCGTGACGGGCGTCGACGGCGACTCATAGGAAAAGAACGCGGCAGCGGGGGCCGCGGCCAGGGCCAAGACGGCGCAGGCGGCTGCGAAAACGAAGCTCTTTGACATGGGCTCACCTCGGCGTGTGCGGCGCCCCCCGTTCGAAGGGCCAGGGGGAGGGGGGGATCGGCAAGGTCTCGGGCGGCGTCAGGGACGGACGGTCCAGGACGGCCGGCTTCACTGATTCAGTGTGACATCACGGGCCACTGAAATTCCGGAATGTTTATGCATTTTCAGTGCCATCCGGCCTCCCTCCGCCTGCGGGATGACCCGGCCGGCGAGTTCCCGTACCGGGAAACCTTTGCTGGGCTTGGCTCGGGGGCGGGCCGCCGGTTCGGGACGACTAGCCGCCGGACCGGGGGACGGGCCTCCGAAAGCGTTGCCGCCGGACACGTGAGCGCCAAGCGCCAAGCGGACCGCCAACGAGCTGCCAACTTGCCGGGAAAATCCGACAAAAATGTTCGGAACGGCAAAATATCTGCGGCCCGGAACTGCCGGGTACCCCTGAAGCGGGGCACGGACGGCGGACCGGACACATGGCACGGGCCAGGACTCAGGAAGCGGACGAGGGCCAGGACACGGACCGGGACTCAGGGCGCGGACGAGAGCCAGGACACGGACACGGACCGGGACTCAGGACGCGGACGAGATGCAGAATGCCAGGCGGCCGTTCCCGCGCCTTCGGTGTCTCCGGGCCTGCGGCGCACGTCGCCCGTCGCCCGAGGCCATCTTTCCCTCGGGGCAAGACGGCAAAAGGTAGCGACGGCCTGACGGCCGCAGGAAGCGGTACGGGAAACAGAAAGCCTGCCCCGAAGGATGACAGAGGGACCGGCCTGCCGGAGAGCGAGGGCACCCGGAGAGCGCGAGCGTGCCCTCTGCAAGAAATTCAGGGAATGGATTGCGGGCTTGCTCCGACCGCTAATGTTATGCCCCTTCGCACGGACAGTCAACCGCATCTCTCCCCTTTCCCTTCCGGACTTCGCAATGTGTTAGCCTGTCGCGGGCCGGAGCCGGACATGCTCCTTCACTGTCAGCGCCGCGTCCCTCTCCAAGCCCTCCGTTCGCCGGGACCGCCGCCTTCCATGCACCATAAGATGATTCTTCAGCTGTCCCAACATTCAATCCTGCACTTCTTTATCCTGCAGCGCTCCAGGCTCCTCAGCCTTCATGCCCCGGTGCCTCCCGGCCCTCCCTTCCTGCCTCCGCCCGTCAGGGCTTCCGGATCCAGTCCGTCATTGGCCCCGGATCCTCACGCGGGCTCCACGCCCGGCGACCGGCACGCCGGCCGCGCCCCTCTTCCCTTAAGGCTCCCTAATATTGTAGACTTCCCGTGGTTCAGGCTGCCTGCGGGACAGAAGCCGCCGTCACTGTCCCGCCCGCCCCGTCACCCCCACTCCCGTGCCAACTCACGGTCCCGGGCCAGTGCCAACTCACGGGCCGGTCACGTTTCAACTCACGGCCCCCGCCCGTGCCGGTCACGGTTCAACTCACGGCCCCCGCCAGTGCCAACTCACTGACCGGTCACATTTCTACTCACGTCCCCCGCCCGTGCCAACTCACGGGCCCAGTCCAATGCCAACTCACGCCGCCGCACCCGGGCCAAGGGTTACCGGGCGGTCGCGCTTCTCCTGGGCCGCAAGGCCGCCCGAGGTGCCCCGCGATGACCAAGCCCGCCCGCCATGCCAGCCGCCCGCTCACGGCCCTTGCCATGGCCCTCCCCCTGGCCCTCCCCCTGGCCCTGCTCATGGCGGCCGCCGGCCCGGCCTCGCCCGCCAGGGCGGCGGGCTACTTCGGCTCGGGCCTCTCGTTCGCCTCCGAGCCGGTTCCCCTGAACCAGCCCGAGATCTACGAGAGCCTTGACCAGGAGCTGATACTCATCTCCGAGGCCAGGGCCAGGGTCTTCCTGGCCCTGCGGAGGGCGCCCAGGACCGTCCCCGTCATAGAGGGCGCCCTCCGGTCCGCCGGCGTCCCAGACGACTTCAAGTACCTGCCCATGGCCATGACGTCCCTCGACCCGCTCTTCAGGGGCGGGAACCGCCGGGGGATGTGGAGGCTCACGGAGTCCGAGGCGGGGGCCATGGGCCTCTCGGTGAACCGCCTGGTGGACCAGCGCCTGGATCCCGCCGCCTCCTCCGAGGCCTCGGCCAGGCGCATCGCCTCGCTCCACCAGTCCTGGGGCACCTGGACCGCCGCCCTGGCCGCCTTCCTGGACCAGGGAACCATGTCCGCCGCCGCGTCCGAGTCCGGTGGCGAGCGCGACTACTACCGCCTCTACGTGACGCCCGAGCTGGACAAGGCCGTATGCCAGGTGCTCGCCGGCAAGGTCCTCTTCTCCGATCCCTCCGTGTACGGCTACAGGCCCTCCCGCTCCTGGCCAAGGCTCTCCGGCTCCCGCTCCGCCGCGTCCGAGGGCGGCGACATGAGGGAGCTCGCCCGCCGGAGCGGCACCGACTACAAGACCTTCCGGGACATGAACCCCCACATCCTCACTGACTCCGTGCCCCCCGGAACCGTCCTGAACGTGCCCTGACGCCGCGCGCGTCCGCCCCGCAGGCCTCGCGGCCCGGCCCGTCCCCGCACTTCGGCACCCCCCTCTCCCGCCCGGATGGCCCTGGCCTTCCGGGCGGACTTGTTTCCTGTGTCCGGCAGCCCGGCCTCCCGCGAGGCTCCTTGCCCCCTCCCGCCGCCGGTCGAGCGTTTCCCGCGCCTGCCGGACAAACCCCGCGACGCCGCCCCCTGAACCCGTCCTCCTCCCTGCCTCCTGCGCCCGGAAGCCCGAACCTGCCACCCCTCCCCCGCTCGATCCCCCACGGGGCAGGAAACCTGCTCCGGGCACTGCACCCCGCTCCCGGAAGCCCTAACCTGCCCCCCCTCCCCCGCTCGGTCCGCCACGGGGCAAGAAACCGGCTCCGGGCACTGCGCCCCGCTCCCGGTAGCCCGAACCCGGCCACCCCTCCCCAGCTCGGTCCGCCACGGGACAAGAAACCGGCTCCGGGCACTGCGCCCCGCTCCCGGAAGCCCGAACCCGGCCACCCTCCCCCCGCTCCGTCCTCCAGGGGTCCAGAAACCGGCTCCGGGCACTGCACCCCGCTCCCGGAAGCCCGAACCCGGCCACCTGTCCCGCACACTTTTCCCCGTGACCAGGACCCGCCCCATGCTCCTCCCGGGAGGAAACGCGCCCCCCCGTCCTCCGCGGGGCCTGAACCCGGCTCCCGCCCGTCTCACGCTCCCGGAAAGCGGAACCCGGCCCCCGTCTCTCCGGCCTCCGGGCCCTCTTCGCCACAGGGGCTCGCCCGCTCCCTCCCGCCCCCGGCGGCCCGCCTCTCCGGCGACCCCGTCTCCCCCCGCCCCCTCCCAGTGCTTGACACCATCTTCGGGAGGATTTACAAATGATACGTTTGTTTTGCGAACTGGCCTTCGGCCCCTTTTCCCGCAGAGGAGGCGGATCATGACGGGCGTACCGCTCGCACTGCTGGGGTTTCTGCTGGCTGCCCTCGTGCTGGCCGCGGCCTCGTACAGGAAGCTCGCGGCGGAGAGGCAGAGATGCCTGAACTCCTTCGCCAGGCTGGACGTGCTCCTCAAGCGCCTCTGCGAGCGCCTGGAGCCCGGCCCCGCCCCGGACGGTGACGCTCCCGCGCCAGCAGCGGCTGCCCTGGACCGGGCCCGCGCGGACTTCCAGAGGGCGAGGCTGGCGGCCTCCGCGGTGTTGCTCGGCGTGGTGGGCGCCCACCCCTCGGGCAGGGCCGTCCAGGAGGTGGCCCGCGCCTTCTCCGACCTGGACCGGGCCGCCGGCCTGCTCCCGGCCCCGGAGGGGAAGGCGGCCGAGGCCCTGGCCGTCGCCAGGGACCGCGCGGCCGCCGGGCTCGCCACCTTCAACGGCTCGGCCGCGTCCTACAACCGTGCCAGGAGGGCCCTGCCCTGGGTGCTGTTCACCAGGGTCTTCGGCTTCAGGAAGGCCTACCCATACCCCGTGCCGGAAGACGAGGCCGGCCGGGAGGTGAAGCTCTAGCCGGACCTCCCGCCGGAGCGCTTGCCCCCCGCGACCATCCCCCCTGCCTTCGGCCCACGAGGGGCAATCCCCCTTGCCTTCGGCCCACGAGGGGCAATCCCCCAGGCCTTCGGGCCCCGGCTGCCATCCCCCTTGCCTTCGGCCCACGCGGGGCCATCCCGCTGGCCTTCGGGCCCCGGCGGCCATCCCCCCTGTCCGGCCCGCGCGGGCCATCCCGCTGGCCTTCGGGCCCACGCGGCCATCCCCCTTGTCCGGCCCGCGCGGGCCATCCCGCTGGCCTTCATCACCCCCGGGGCAACCCGGCAGGCCTTCGGGCAATTTTAGGGCCCTGTAACTGTTCAGGCGCCCCTCTTTTCAGAACCTTTTTTGGAGGAAGAGAGCCCTGATAAGGAATCCTTTAAGTTTAAAAGTCAGCTTTGGATGCTTCATATGGGGGTGAGGAGTTTCTGTTAATGACAATTTTAAAGGGAAGCTCGCCCTGTTAGGTTCCCCTTGGGGGCACCAGAACAGTCACAGGGCCCTTAGCCGCATGGCCTCCGGCCCGCAGGGCACTCCTCTCGGTCCACATTACCAGGAGGCTGCCCCCCGCCAACTCCCCGCCCGGCCTTTCGGGTCCCCGGGCCATGGCCGGCTCCCGGCCCGCGCAGCCGGGCCCCCGGCCTGAAACTGGCTTTCCTGCCTCCTTTAAAGTTGCCGGACCTCGCCGTGCCTGTCGCGGGCCCCCGGAACTTCGGCACCCACCTCCCTGCCGAGCGTCCGCCGTGGCTGCCACCCGACCTTCCGGCCCGGTGGCCCGGTCCGGCCTTCCGGCACCAGGCCCGCCGAAGCGGCTCGCCCCTGTTGCCGCCCGCCTCCTTCCGCCCGTTCGGTCCCCCCGGCCCGGCGCGCCCCCCCGCCCTCCAGCCCGAAGAAAGGACTGCCCTCCCGATGCCTCTAGTCCCTACGTCCAGGACCCTCTACCTCCTCGACGCGAGCAGCTTCATACACAGAAACTTCCATGCCATGAGGAGAATGAGCTACGCGGGCCAGCCCACGGGCGCGTCGTTCGGCTTCACCAAGTCCGTCATGAAGTTCATGAAGGACAGGTCGCCTGAATACCTTGGCGTCATCTACGACAGCCCCGGGCCCAACCGCCGCAAGCTCGTCTACCCCGCCTACAAGGCCAACCGCCCCCCCGCGGATCCGGACCTGATCGCCCAGCTGGGCCCGGTCAAGGACATAGTGGACGCCATGGGCCTCACGGCCATGGAGGAGCAGGGCTTCGAGGCGGACGACGTGATAGCCGCATACGCCCGCAAGTTCTCCGTCCAGGGCATGGACGTGGTGATACTCTCCGGGGACAAGGACTTCTTCCAGCTCCTCTCCGAGCGGGTGTCCATGCTCGATCTCTTCACCGGCAAGGCGACGGACACGGAGTCGTTCAGGGAGGAGCACAAGCTGGAGCCCGCGAGGTTCCTGGACTGCCAGGCCCTCATGGGGGACACCTCCGACAACATCCCCGGGATAAAGGGGATCGGGGAGAAGACGGCCGAGGCCCTCGTCCGCGAGTTCGGGTCCCTCGACGCCATCTTCGAGAACCTCCACAAGGTCAAGAAGAGTCAGCAGCAGAAACTGAGGGAGCACGAGGGGGACGCCAGGATCTCCTGGAAGCTCGCGCTCCTGGGCGAGGGCTGCCCGGCGGAGGCCGGGCTGGAGGACTTCAGGATAAGGGACCGGGACACGGCCCGCCTGCGCGCCATCTACGAGGCCCAGGGCTTCAAGAGCCTCATGGGCGATCTGCCTCCGGCAGCCGCGTCCTCCGGCTCCCGGGGCGTCCCCGCGGCCTGGGGCAGTTCCGGCGCCGCCCCGGAACAAGGGAAGGACGCCCGCCCCGCGGCGCCCGGGCTGGGGGCCCCTCAGGCCGAGGCCGGGAAGGAGGCCGCGAGGCCCCGCGAGACGGCGGAGGTGGACTACTCCGCCTACGTCCTGGTGACTTCCGAGAAGGAATGGAAGGAGCTCGAGGGCGAGCTGGGCCGTGCCCGGGCCGTGGCCGTCGACGTTGAGACCGACTCCGTGCTCTCCGCCACCTGCGGGCTGGTGGGCCTGAGCCTCGCCACCGGTCCGAACCGGGCGTTCTACGTGCCCCTGGGGCACGCCCTCGACCCGGCCTCCGGGGAGTCCAACCAGGATCTCGGGGAAACGCTCGCCCGCCTCGCGCCGTACCTGACGGACCCGGCCAGGGCCCTCTGCGGCCAGAACGCCAAGTTCGACTGGAGGATCCTGGCCCGCTTCGGCCTGCGCCTCCCCGCCCCCAGTGCTGACCCCATGCTCGCGGCGTACCTCATAGACCCCGACGCCCAGAAATCCCTGGACGCCCTCTCGGTCAAGTACCTGCGCCATTTCACCCGCACCTACGAGGACGTCATGGCGGCCTCCGCCGAGGACGGGGACGCCTGGGGAGCCGGGGAGGCCGGAGACTCCAAGGAGGCCGCCGAAGCCGGGGATGCCAATGATGCCGCCGAGGCCCTGGACGCCAAGGGGGCCGGGAAGGCCGCCGAGTCCCTGGACGCCAAGGGGCCAGTGGAGGCCGGGGACGGCAAGGAGTGCCTGGACGGCGGGAAGGCCGAGGAGGCCGGGGAAGGCAAGGAGGCCGCCGGGGCCGGGGACGGCAGGAAGGCCAGGCGCGGCAGGAAGGCCTCGGGCGTCCCGGCGGCGAAGAAGCCCCCCAGGCGGAGGAAGGTCAAGAGGACCTTCGCCGACGTGGGCCTGAGGGCCGCCTGCGAGTACTCCGCGGAGGACGCGGACCTGGCGCTCCGCCTGGCCCCCCTGTGCGAGGAGGACCTGGCTGGCGATCCGGCCCTCCTGGCCCTCTACCGCGAGGTGGAGCTTCCCCTGGAGGACCTGCTGGTCTCCATGGAGCTGGCGGGGCTCAAGGCCGACCCGGAGAGGCTCTCCGGTATCGCGGGGAAGCTCGGGGAGTCCCTGGATGCCCTGGAGGCCAGGATCTGGGACCAGGCGGGCGTGAAGTTCAACGTGGGGTCCCCCGCCCAGGTGGCCGAGGTGCTGTTCTCGAAGCTCGGGCTGAAGCCCGTGCACCGCACGGCCAAGAAGACCGCGTACTCCACCGACTCGTCGGTGCTGAGGGAGCTCGCCCCCCTCCACCCGGTGGTGGGCGAGATCCTCCAGCACCGGGAGACCTCGAAGCTCAAGTCCACCTACGCGGACCGCCTCCCCCTGGCCATAAGCCCGGCCACGGGGCGCATACACACGACCTTCAACCAGACCTCGACCATGACCGGGAGGCTTTCGAGCTCCGACCCGAACCTCCAGAACATCCCCGCCAGGACCGAGGAGGGCCGGGCCATCAGGGAGTGCTTCATGGCGGAGGAGGGGTCGGTCCTCGTGAGCTGCGACTACTCCCAGATAGAGCTCCGGATCATGGCCGAGCTCTCGGGGGACAAGGCGCTCATGAGGGCCTTCGCGGCCGGGGCGGACATCCACCGGGAGACGGCCGCCGCCATGTTCGGGAAGAAGGGCCCGGACGTCTCCCCCGAGGAGCGCACCCGCGCCAAGGCCATCAACTTCGGCATCATCTACGGCCAGGGGGCGTACGGGCTGTCCTCCGCCCTCCGCATTCCGCAGAGCGTGGCCAGGGAGTTCATCGAGCGCTACTTCCTGCGCTTCCCCGGCATCAGGGCCTACATGGACAGGGTCAAGCAGGAGGCCGCCAGCACCCTGGAGGTCCGGACGCTCTTCGGCCGGAAGCGCAGGCTCCTGGCCTTCAGGTCCGGCGGCCACAGGGAGGTCGCCGAGGCCGAGCGCTTCGCCATCAACACCCCGGTCCAGGGCACGGCCGCGGACCTCATCAAGGTGGCCATGCTCCGCTCCTCCAGGCGCCTCGCGAGCGAGGTCCCCGCGGCCAGGCTGGTCCTGCAGATCCACGACGAGCTCCTCTGCGAGGCCCCGGAGGCGGACGCCGCCGCCGTCACCCGGATAATCTCCGAGGAGATGGCGCTCGCGGGTTCCGAGCCCTTCTTCCCCGGCGCCCCCGTCATGAAGGTCCCCCTGAAGGTGGACTCCTCGGTCTCCCGGAACTGGACCCACGCCTGAGCCCCGGAGCGCCCTGAAGCCCCAGAAGCCCCTGGAGTACCTGAAGCCCCCGAAGGCGCCGGAATCCGCAGGGCCCCCCATGCCCAAGGTCCAGGACCCGGAGACGGGACTGCCCCGAGCTGACGGCTCTCGGACATCCGGCGGGCCGGGACGCCCGACGCCCCGGAGGCTGGAAGGCGGCGAGCCACGGAGGCGCGGGAATGCTCAGGAAAACGACTGCCAATGACCTGACGCCAGGACATACCTGAACCGAGGGTTCTCGGACAGCCGCAGGGGGGACGCCCGACGCCCCGGAGGCAGGAAGGCCGGGAGCCACGCAGGCGCGGAAATCCTCAAGAAAACGCTGCCAATGGCCTGACGGCAGGACATCCCTGAGTTCCGGAACCGCGAAAATCCGCAAGGCCGGGATGCCCAGGTCCCCTGAGTCAGGAGTCTGGTGCCAGGGGTCAGGGGCATGGAAAAGGGATTCAGCTGCCAGGACCCAGGGGTCAGGAGCCGGGAAGGCGGGGAAGCCGGAAACCCGGAACGGCGCGTGAATGCAGCCGGGTCCGGCGCGTCGGCACGGGCCGGGCCGGCCGACCCCCTGCCGGTCCCTGCGGCCCGAAGCTCCCCCCCGTCCCGCGAGGCGTGACGCGGGAGGCCTGGCACCCGGCCGGCTCGGCAAAGGCACCGATTCCGGATGATTCGCTTCCGGCGAGCGCAAACCGGTTTTCAGTGGCGCCAAGTTGCCTTATTGGCGCCAAAGAAGGGGCCACGGAGTTCTTGTTTTTTTCCACGTAAAACAACTATCCTGAGAAACGGAGGATCGACGGGCGCCCCGCCTCCGCCAGACGCCGGCTTGCGTCCGGCCGCCTGCGCCAGGGTGCCGGCTTCCGGCCGGTCGCCTCTGCCAGGCGCCTGCTTCCGACCGTCCCCGCCCCGGACAGGCCGGACGGACGGCCCTCTGCCAGGACCGTCGCGACGCCGCCCTCCCCTGCCCCGCGGCCGACGGGGGGCCGCCAGCCGGGAACTTTGACCGTAATTCCACCCGCCCTCCACGATTTCTCCACATCCGGGCGGTACAATTTCGTTCAGGGCCACTTCTAATGAGGCCCTCGAGAGGGTGGCGGCCTTCCGCCCGGTCCACGCGCCCGGATCCTCCGGGCAGGGACGGCGAGCGCGGATCTCCCGCGCCAGCCTTCTAGCCCTCTGGAAACAACAATATTTAGTGGTCTATGCTGACAGACAAGTCATCCCCGCAAGACACCCGCCCGGGCGCCACGTCCGGCGACCGCAGGCCGCCGGCGGAGCTGGAGGGCCTGGTGGCCGACCCTGACCTCTCGCTCCTGGACGCCCCCGACACTCAGGGCCGGGACGGCCGCGCTCCCCGCAGGCCCTTCCCCCTGCCCAGGCCCATGCGAGAGGCCGGCGGCCTCCCCCCCGTCCCGCAGGGTCCGGGGGCAACGTCCGGCCAGGACGGATCAGGCCGCCGCGAGCCACAGCCGACCCCCTCCCTGGACGGCCCGGGTCCCGACGGGCCCCTGGCCCCGTCCTCCCGGGGCGGACCCGCCTCTCCCGAGCACAGGCACCCGTCCGTCCAGGGCGCCCCCCCCTCTCCCGAGCACGGACGCACGTCCGCACAGGGCGGGCCCTCCTCTCCAGGGCACGGACGCACGTCCGCACAGGGCGGGCCCGCCTCTCCCGGGCACGGGCACACGTCCGTCCAGGGCGGGCCCCCTCCCATGGGGCCCCCGCTCCCCGCCTCGCCGGGACGAACCGGAACCATTCCGGCTCCTGAGGCGCACGGCCATCACGGGCCCGGCGCAGGCAGCCCGCCCGCTCCCCTGCCGACCGAAGGAAGGCCGCCCGAGCTTCCCCGCGACGGCTGGCGCGACCCCAGGAACGCCACGGGGCAGGCCTCCCCCCCCGACGGGCTCGGCAAGCGCCCCTCGGAGGGATCAAGCCACCCCCTGGACAGCCTCGTCCCTCCCGGCCTCGGACGTGCGGCGGGGCCCGGAGCCGGCAGCCCCGCCCGTCCCGCCGGATCCCGTCCTGGACCCGCATCCGTCCCCGGGGGCGGGAACGGCTCGGCGCACCCGGCCGGGCCGATCCTGGCGAAGGGCTTGGGCGAGCGCGTCCCCGGCCCGAGCGCCACCAGGCTTCCCGGCCCCGTCCGGCCGGGCCAGCCCGGCCGCGCCGCGCACCCTGCCGCCAGGGAGATGGAGGAGCGGCCCCCCGTGCCGGCCCCCGGAAGCAGGGGCCCTGCCGCGACGGATCCTGACGACGACCCCCAGCTCTACGCCCCCATTCCCTCCTCCAAGTTTCTGGGCCTGGACGACGACCCCGTCCTGCGGGACGCGGGCCCGGGCTCCTGGCCCTCGGACGATCCCGGCATGGCGGGCGGGGACGGGCCCGGCATCGTGTTCGGAGACGACGACGGCCTCCCGGGCGGCCCCCGCCGGAAGGCGCGGGCCGGAAAGGGCCGCCAGGACGGCGCGGACAAGGAGGGGGGGGAAGCCGGCGCGAACTTTCTCGACGGCCCGGCCGGCAAGGCCGGCGCGAGCTTTCTCGGCGGCCCGGCCGGCAAGGCCGGCGCGAGCTTTCTCGACGGACCGGCCGGGAAGGCCGGCGCGGGCTTGCTCGGCGGCCCGACCGGCAAGGCCGGCGCGAGCTTTCTCGACGGACCGGTCGGGAAGGCCGGCGCGGGCTTTCTCGGCGGACCGGCCGGCAAGGCCGGCGCGGGCTTGCTCGGCGGCCCGGCCGGCAAGGCCGGCGCGAGCTTTCTCGACGGACCGGCCAGGAAGGCAGGCGCGAGCTTTCTCGACACCCGGGACGCGGCGGGCTGGCCCGGCGGCCCCGGCGGCCCGGACGCGGAGGACGGCCCGGACTGGCCCGGCGGCCCCGGCGGCACGGACCCGGAGGACGGCCCGGGCTGGACCGGCGGTCCCGGCGGCACGGCGGACGACCCCCGCATGGTTCCCGTGGCCTCGCTCAGGCGGAAGAGCCTCCTGGACGAGGCCGGCAAGACCGGCAAGGCAGGGAAGGCCAGGGGCAGGGCCGCCCGCGGCGCAAAGGGCTCCGGGTCCAGGGGCCAGAAGCTCCCCGGGGCGAAGGGGCCGGGCCTGTTCAGGAGGCTCCTCGTCTGGGTCTTCTGGGCCATGCTCGGCGTCACCGTGTTCTGCATGGCGGTCGCCTTCGTGGCGTACGCGTACTACTCCCAGGACCTGCCGTCTGTGGAGTCGCTCAGGACCTACCGGCCCAGCGCCTCGTCGCTGTTCTACAGCAGGGACGGGAGGGTGATAGGCGAGTTCTTCCGGGAGCGCCGCTACCCCGTGACCCTCGACCAGATCCCCCAGCACGTGCGGAACGCCTTCCTGGCCGTGGAGGACCGCGCCTTCTACCGCCACCAGGGCGTGAACCTCAAGGCCGTGGTCCGGGCCGGCATCAACAACCTCACGGGCAAGGACCTCCAGGGCGGGAGCACCATCACCCAGCAGCTGGTGCGCGGGATACTGCTCTCGAACGAGCGCACCCTGTCGCGGAAGATCCGCGAGATGATACTCGCGTACCGCCTGGAGGCGGCACTCCCGAAGGACAGGATACTGGAGCTGTACCTGAACCAGATCTACCTGGGCCAGGGCGCCTACGGGGTGGAGGCCGCCGCGAGGGAGTACTTCGACAAGCACGCCTCCCAGCTGTCCGTGGCCGAGGCCGCCATGCTCGCGGGCATCACCCAGTCTCCGGAGGGGAAGAACCCCCTGAGGCACCCCGACGAGGCCCGCAGGCGGCAGCTCCACGCCATAGGGGCGATGTCCGAGACGGGCTTCCTCGCCGAGCCCGAGGCGCTGGCCGCCCGTTCCGAGATACTCAGCATCCAGGACAAGAGGCCCAACCCCAACACGACCGAGGCCCCCTACTTCACAGAGCACGTCCGGAGGGTGCTCGCCGAGCGCTACGGCGAGGACGCCCTCTACACGGCGGGGCTCAGGGTCCACACGACCCTGAGCATGGAGGACCAGATGGCCGCGGACCGCGCGGTGGCGAGGGGCCTGTGGGAGTACGCCAGGCGAAGGGGCTTCAGGGGCCCCGCCGCCCGGTACGGCTCGGACGCCGAGATTGCCGCCGCGCTCAAGAGGCAGTCGGAGGGAGAGTCCCAGGACGGGCTCAGGCCCGCCAGGCTCTACGAGGCGGTGGTCCTGGAGGTCCGGGCGGACTCGCTCGCGGTCCAGACCGGCGACTACCCCGGCGTCATCGAGAAGAAGAACCTCGCGTGGATACTCCCCAAGGGCGCACTCTCCAAGCAGCTCTCCAGGGGCGACGCCGTCTGGGTGAGGCTGGACGACTCCGCGGACGCCCCGGGGGCCCTGACCGAGAGCCGGGAGATCCAGCTCCGGCGCATCGCCTCGGGCCAGGCTGACGCCGAGGGGAGCAGGAGCTTCGTCCTGGAGCAGAAGACCGACGTCCAGGCGGCGTTCCTCAGCATGGACCTCGCGGACGGCGGGGTGAGGGCCATGGTGGGCGGCCGCGACTTCGCGGAGAGCCAGTTCAACCGCGCGACCCAGGCCCGCCGGCAGCCGGGGTCGTCGTTCAAGCCCATAATCTACGCCGCGGCCATGGACGCGGGCTTCACCCCGGGCTCGGTCATGGTGGACGGGCCGGTGGTGGTGGACGACATAGGCTCCCGCAGGCGCTGGAAGCCCATGAACTCCGACAGGAAGTTCCTGGGCCCCATGCCCCTCTACAACGCGCTCGTCAGTTCCCGGAACCTCGTCTCAGTGAAGGTCCTGGAACGCATAGGCTTCGACCGCCTGGACGAGACGGCGGCGGCGCTCGGCATAACCGAGAAGCTCCCCCGGAGCCTCGCGGTGGCCCTGGGCGCGCACGGCCTGCCCATGCCGGAGCTGGTCGGCGCGTACTCCGCCTTCCCGAACAACGGCGTCCGCGCCGTGCCCCGCTACGTGGAGCGCGTGGAGGACATGGACGGCAACCTGGTGGAGAGCTTCGAGCCCCAGCTGGTGGCGGCCCTGCCCCCGCCCACGGCCTGCATCCTCACCTGGATGCTGAGGGGCGCGGTGGCCCAGGGCACGGGCTCGGCCGTGAAGCCGCTGGGCCGTCCCGTGGGCGGCAAGACCGGCACCACCAACGACGCCTCGGACGCCTGGTTCGTGGGCTTCACGCCGGAACAGGCCGCGGCCGTGTGGTTCGGCACGGACGAGCTCAAGCCCCGCGGCGTGGGCGAGGTGGGCGGCAGGGCCGCCGCCCCCGTGTTCCTCTACTACATGCAGGAGGCGCTGAAGGACCTCCCCGAGCGCGACTTCACCGTACCGCCCGGCGCCGTCATAGAGAAGGGCGGCGCGTTCGGCATCTGCTACCGCGAGGGCACCCTCGGGACTGGGATCTCCGAGACCGCCGCGGAGCACGTGCCCGAGGAGGACTTCCTGAGAGGCGACATGTCCGACGAGACCTTCCTGGACTCCGGGGCGGACGCCCTGCCGGCTCAGGGGCTGTGACGGCCTGACGGACCGGTGCCCCGCGGCCCTCGGTAGAATGCCCGCGGCAGGGCCGGCCCGGCCGGCCCGGCGGCACGGCCGGCCAGAAGCATGGCTTCGGCCAGAAGCATGGCTTGACGAGAGCTGGCGTTCCGCCGGGCGACTGGATTCATGGGCGAATGGCCGGATGGATATCCATCATCTCAAATTAATATATTTACTGGCCGCCTGTTGACAATAACGCCTTCCATGCAAGCATCATGGTAAGATAATATTTGTTTTTGATTTTAATATGCCTTATAAAATGTCAAAATCAAAACCCTGACTCACGATGGATGTCCAGATGCCGTGCAGTTGCCGTCGGCACATCCGCAAAAATTTTATCCGCGCAATATTGACAATTTTACTGGAGACGTCGAGACAATATCGCTGAAGACGTCGAGACAATTTTACCTGAGGCATCGCTCCATCATCTCCAGTTTCAGGCACACCCGGAGTCGCCGTCCCGCCGCCCGCAACTCGTTCGTCCGGGGCGATTCACTGGCCCTGCACTGCCGCCGCCGGACGGACACCGGTCCGGACAGCTGTCGCGCGGGCGGTCCGGGGCATCCGTCCGCCTGCCGTATCCCGATATTCAGGCCCCCTCCGGAGTGTCCCTCCCCGGCTCCGGGGGACCTTTGTCATCCCGCGAGTCCTTCTCGCCGGGGCCGTCGGGATCCTTCACGGACTTTCTGAAATTGAAAATTACCGAGCCGAGCCGCCTTCCCAGATCGGGGATCCTGTTCCCGCAGAACACCAGGAGCACCACCGCGACCATGAGCAGGATCTTCCAGGGAGCCAGCATGCCTTCCTCCTCCAAGAAAATGAGGGCGGACGGGCTCGCCCCGTTCCCGCCGCGGGCCCACGCCCGTACCAAGTCAGCATCCTCCGTGCCAATCGTCTCCCGGTCAGCTCCAGAAGGCTCCCGCTATTCTTCATCACTCCTAAACCTTTGACCCTCAAGGCCGTCCAGCTCCGGTCGGACCGCCGCCCCTCCCTCGCCGGCACCTTCCTGCGCTTCAAAAAACAGACATTTTTATGGCTTTCTTCCTGCGCTTACCCCTTTACCGTGTCCGGCGCAAGCCGGGCAAGCCCGGCGGCCAATGCGGCCTCCCGCATCTTGACCCGACCATCTGAAGGCTGGACTCGAGGCATCCCAGGCTCAGGCCGCCGGGCCGGCCACGTTAACGAGCGACTTCGGGCCTCCCAGCATTTTGAAGTCGTCCCGAAACTTGCAGATATCCCTCTGCCTCATTCGCCCTCATGCGACCCCAGTTCATACCCCTGGCCGCGACTGCTGCCACGGTTCAATTCCGTCTCTCGGCGCCCAATGATGTCCAAGCTCCTGGAACGCCATCCGCCTCAACTGAGTCCGGAACCACCCGTGGCCACCCGGATCCTCCAGGATTCACTTGAATTCGTGAGGATGCCCGCTGATCCTTCAGGCATCTCACCGCTCATCCAGAATTCTCACGCAGCCTCCAGAATACTTCGAGAACATCATGAATCTGCCCTGATGCTCCCTGATGCTCACGGATGCTCACGAATATTCCAGATTTACAACTGTTCAGGTGCCCCCCCCAAGAGGAA
>JAISFP010000111.1 GCA_031263525.1 Deltaproteobacteria bacterium | reverse complement strand
CCGGATGCGGCCACCGCCCCGCCCTCCCGGCGCCGGGAATGATGCTGACTCCGGGCCGGCCTTCGGGCGCCGGGAAGGATGCTGACTCCGGGCCGGCCTCCGGGCGCCGGGTAAGGATGCTGACTCCGGGCCGGCCTCCAGGCGCCGGGAAGGCTATTGACTCCGGGCCGGCCTCCAGCCGCCGGGAAGGCTATTGACTCCGGGCCGGCCTCCAGGCTCCGGAAAAGTGACTTCCCAAGGAATACCCGCAGGGTCTGGAAGGGCGGCTGAACATGGATAGGCACACATGCCTTGGAATGCCAGCTGAACATGAATAGACACACAAGTTCTGGGAGGGAAGCTAAACACATACAGGAGCAGTCCGCCGGGGGACTCTGCAAGCATCTGACTCCATAGAGCTTCTTCATTTTTATACTAAAACGTAAAATGTTTAAAATATATACCACATATAAGCAATGTGTATGTGCAATATACTTGACCACGTCGAGGCTTTTGCCACGTCACAGGATCTCCGTGGATCCCGGGACAAAATCCTCGGCGGCCAAGCATGGAAACCTGGCACTATAACCGGCCAGCTCCTGTCGCGCTGCGTAACATAAATTTCCTGTCCGGTACATCAGCCAGACATGAACGCATGAAACAGCTCTTCACTGGTGCGAATTCCAGATTCAGATTTCAGATTCAGATTTCAGATGCCGGGTGCATATTGCCCAAGACGATGAAACAGAAGTATATTGTCAAATACCTGAAAAAAACTTGCGGAAGGCGCTTGACAGCGCCAGAAGCCATGATTACCTTTATCAACAGGCGCAAGAAGGTGCCAGACTCCTTTTCCTGTCGCGGCTAACGCCGTCTCGCGGGAGGAAGACAGGTTCCGGAATGCCATGACGGTCGCGTGACTGCGGACCAAATCCGCGTGACGCGACCTTGAGAAGGGAGAGGAAACATTCTCCCGCCGAGCCGGCCAGCAAGCTGGCCATGCTGACAGTCCTGCCATATCCGTCAAGTCCACCTGAAATTGCGAGCAAGTTCGTAATAAAGTTTGGGCATGCACGCCTTAAAGCCTGGGCACGTATCGTCATAAAATTTTCTAAAGTGTCGTATAGATCTTCTGCAAAAGAGGTTCCAAATGTAGATCGAACGGAGAGACAAGTCGTTCAGCAATTCGCAACCAAACAACTGCTTTCGACAGACGCCAAGGATCCTTGACATTTTAAAAGTCGTGCTTACCTTAATAAGCAGGCACGAAACAGAGCCTCAAAACCTTGGGCGTTCATTCAGCCAAAGGAGTCAAGTTTGATAAACTACAGGAGGGCAGAGAGGATCACGTTTCCTGCCCGCATCCAAGAGACTCTGAACATGCCCTGCCGGTCAGGGACCGCAAGGCACAAGCGGCTCAGGGTGAGGTTAACGGGGCCGTCCTGCGGAGCGAACTTCAGGTATCACGGCACTTAAAAGACGCCGTGAGACCCTTCAGCGGCAGAAAGTACCCGATAAATCTCTCTGGCAGCCCCAGAGAGGGGGAGAAAGCCGGCGAGCATCTTTAGCCGCTTCACATGTCCCCGGTCCGTGGGGAAGCGACTGCCCTTGACATTCAGCCTCCCTCAAGGTCGGACGCCAGAGTCTCGATCGTGATAATTCTGCCTGGACCATCCCAGCAGGCATCACGTACTGCCAAGACCGATGAGTGATCTGTCCGCCCCGAACATTCATCCTGAAGCAACACCACATTCCGAACATCCAGGCGTAAAAGCTACGCGACTCATCCGGCATCATCCATATTTTGAAAGGCTACATGCGCACCTGAGCCAACCAGAACATGCTTCTCGGGCCTGTTCTGGCACGCTGGACCCTGACTGAGCCTCATGCGTCCGACATGGCCCTGCCTTTCTTCCGAATCAAATCGATCTCGACCCAAATCTTACGAAAAATTTAACCGGCTGACCATGCCAAGAACAAAGGAGAAAAACGAATGACAAACAGCTGTTGCACACGGACAAGACTGGACGATCGTAACATAAAGCGCGTCCCCCAGCCCACCTGGGATCTTACCTACTCGATTGCCCTTGTAAACTCTCCATTTGGCAGGGGGGCGCCAGGCTCCGGCATCTGCTTCGACCCGCAGCGGGTATCCCGCAACAACGACTACTCCAAGTTCTCTGGGTGCAGCGAGAGTTTCAGCCTGCAGATGAGCTAGCGCGGAAGAACTGGAGGAACGCTTCCAGCTGCACATTTGTCTCAGTACCGGAAGCCGTATCTTCGTATGACGAATGGGACACCGTGAGGATGATTACCCTCGCTCACAATACGAGATTCTTCTGAACACTATTTCAGAGAGGCAAAATGGGAAACATTTATTTAGTCCCCGACACGATGACAACGAAGACCACCGACACGACGACCCCTGGAATGCTCGAAGCGACTCCTGCGGAGACGCCCGACGCAACGGCCCCTGGGATGCCTGACGCCACGCCCCAGGCGATGCCCAAGGCCAAGTCCAAGAGAAGGGCCAAGGCCATCCGAGGCAGACCGCGCAAGAGGTTCGAGGGCGAGCCCAAGCACATGATATACCTCCCGACGAGCGTTAACGCTTTCCTGACGTACAAGGTAATGGAGGCAAAGCATTACGGGATAACGATGACCAAGACCAGGCTCATCGAGATCTCCATGCAGAAGGCCTTCGGCAAGAAGTTCATCCTTTTCGCGAAGGCGCTTGACCTCAGGCGCCGGAAGGGGAGCGAGCTCAACCTGGAGACGATTCTGTCCGCAGGGGCCCCGCACCTCCTGAAGCGGGAGAGGACGGAGCCGGCCGCGTGAAGCGCCGGCGACCGCACCTAGAGCGGGCCCGAAGTCTTCAGGACCCTGATGCCGGGACGTAAGCGCACTTGGCCGAAGCCCTCCTGCCGAGGTCTTCAGCGCACTTCCGGGGCTGATCCCCGGCTTTCGGCTCCCAGACGTCCATGAGCCATGCCGCGAGATGCGGCAGGGGGGAAAAATGACAGATTCCAAGACCCGCAGGAACACCGGCAAGCCGACCAGGCACCATATGTTCAATCGAGACAAGGGGCACATGGTATATGTTTCCCCGCTACTGTGGGCGTTCACTGAGTTCATGATGCTTCCGGAGAACGTCGCCAGCTGGACGCACCGCCGCTACAAGATAATCGAGTACGCCCTGACGAAGCACTACGGCAAGGAGTATGCCAAGTTCGTTAAAAGGCTGGAGATCCTCAGCCGGGGCGGGCTGGAACTTAACGATGAGACGCTACGCCTGGCTGCAGGGTCTGAGGACGGCAAGGGCGAGACCTAGCAAAGGCCGGCGGTGCGCATGCCCGCGCGGCCCTGCCCGGTCCAGCTTATCCTGCCTCAATCCCAACCAATATGCCATCCAAGCCTCCTCTCCCTCCCTCCTTTCCAGTCTGCCCCAATCCCATCCATCACTGTCCCCATCCCATCTTTACACCCTCCCCGACATCTGGACCGGAGAGCGTCTGAACGTCGAAACCAACTCTCGGTCACCGCGCCGCCGGGGTCTCGCCCTCCCTGCCGCAAGGACGCCCCGCCGCCGGGATCTCTCCCGCCTGCTAGCCTAAACCCCTCATCATTGCTGTCGCTTTTGTCAAACATCCCACAAATTGCGTCATGAAGAAGCCAACGGCGCGGAGCTACAGGAGCAATCGCAACCCTGTCCACACTCGTCCCGAATTCAGCGGAACCGCCGGACGTTTCCGCACCTGATGTTCCCATGCTTCGGAAGACGCAGTATAATCGGCTCTTCAAGGCGCATGCCCGCACCGTACCCGACGGCATTCCGTCCGCAGGTGCCCCGGGCCCCAAGGAGATCAGCATGGCCGCCGCAACGTCACCCAGTGCCGCCTGCCTGGCCCTGGCAGCCGTCTTGGCCGCCTCGTCCATTGACCTTGCCGCGCCCACGCCTGCCCCTGCGGCGGACGGCTCCGGCAGCCCCGCCGCCGTATTCATCGAGCCCCCGAAGCCGCAGGCCAGCGGCGCCCCCGACCCCGTGGGGAGGCTCACCGTCGCCTCACGGCTTGCCGAGGAGGCCCGCAGGCTGGGCTCGCCCCTTGCGCTCGCGGCCGCGGCAGATCTCATGGCCTCCACCCGGACCAGGGAGGTCGCCAGGTCCAAGTCCACAGTGAGCTCTCCCGGCGGTGATTCCGGGGAAATCCCGGAAACCGCCGCCGATCCGTCTCCAGGCATGTCGACCGCTCCAGCCGGCCCGACCGGGCCCCGAGAAATCTTCTCGGAGGCCGTCGCCCTCGCTCGGACAAAAGGCGACGAGCCTCTCGCCAGGGCGCTCGAGTCCCTGGCTCCGCGCTCCCTGAGGACACGCAGGCCGAAGACTCCTGCCGGCGAGAGCCACAACGACCGCATCAGGCCCCACTCCACTGACATCTACGTCGTGAGTTTCCCTGCCGGAGCCACCGCCAGGGCCACGGTGGTCACCAATTCAGGCCAGGACGTGGATCTCTTCGTCTTCGACATGGAAGGAAAGATAGTGGCCTACGACAACGGCCTGGAAACCGTGGGCTCCTGCACATGGGTGCCCGAGACTGCCGCAGAGTACAGCCTGAGGGTCATCAACACGTCAGGCTTCACCGTGGACTACACTCTTTTCACCGGCTGACAGCCTGCGACCCGCAACCTGCTACTGTCATGCTCCGCCGTCTCCCGGCTCCCTCCCCTGCCCGCGCGATGCTCCCCGCCGTGACAGGTCCCGGAAGGTCCCGGCCTTGCAAGCGAAAACCGGCCTCGTGCCCCTCCGGGCCAGCGCCCCGCCTCCGGTCTGGCCTGGCCTGGCCTGGCCTCCGGGACTGCCATCTCGGGACCTGTGACACCGTTCCCTGGGCCTTCATGGCCTGAAGCGCTGCCCTTTGCGCCTCTGCGCATCTGCGGTCCCGCAAAACTGCCCTCTTCAGACCTTCGGTGCCGCAACACTGGCCTCTCCGGACCTTTTGCGCGGCATGGAGGGCCTTTACGGGCCTGCAAACCAGCCACAACACGGGCCTCTCCGGCCCTGCGGACCGCCACGACACTGGCCTCTCCGGCTCAGCGGACTGCCACGACACGGGCCTCTCCGGCTCTGCGGACCCGCCGTGACACGGGCCTCTTCGGCCCTGCGGCCTCGTCGCCAGTCCCCACTGCTGCCACTCCGGGCCTGGGGACCGCGACGACACTGGCCTCCCCGGCTCAGCGGACCGCGACGACACTGGCCTCCCCGGCTCAGCGGAACAGCCGTGACACGGGCCTCTTCGGCCCTGCGGCCTCGTCGCCAGTCCCCACTGCTGCCACTCCGGGCCTGCGGACCGCGCCTCCAAGTGCAGTCTTGCTCCCCCAAGGGGAGAAAGTCCCCCTCCACTTCCCTTGCCTCCCCTCTCCTGCGTACCGGCCGGCAGGCTGCCACCACGGCACCGGCTCTTTCCCCTGCCCCTGAACACCCCGTCACGTCATGAGTTGCGCTCCCGCAACCAGTCCCGGAAATGCCCGAATGCCGCTTCCGCCCCTGGCTACGGTCATTGGCACGGCCATTGCTTAAGCCTGATGCCGGCAGCCCGGCCCTGCGCAAGACGGAAGTCCCCGCCCGAACCGCAGCCGTCATGGCGCTCAAACTCCAGGCCACGAGGACCGAAGGCTCCCCCTCTCCTGCCCGACGCCGCCTCCCGTCCTTGCCGCAAACCCCCGAGGACAGCCAATGAGTCAGACCCATTCCGCGAGGGTCGCGCCCCGTTCTGCAGCCGCGCTCCTGGCCGCCGCAGCCGCGGCGGCCGCAGTCCTGGCCCCGGCCAGTCTCCTCGCGCGGGTTGCCCCGGAGGCACTCGCATCGGCGGCTTCCCTTGACGAATCCCTGACTGAGGAGGGCGCAGCCCTGCCCTCCGGGCGACTGCACGAGCGACCTTCGGAACCTCCCGAGCCTCCCCTGACTCCCCAACACTCCCCCTCGCCGTCTCCGTCGCCCCTGCCCCCTCCGGAGGCGGGCACCTCCGAGTCTCCGTCCCCGAACGCCGCCGCGGCCCTCTACGCTGCCGGGGACTTCGAGGGGGCCAGGGCCCTGCTCGCCAGGGATCACGAAGCGCTGGCCAGAGAGCGGGGCCCCGAGGACCCAGAGACGCTCGCCGCCGCCGCGAACCTCTCCTCGGTCCTGGCGGAACAGGGAGATCATGCGGGCGCTGAAAATCTCATGAACATAACCTTTAGCGCCATGGAAAGGGTCCTGCCCCCGGCAAGCCCCGAACTGCTCGCCGCGCGAAACAACCTCGCCCTGGCCCGGGGCGAGACGGATGACTGGAAGGCTACCCGCGACATCCTTGAGGAACTGCTGGAGACCTCGACCAGCAGCCTCGGACAGACGCACCCTGTGTCCGTGGCGGCAGCCGCAAACCTGGGCGCGGCCTACGGGAAGCTCGGCGAGTTCGGCTCCGGCATCTTCTACCTGAAGCTGTCACTGGACGCGGCCAGCAGGGCCAGGGCCGGCCCCCGACAGGAGGCTTCCGGGATCTCCGGAAGCCTCTTCATTCGGACGGTGAACCACCGCTACCAGACGCTCTTCGACCTCCTCATGAGAGAGGGCCGTACCGAGGAGGCCCTGGGCGTCCTGTACCTAATGAAGGAGGATGAGTTCCGGGACATGGACCAGGCCTTGCCCGAGGGCTGGGCCCCCCCCGCCCCGGCCGTACCCAGGTCCCCGGCCTCCGTAGCCCCGGACACGGACCAGATGCCGCCTGCCGGGCAGAAAGGGGCCCTGCCCGTCACTCCCGGCCAGCCCCCCTTCCTCACCCCAGACCCTGGAATGCCCTCATTAACTTCATCTCCACCTTCCCAGTCACCCTCACATGGACCTGAAACCCACCCCGGAGCCGGGGCATCTCCTTCCCCCGGCCCCGGCGCATCCGGTGAACATCATGAGGCCGGAGCATCTCAGGCTTCTTGCACCGGAGGACATCCTGAGGCCGGAACAGCTCAAGCTCCTGGCTCCGGAACACATCCTGAGCCAGAAGCATCTCCAGCCCCTGGCCAGGGACCATCGCCAGCCCCCGGCCATGGCCCATCTCCAGCCCCCGGCCATGGCCCATCTCCAGATCCTGACCCAGGCGCATCTCCTGTTCCTGACACTGGAGCATCATCTGTTCCCGGCCCCTGAGAATACCCTGTTTCTGCCCCCGGACCATCTCCTGCCCCTACACCTTCATACGGCGGCACGGCGGCACCCCGGTCCATGAAAGCCACGTCTTGTAACACAGCTGCATGTCGCAGTGTTCCCAGTGCCGAGGCCCCGGAAAACTCTTTCATGATAAACATGATTCCAGTGCAAAAAGTCCCCCCACTCGCTTCTTCAACATTTGCGTGGCGTATTTTCAACATATCTAGCCGAGTGTTGTAAAATTAACACATATGCAATTATGTTGTTTTTTAAAAC
>JAISFP010000071.1 GCA_031263525.1 Deltaproteobacteria bacterium | reverse complement strand
CGTTGCCTTGCCCTTATCCATTTCCGTTGACTTGCCCTTCGCCATTTCCGTTGCCTTGCCCTTCGCCATTTCCGTTGCCTTGCCCTTCGCCATTTCCGTTGCCTTGCCCTTCGCCATTTCCGTTGCCTTGCCCTTCGCCATTTCCGTTGCCTTGCCCTTTGCATTTGCCCGGCTCTTGTGCATTCCATTAACAAGGCCTCGCGATCGTGCAACAATTTCAACCGCTTCTGCAACAGCATCAACAGCCGGAGCGGCAATCGAATGAGAAGGAGGACTCATAAACTAAAACACATCATTTTCTTTGTAGCAGACATCCTTTTGGGGGAAGTTAAATCATTCTTTTAACCTGTCCCCTGACTCGCCCCTTGCGTATACAGGGAGGATAAAATGAAAAAGCTATTTCCCGTATTGTTCCTGTTCTGTTTGTTTTTTGTTTTCGGCTGCAGCATGAAGACCAACTACATCCCCACTTCCGGAGCCCCTGAAGTCGCTCTGGATTCGAATTTCGCTGTCGGCGAGATAACCGACAATTCCGGATTCAAATTTCCAGAAAACGAAAAGGAGGTGATAGATTTGAAGCAGGCCATGAGGGAAGCGCTGCAGACTGCCCTCAGGGAGAAAGGCGCGCTGAGAGAGGGCGTCGCTCCTGGTGAACAGCCAGTCACTGGGGATGGCTCTTCCCCGGGCCAGGGTACAGCTTCTGGAGAGGGAACTCCTCCCCTGGGAGAAGCCATAGCGGCACCGTACACGCCCTACTGGACTGTCAATGTCGATATTGTGAAATACGAGCCGGGCAACGCATTCAGCAGATGGCTCATGCCCGGTGCCGGGACCACCAGGCTTTCCGTTGTCGCCAACATCACCAACCAGACCGGGCTGAATGCAGCCAGAATTGCCTCGGAACGCTCCATCGGCTTTGGAGGCGCCTACACCATCGGAGCCTGGAAATACGTCTTCGACGAGGTGGCCAAGGAAATTGTCCAGACTCTGATCGACCCGAAGAGGAGAAATCCTACACCCGGACAGACACGGTAAGGATCTGGGCCGATCGATCAGAAACTGTATCCAAAATTTATTATTCGGATAAGTCAGTTGCCGCTTCGCCCCGTCACTTTTGGAACCCGAAACGATTCACTGTGCCAGAACGCACTAAGCCTTTCCTTGTCATTTATCCTGACGGCAATGTCAAATAATTTATTTTAAATTTCTGACATTGCCGTCATCAATACAAAGTGCTAAATCATAATTCCTTAAAAATAGCCGTGCTGCCGATTATTTCGTCAGTTAATTCAGGAATATCGATATATGCTGAATTCCACGAAAGGAGCCATGATTTAACGACCATGACGCTCCTTCTGGAATCATCCTGCGGCCACGCCCCGCAGGACCATGCCACCTCCCTCCCGCGCCTCAGTGAAGATGTTCCCGAATCCGGCCTCGTCAAGAGCTTCGCAGATCTCCTCAGAAGGGGGGTCCTTCAGGTCCACCACCTCCGTCCAGAATCCAGCAGACGGCCCCTGGGACAGAGTACGGGTGCTGGAATTGCAGATCAGAAACGTGCCGCCCTGCTTCAGGACCCTGCGCACCTCCGCAAACGACGCGGGCCAGTCCGGCCAGAAGTAAACCGTCTCGAAGGCCGTCACGGCGTCGAAGCTCCCGTCCGGCCAGGGAATGCCGTCCGAGCCGCCCTGCCTTATGTCCGCGCGTCCGTCCAGGACGGCCTTCCGGTTCAGGGAAACCGACGCCTTCACGCTCGTCGGGGATATGTCGAGGCCAAATACCTTGCCCAGAGGGATCCTTTCGAGAAGACGGGCGATGTTCTTTCCCCCTCCGCAGCCGATGTCCAGCACATGGAAGTCCGGCCCGGTCTCAAGCCGGGCCAGTCCCCATTTGGAGAGCGGCGTGTGGCCGCGGTTCATCATGGCGAGGAAGACCCTGCCGACGGGTCCGCTGGGCCGCGCGGCGTTCCTGAATACCGGTCTCAAAATTTTTGTCAGAATTCCCATCGCAGTCCTCACAGTTCCTAAAAGTTTTTCTTGCTCGGTCTCAACATCACTAAATTTTTCTGATGCTCAATTTGCCTGCAATTATCGTATCACACGTGGCTCTTCTAAGCATCGTCATGGCATCTTCAAAAGTTCGTTTAGCCCTATCCTCCCGTACAACGTTCTGCCCGTCAGGTGCCAGGGTCCTGCGCCACCCGGCAATTCCGATGAGCCTCTCCCCCGCGATGCACCGTCTGCCGGCACTGTCGCACCGGCAATGCACCGCCTGCCGGCACTGTCGCACCGGCAATGCACCGCCTGCCGGCACTGTCGCACCGGCGATGCAACGCCTGCCGGCACTGTCGCGCCGGCGATGCACCGCCTGCCGGCACTGTCGCGCCGGCGATGCACCGCCTGCCGGCATTATCGCGCCGGCGATGCAACGCCTGCCGGCACTGTCGCGCCGGTGATGCACCGCCTGCCGGCACTGTCGCACAGGGGATGCACCGCCTGCCGGCACTGTCGCACCCGCGATGCACCGGCTGCCGGCACTGTCGCACCCGCGATGCACCGCCTGCCGGCATTATCGCACCCGCGATGCACCGCCTGCCGGCTCTCCCTCCCGCGTTGCACCGTCCGTCATGCCTCCTTCCCGCGACGCTTCGCCTGCCAGCCGTATCACTCCGGCGATACACTGCCGCTTGACCCAGCATACGCGGAATATTGTTTCACAACTGCGATGCCCGGTCAAGAAGTAGTTCTGACCAACATCCTGTTCCGTCAGCCGGTCAGGAAGCCTGTCAGGCATACTGTCCGGCGAAGCGGATACGCGACGGCACCGGTTCACCGGGCATCCCGACAGCGTCACCCCGCTAGAACTTCATCTTCATGGTGACGCCGACCACCCTGGGATCGCCGGGATGGGCCGCCGTGGTTCCCATGAACGGAAACACGACGGACTCGTATCTTTCGTTGAAGACGTTCTCGGCCCACACCACGACGTCCAGGCTGTCGGATTCAAGGCCGAGTCTCAGGTTCACTATGCCGTAGGTGTCCTCGCGCAGGGTGTTGGGATCGTCCCAGTAAAAGGGGCCAACCGCCTGCCACTCGGCCCTGGCGAACAGCTTCAGCGCCTGGGGCTTCCCGAAGAGGCTGAAGGACGCTATCTCGGGGGAGCGGTACTGGACGGCCAGGCTGCCCGTCCATGCGGGCGCGAGCACAGTCCTCTTGCCGCTGTAGTCGGCGCCGCTCGTCGGCTCGCGGAATTCCCGGTACTCCGAGTGGAGGACCCCGAACGCCGCCTCCACGTTCAGCCCGAACGGGGAGACGTAGTTCAGTTCCAGCTCGGCCCCCGTGCTCCTTGAACGGCCGGCGTTCTTGAGGTACGTCTCGGTGGTGTCGGGATCGATCTGCGTGACCTGCTGATTTTTAAGATCTATCAGGAACAGCGCGGCGTTGGCGTACAGCCTGCCCCCGAGCCAGGTGGTCTTGACGCCAAGCTCGTAGTTCCAGCTCTCCTCGGGCCTGAAGGACTCGTATTCCTGGGCGACGTTCGTTGTGTTGAAGCCCCCGGCCCGGTATCCCTTCGTCGCGGAGACGTAGGCCATGACGTTTTCCGACGGCCTGAACGCGATCTGGAACTTAGGGAGGAGCATTCCCTCGCTGTACTCGGCCCTGAGCCTCTTCACGGACATTGCGGGGTTTCCGTCTGGGTGGAAGTCGGATCTGAAGTCTATCCTCGAGCGGTCCCTGCCGTAGCGCAGTCCTGCAGTGAGCTCCCACGCCTCCGAAGGCGACCAGCTAGCCTGGCCGAATGCCGCGAACCCGTCGTCGGCAAGGTCGTAACGCTCGACGCTCGTCCCCTGCATGGCCTGGGGGACCATCGCCGCCGCGAGAGCGCTGTATTCCATGTCCAGCCTGTGCCTCTTCTTCTGGCGGTAGTGGTAGAGCCCGACCAGCCACTTGAACGGCCCGCTACCGTCAGGCGAGGAGAGCCGGAGCTCCTGGGTCAGGGCGCGGCTGTCCATGTCCTCCCGAGCAACCAGCAGGGGGAGCTGCCTGAAGTCCTGATCGTTGTCCACCCTGTCGTGGTACCTCCTCCATCCCAGGACGTAGGTTAGATCCCCTGCCGGCGTGGAGCCGCGGGCCGAGAAGGTGACGCCGGTCTGGTCGCGGCGGTCCCTGCCCTCGTGATCCATCCACACCGTATGGGGATATTTCATGAGGTCGTCCCGGAAGGTCATCGGGTAGACCCCGTCGTCCAGCTCCTCGCGGTCGGCGCTCAGTACGAACTCCCAAGTGTCGGCGGGGGTCCACCTGAGCTTCACGCTTCCGCTGAAGTCGCGGCGGTCGTCCACGTCGCGGGAGAGGAACTCGTTGTAGCTGTAGCCGTCCCTCTGCATGACGCGGCCCGTGAATCCCACGAAAAGCTTGTCCTGGACCAGCGGACCGGAGAACGCCGCCTTGCCTTCGGCGAGGCCGTGACTGCCCGCCGTCGCCTCCAACCTGCCCCGGAACTCCCCGTCCGGCTTGCGCGTCACGATGTTGACCACGCCGCCCATGGTATTCCTTCCGTACAGGGTCCCCTGCGGACCTCTCAGGACCTCGACCCGCTCGATGTCCAGGAAGTCGAGGTCGAAAAGCCTCGAGTCGAGATAGTCCACCCCGTCGACGTAGAAACCGACGGCCGGGCTGTTGTTGACGGCACCTATCCCTCTCATGAAGACGTAGGAGATGCCCCTGGTGCCCCAGCTGGACACGAACATGTTGGGCACCCTCTTGGAAATCTGAAGCATCCTGTCGGCCCCGGAGTCCTCCAGCATCCCGGCAGTGAAGACGGAGACTGCCGACGGCAGCTCCTGGAGCTCGGTGTCCCTCTTGTCTGCCGACACGACCAGGGGGGCCATCTCGGTTTCCGAGTCCGCCTGCGCCAGAAGGTCCCGAGGCAGGTCCATGGCTACCGCCGCAGCCAGCGCGAGGATGGCGACTACTGCCGCAACACGGCTCGGGACAGTCCTGATCGGAGGAACCGGACCTTCCGAGCTGGACGGGAGACCGGGCAGGACGGTTAATTCTGGAGAGTGAGCAAGGGCGGCGTACGTTCTGCGGGGGCGCATACGGGCGCTCATTTCGTGAGGATGTCAGGGTAACGTGAGGTTTATGGTGTTTTTAAGGTTAAGGAATACACGAGATTCAAGAGGCCTCCCGTGAAACGTCTCGTCCGTTTCACGAAACCTGAGGCAGGGAAGTCAGGGACTTGCGGAGGGCGTGAGAGTCGGAGGAAGTGAGAGCCAGGAGAACTCGAGAGCCAGAGGACGTGAAAGTCTTAGGACGCGAGAGACAGCGGGACTTGAAACCCAGAAGGAAGCGAGAACCTTAGGACGCGAAAGTTGGAGGACGTGAAAGCCAGGGGATGAAAGAAGCAGAGGATGCAAGAGACAGAGGACATGTAGTCAGATGGAGTTAAATCAGGTGTCTTCTCAGTTGACGAGAAGCTCAGATCTGAAATACCGGACTTTCCTCCTCGCATAGCCTGTCAACACTTGCCGCGACATGAAAACCGCGCTCTCTCGGAAAACGTATCGGAATCGAGAACGCACGCCCATCAGCACCGCCCGGCCGAAGCAGTGACCGGACGCTCCGAAAGTTCAAGGAGCGTATAGGGTTAATGACCTGCGGAAAACCTATGGCATGCCCTCCGCCTTCATGCCTCCCAGTTCAGGACCATGCCGTTCTATGCCTCCCAGTTCAGGACCATCACGATCAATTCCTTCCCTATCAGGCCCTGCGCGGCAGAAATACGGACGGGGCCCGGCATTCGCCTATGAGCTCCGTGTCATGGGTGGCCACGATCAGGGCCCGGCCGGAGTCCGCGAGACGCCTGAGGAAGGACGCGACCAGGCTCATGTTTCGGAGATCCAGTCCGGAAGTCGGCTCGTCCAGGAAGAGCGCCGGCTGCGGCCTCAGGCTTGCGGAGGCCAGGACAAGCTTCTGCTTCTGCCCGCCCGACAGGGTGAAGGGATGCCGTCCGGAGACCTCACCCAGGCCCAGCTCTTCAAGAAGCGCCTTGGCCGCCTTACCGTCAGCGCCCGAGAGCCTCAGCTCGTTTTCCGCAGTGTCGCCCAGGAGCTGGCCCTGGGGCTCAGCGGCAACCATGGAGGCGGCCCTTTGCCTCCTGGCGGGCCGCAAAGGCCGGCCCGCCCACAGGACTCGACCGGCGCTCTCCCGGCCCAGGCCGCAGAGGATGCGGCCCAGGCTGGTCTTGCCGGCCCCGTTGGGCCCGGTGAGCGCCTTGATCTCCCCCGGCTCCAGCTCCATGGTGAAGTCACGGAAGATTTCCTCCCTGTGCCGCCTCAGGCCCAGCTCCTCGGCGGCAAGGCCCCGGCACGGGCCCTCCGCCCGGCTGGCGGCATCTCCGGCACCGGGGGCGGCCCCCCTCTCGGAGACGGTCCCGACCCAAGAGGCAGTTCCGCCTCCTGCGGCACCCCCTTGGCCAGGTTCCGCCCCCCGTTCCGGAACTGTCCTGCGGCAAGAGGCAGTCCCGCTGCCCGCGGCAGCCACATGATCAGGGTCCGCCCCCAGTTCCGGGGCTGTCCCGATGCAAGAGGCAGCCCCCTCACCTTCCGGGCTCCCCGGGTCCGGCGAGCCGTCCCGGTCCCTACCCACTGCACTGCCCTCTCCTGCCCGGAACCGGACGTCCGGGCGTGGATCGCGCAGGCCCATCTCCCTCAGCTCCCTCGGCTCAAGCGCCATGAGCTCCGAAAGGGCCATCGACCTTTCCAGTCGTCCGTCGCGGAAGTACAGGCAGACGTCGGCAAGCCCGGCAAGCCAGCCCAGTCGGTGCTCGGCCACCACCACGGCCCGGCCGGAGGCCTTCACGAGCGCCACCGCCTCCGCCAGGACTTCCACGCCGCAGGCGTCCAGGTTGGCGGTGGGCTCGTCCAGGACCAGGACGCCCGGCCCGGCGGCCCAGACCGAGGCGGCGGCGAGCCTCTGCCGCTCGCCCCCGGACAGCGCCGCGGGTGGGAGGGCAAGCGATCCGGCCAGGGAGAACAGCGCGGCGGCCGAGCCGGCACGCCTCACGATCTCGTCCCTCGCCATCCCCAGGCACTCGCAGCCGAAGGCCAGCTCGCCCAGGACCGTCTCCGCCACGAACTGTCCGGCAGGGTCCTGGAACAGGCTTCCCACCGCGGCAGCCCGCTCCCAGGGTGCGAGGGAGGCGGCATCCCTGCCGGAAATGCGTACCTCCCCCGTCAGCGTCCCGGGGAAAAAGCCGCCGGCCAGGCCGTTAATCACCCTGGCGGCCGTGGTCTTCCCGCAACCCGACGGTCCCGTCAGGACCGCGAGCTCGCCGGGCCCGATCCGGAAGTCCACCTCCCGGAGGGCCGGCCTCCCTCCCAGATAGCTGAATGACACACCGTCCAGACGAATCAATTCGTTCCCTCCTCGGAGGTGCGGATGCCGGCTCCCGGGACGCCGGCGGCGGAAAACTTAAGGACGCCGTAAGCCAGAGGGCCGTCGTCCAGGTACCGGCGGACACGGGCGGCACCTGCGCCAGGGGCGATGACGGTCGAGTTCGGAAGCGGGCCGGCGGCATCCGTGTCCGGGGCGCTGCCGGATGAATGCGGGAGTGGACTTACGGCGTCCGGGATCGGGGCGCTGCCGGATGAATGCGGAAGCGGACTTACGGCGTCCGGGATCGGGGCTCTGCCGGATGAATTCATAAGCGGTCTGACGGCTTCCTGGGTCGAGGCCTGGGCGCTGACCGTCGAGTGCGGGAGGTCATCTGCTCCGCTCGGGTCGGTGACGCACATGGCCTGACTCTCACGGACATCAGAAGAGCACGGAACCGCGACGTCCGGCACCAGCAGGGCCGATGCCAGGACGGCGACGGCAAGGATGCCCAGGACGGCCGTCTCCGCCAGGCCCGGCCTCAAGGGGCAGTAGCTTTCGCAGCGACCGGGACGGCCGGCGCCCCGGGCCTGGGCCGAGGCGGCCAGCTGGTCGGAGACGGTCAGCAGGCGCAGGAAGACGGGGACCGCCAGAGTCTCCAAGGTACGAAGGGGCCGCGAGACCGTCCCTCTCAGGGTGAGCGCCCCGCGGCTCCTCATGCTTTCCAGGACGCCTGCCGCCTCCATGAGGACGGCCGGAAACGCCCTCAGGGCGACCAGGGCAGCAAGCCTGGCCCTCGGGCCCAGACGGACGACGGACATGAAGGCGCAGATCTCGCCGGGCTCGCTCCTGGCCAGGGCTTCCGCGGCCATGACGGGCGCCGCCAGCTTCAGGGCCGTGAAGAGGTAGAAGGGTGAGAAATCTATCCCCAGCATGGCGAGGGCCTTCAGGGCCTCCAGAAGGGAGAGGGCCGCCGCGCAGAAGGCCAGGTAGAAGACGGCGCGACGCCGGAGCCCCTGCACGGCGAGGCACACGGCCATGGCCAGCGTGAGCGCGAGCCGTCCCGGCAACCCGGCCACGATTTCCGCGCCCGCCGCAGCCATCAAGAACGCCGCAAGCTTCCCGGTCGCGGAGAACCTCACCAGAACGCTCACGGTTTCAGTCCTCCCCACGTCCGAGGCCGCAGCTGTCCCCCCGGCCGCAACCTGAACCGGAAACGACGCCGGCACCGGGTCCTCCGTCAGAGCCGGAAACGACTCCGGCTCCGGGCCAACCGTCAGAGCCGGAAACGACTCCGGCTCCGGGGCCGCCGTCAGAGCCGGAAACGACGCAAGCGTCAGGACCGCCGTCAGAGCCGGTAACGACACCGGCTCCCGCCCCGTCGTCAGAGCCGGAAACGGCACCGGCTCCCGCCCCGTCGCAGGTGTCGAGGCCGGGGCCGGGCACCCCCTCGAGGCCCGCGGGGCGCAGGTGCCTTCTGGCAAGCCTCGCCCCGGACCGGGCTCCCAGCCAGGCCATCGCGGCTCCGTAGAGGGCTATCCCAACGGCGAAGGGGACGCTGGCGTACAGATCGAAGTAGGACTGCACGTAGGCCGCGTCGAACCCGTCCCGCAGGGCCGCCTTCGCAAAGGCTTCTCGCGCCATGACGACGGGCAGGATGTTGACGCCCGCCCCCATGAATCCGTTCGCGGTCCAGAGGAGCACGATTCTCCGGAGATCGCGGTATCCGCCGCGTCCCATGAGCGCCTCGCCGGCCACGCCCAGCGGCACGAGGTAGAGCGCCTCGAACCAGTAGCCCGCCATGACGAACGCCAGGGACTCGAACGCCATGAGGATCATGAAAGGGCCCCGGCGCGCTGTCCTGCGCGCGACCAGCACGAAAAGGTGGCCGTTCACGAGTGCCGCCAGGCCCGGGGAGAGCGCCAGGTTCACGAAGGCGAAGGGCATGGTGACGGCGCTTGTCCCGAGCTGGACCGCCATCATCATGAGCGACACGACAGAGACCGCGCACACGTCCCTGGCCCTCAGCGCCCCGTCGGCCGATACGCCACCCTGTCCCGCTCCAAGTCCGTCCGCCTGCAGTGACGCCCGTCCTCCCATGCCGTGCCCGTCCTTTCCCGTCACTTCACCCCCCCTTCCCGCTCCCGAGGCGGAATCCCGCGAGCTCGCGGCCCGTCTCGACGAAGCGCCTGTAGACCCCCTCGCGGGCGGCGAGCTCATCGTGGGTGCCGGCCTGCGCGACGCGTCCCCTGTCCAGGACGACTATCGAGTCGGCCCTCCTGGCGACGGCGAGGCGGTGGGCTATCGCGAGGACGGTCTTCCCGCGTGTGAGCTCGCCCATGGCCAGCTGGACGTCCCGCGCGTTCTCGGGATCCAGGCTCGAGGTGGCCTCGTCCAGGACGACCACGGGCGCGTCCTTCAGGATCGCCCTCGCGATGGAGAGCCTCTGGCGCTCGCCCCCCGAGAGGCAGGCGCCGCACTCGCCCACGCGGGTCGCGTAGCCGTTCGGGAGGGACATTATGAAACCGTCGATCCGCGCCTTCCCGGCGGCCTCACGGACGTCCTCCTCCGACGCCCCCGCGCGGCCGAAGGCGATGTTCTCGAAGACGGTGCCGTCGAAGAGCCAGACGTTCTGGAACACTATGGCGAGGCTCCCCATGAGGCTCTCCAGGGTGAGCTCCCTCAGGTCCCGCCAGCCCAGCCGGACGCTTCCGGAGTCCGGGTCGTGGAAGCGGGCGAGCAGGCACGCCGCGGTGGTCTTGCCGCTTCCCGAGGGGCCCACCAGGGCGGTCAGTGCGCCGGGGGCGATCTCGAAGCTCACGGAGTCGAGCGCGGGACGCGGCTCCCCGGGATATGTGAAGCTCACCCCCTCGAAGGACGCCCCGAGCGGGGGAGGGCCCGCCCCGAGCTCACCGTCCGGCATGGCCGGGGCGTTCTCCACCGCCTCCACCCTGTCGAGCGACCTGTCCGCGAGTCTCATGAAGGCCGCCATGCTCCCCGCGCCCTCGGCCTGGGCGTATACCATGAAGGACGCCGCGAGCACGGTAACGCAGTCCCCGGGGTCCAGCGCGCCGCCCGCGAAGCGCCATGCGGCCATGACGGCCAGCGCCCCCGCGGCCAGCCTGAAGGCCGCCTGGTAAAGGGCTGAATGCAGGCTCATGGAGCGCTCCAGCGCGACGTTCGCCGCCCTGCTGCCGCCCAGGGCCCCGGCAAGCGCCCTCGACGCCGCCCCGCCCATCCCGAAGCTCCTGACCGTGGCAAGGCCCCGCGCGTAGTCGAGCACCCGGGCCACCAGCTCCGACTGGGCCCCCTGCCGCCTGTCCGAGAGCGACCGGCACCTGGCGTCCAGGCGCAGGTGGACGCACATTGCCAGCCCCGTCCCCATGAGGGCAGTAATGCCCGCCAGGGGCTCGAAGGCCATGAGCACCGCCGTCGCGGCAAGAGTCTGGAAGAGGGCCCCGAAGAACCTGTCCGCCAGGGCCAGCGACAGGGTCTCCGCGTCCGACAGCGTGGTGGTGGCGGCGGCGCTCGTCTCGCCCAGGCGGCGGGCGTTCAGCCATCCCGACGGGACCCGCGAGAGCGTCCTCCCTATCCGCACCCTCACTTCCGCGAAGAGGCTGTAGTTGGCCCGGAGCCTCAGGGCCAGCGACCAGTGACCCAGCGCGGTCTGGGCGGCCACGCCCAGGAGCAGGACCAACAGGGCCGTCGCGGGCGCGGGGCCCGCGTAGGCGGCCCCGGACACCCTGGCCTCGCACAGGGCCCGGAACAGGACGATGACCATGGCGACCGGGACGGCGGCAAGGACGCCCCTGGCCAGGCTCAGGGCGAAGGACGCCCTGATGCTGGCCTTCCAGGGCCCGGCCATGTTCATGACCCTCCGAAACATCTTCAGCATGCTGACTCCCCGACACCCGGCCTGCCGCAGCCCGCCGCTTCTTCCTCAGACGCCGCATCCGCCACGCCCGCTCCCGAGCCGGAGGCCACATCCTGCGCCCCGGCCCCGGCGGCCGTTTCCGGCGCCCCGGCACCATCTGCCGCCTCTGCTCCAGCGGCCTCGTCCGGTGCCTCAGCCCCGGGGCCCGCGACAGGAGCCTCCGCTCCACCGAACTCGTCCGGAGCCTCCGCCCCGGGGCCCTCGACAGGCGCCTCCGCTCCAGCAACCTCGTCCGGAGCCTCCGCCCCGGGGCCCGCGACAGGCACCTCCGCTCCGCCGACCGCGTCCGGAGCCTCCGCCACGGCGACCTCGACAGGCGCCTCCGCTCCATCGACCGCGTCCGGAGCCTCAGCCCCGGGGACCTCGACAGGCGCCCCGTCCCCGGCGTCCGGCTCCCAGACGTGGGCGGCCCACATGGAGGCGTACAGGGGCGAGGTCTCCAGAAGCTCCCCGTGGGTGCCCCTCGCGACCGCCCTGCCCCCGTCCATCACGACTATCTGGTCGGCCCCGGCCACGGAGGAGAGCCTGTGGGCTATGGCCAGGACGGTCCTGCCCCTGGCCAGGCCGGCCACGCCCCTGAGGATCATGAGCTCGTTCTCGGGGTCGGCGTACGCCGTTGCCTCGTCCAGGACGGCCACGGGGCTGCCCTTCAGGACCGCCCTGGCGAGGGCCACCCTCTGGCGCTCGCCCCCGCTCAGGCGGGACCCGCCCTCCCCCGCCCGGGTCAGGTAGCCCCGGGGGAGGCCCTCGATGAAATCATGGCACATGGCCAGGCGGGCCGCGTCGAAGACCTCGGAGTCAGAGGCGCCGGGCCGGCCCAGGCGGATGTTGTCCATGACGCTCCAGTCGAAGAGCCAGCTCTCCTGTGCCATGTAGGACACCCGGTCCATCTGGGCCTCCAGGCTGAGCCCGCGCGCGTCCGCCCCTCCTATGACCACCCTGCCCGTGTCGGGGTCCAGGTGGCCCGCGACGAGCCTCGCCGCCGTGGACTTGCCCCCGCCCGAGGGCCCCACCAGCGCCGTGACGGTGCCCCCGGGGAGCTCGAGGTCCAGCCCCGCGAGGACGACCTGCCCCTCCCCGTAGGAGAAGCCCGCCCCCTCCAGGGCCGCCCCGTCCCCGGGGGGCGGGGCCGAGCATTCCGGCCTGTCCGTCTCCCGGGCGTTCAGGAGCGCTCCCACCTCGCCCAGAGCGTCCCCCACCATGGCCAGGCTGTCTGTGTACTCGAGCGCCGACAGGAGCGGGCCCACCAGCCCGAGCGACAGCAGGGTCGCGGTCACCAGGGTCGCCAGGTCCAAGGACCCATGCAGGTGGAGCCATGTCCCCAGGGGCAGGACAGCCGTGAGGGTGGCCGGGGCGACGTTCACTCCCACGGCGTACCAGAGCCGGGTGGCACGGCACCAGTCCAGCTGGGCGTCCCTGGCGGCCAGGACCGCGCCCCTGAACCTCCCGTAGCTCCCGCTCCCCCGGTTGAAGGCCCTTATGACCTCGAGGCCGGTGACGTACTCGACCATGGCGGAGTTCATGGCCTGCGCCGCCTCGCTCACCCTCCCGTACCTCGCGCGGTAGTCCCTTGTCATCATCGCGTAGGAGAGCGCGCCCGCGGGCAGGGTGGCGAGCGAGGCCAGCGCCAGCCGCCAGTCCAGGACCGCCAGGTAGCACAGGGCCGCGAGCGGGGCCAGGAGATCCGCCGTCACCTCGGGGACGAGGTGCGCCAGGGGGAGCTCGATCTTCTCCACCGTGTCGACTAGGAGCGCCTTGTACTGCCCGGAGCTCCTGGCGGCCGCCTCGCCCAGTGGCATGCGGTACATCTTGGCAGCCAGCCTCTCCCTCATCGCCTCCAGGATCCCGAAGGCCGCCCCGTGGGAGAGACCGGTGGACACCCCGGAGAGCGCCGCCTTCAGAAGCTGGGCGCAAAGCGCCGCCAGGGCCAGGGTCACGAGCGCCCCGAGCCTGGCGTCCTGGCTGATGACCATGTGGATCATCCTGGAGACCAGCACGTAGGGCACGAGCCCGGCCGCGACGGAAGCCAGCGAGAGCGCCACGGCAGCCGCGAGCGTCCGCCGGAACGGAGCCGCGGCGTCCAGGAGCGTTCCCAGCGGGGTGAGATCCGGAGCTCTCCCTTTCACTTCGGTCCCCCTCTCCCGCCCCTGCCGGGCGCTCCGCCGGGCCCGGAGCCGCCGGACCCCTTGCGGACGGGCTTCCCCTTTCCGAAGGAAGCCACTCCGGGCCCGGAGTCGCCGGACGCCTTGCGGGAGGGCTTCTCCTTGCCGGAGGACTCCCTGCCGGTCCCGGAGTCGCAGGACGCCTTCCGGGAGGGGCAGCCCCCGCCGGAAGGCTTGCTGACGGGCTTCTCCCTGGAGGAGGACGCCTCGCAGGTCTCGGAGTCGCCGGACGCCGTCCGGGAGTGGCACCCCTCGCCGGACGGCTTGCTTACGGGCTTCTCCCTGGAGGAGGACGCCTCGCAGGTCTCCAAATCGTCGGACGCCTTCCGGGAGGAGGTGCCGTTGCCGGAAGGCGCGTGCTGCCCCGCCCCGGAAAGTCCCGCAGGGGAGGATGAATCCCCGCCTGCGGGACCCGTTCCGGCCGGGTTCGGCGGGGGGTCGCCGAAATCCAGGAGGGTCTCCCAGCCCGCGTTGAAGAAGGCCGCTATCGTCTCGATGTAGCCGACGGCCTCTTCCCTGGTCATGCCGCGCACCACCGGCTCGAAGGCGGCGGTGTAGTAGCAGGTGGTGAGTATGCGGAGGATCTCGGGATCCGGCATGCCCGGCTCGCCCCCGGCGTCACGGATGGCCCGGAGGTACTCGACTGTCCCCTCGGTGTTCAGGTCCACCAGGCGGCGGATGAAGTCCGCTGACGACGCCCCCTCCGCCCCGGACAGAAGAAGCCTGAAGCTGTCGAAGTTGTCGTAGATGTAGCCCATGAAGAACCTGAGCTTCTCCGTGGAGAGCTCGAGGCTCCTGTGGGCCTCGCCCGTCCGGACCAGATCGAAGTGCTCGTCCTGGGCCTCGAGGAACATCGCCTCCAGACCCTCCGTGGCAGGCCGCACGATGGCATCGAAGAGATCCCTCTTGTCGCGGAAATGGGCGTAGATGGCGCCGGTGGTCTGCCCGGCGTTCCGCGCTATGGCCCTCAGCGATGCTTTCTGGTAACCCACGTTCAGAAACTCCTTGCGTCCCGAGTCGATGATGAGGCCCCTGGTGCGCTCCGTCACGATCTTGTTGGGCCTGCGGCCGGCCCGGCGCGTCTCTCCCACAGCCACCTCCGGTCTGAAAAGCACCTGGCGATTTGAATAACAGCGTTATCTAAATACCACCCACTGAACTCCCCGTCAATAGCCGAGGGTAAATTAATCCCTTGTTCAGATTTTAGCTTTACAGAACATGTGCCTTCCTGACAGTACCGCCCGATGCCCGCGACAAGGCACGGCTTGACAAGGAAACATTTTCAGCCGTCAATAAATTGTCATGTCGATTCTTCCTAAAAATCTTCGAAGGACCCCCGGCATCCGTCCGGATTCCTCAGGATGCCTCGGCGTGCCTAACTATTACCCATTTAATTATATGTCGGAATCTTCTTCCATGTTTTAGAGCGAATCATGACGAGGAGATAGCAGGGCTGGGCTGTATCCCAGTCTTTCCAGCCATAGGCTGACAGCCAAAATTCCGACATTTAATTAAACGGTTAATAATGACGTATCTGGATGAATCTGGGTGCCTAACTTATGACAACTCTGGATCGCTCAGGATGCCTCGGGGGGTCACAGGAGACCTCAGTGCGTCACAGGACATTGCTGGATGATACATGTTGCTCTGGATGAGTCCGTCCCCATCCGAATATTCACCTGCCGAGACAGCGGAAAGCCTCTCTGAAGGAGACTGGCCAGCATGTCACGAAGATTGACATAAAGCAGCAGTTCTTTGAAAGAAACGCGTTATTACCCGTCCATTTAAATGTCGGAATTGGGCTATCAGTCCAGGGGTGGAAAGGACGGACAAGCCCCCAGTGGTTGTATCTCCCCGCTATGATTCGCCACTAAAATATGGGTATCCGTTCACGGGTAGTTCACCCTGGCCACGGAGGTAGCCTGTCCTGGAGCTGGAGGAAGACCGCTCTGGACCTGAAGGAAGGGCGGTCTGACTCTGGAGGAAAGCCGTCCGGGCCCCGGAGGAAGGCCGTCCGGGCCCCGGAGGAAAGCCGTCCGGGCCCGGAGGAAAGCCATTCTTCACCAGGAATGAGGATGAGCGGGGCCTGCTGTAGGTTCCCCCGCTTTCGTCCGTGAACAGATACCTATGTTATCCTTTCCGGGACACATGGCCATAAAAGAGAATAAAAACGTGGTAAAGTTAACGGATGGAATCCAGTGCCCCTCCCTCAGCGGCCCGCAGGCTCTTCTTGACTCCAACTTCCGGCGCGGGACCTCCCTCCCCGCTGACCGGGATACCAACCTTGACCATAACCCGGCCTTCCAGGCCGATTGTCGGGCCAAGTGTCTTCCCATATGGCCACGTTTAAACCCAGGGCAGCCATATTGACCTCAGTTGGGTGAATCTGGCCTGTCTTCAGCCCTCACAACCCTCCGTGAACAGATACCAAAACATGGAAGAATATTCCGACATTCAATTAAACGGGTATTGCCCGTTTAATTGAATGTCGGAATTTTGGCAATCAGCCTATGTGTGGGTAGATTGTGAAACCAATCAGATCTGGCATGTCATCGCCATGATTCGGTCTCTAAAGATGGAAGAAGATTCCGACATTTAATTAAACGGGTAATAATAGCTTTTAATTAATAATCACATCATGTAGCGCCGAAACGACTGACATACTCCTTAACTGGATCTGGAGCAGCCGCTGTCGACGAGGCACCTTGCTGAACTGTGTCCACGGAGAAGATATCGTGAAAGTAATGAAGGCGAAATCTTGGGATTAATGATAAATTGTCTGACCGTATGTCGGTCGGGTCCGTAGCCGGCTGACGTATGCGACCTCCTCTGCTCCCCTGGCAGAGAGATTGCCCGTCCGGATTTTCACAAAATCCGTCTCGGAGTTGTCTCTGGTCTGTTTGGAGGCCGTCTGAGGGCCGTCTCCGGTCTGCCTGAGGGCCGTCTCCGGTCTGCCTGGGGGCCGTCTCCGGTCTGGCTGGGGGCCGTCTCCGGTCTGTCTGGTGGCCGTCTCCGGTCTGCCAGGTGGCCGTCTCGGGTCTGCCTGGGGGCCGTCTCGGGGTCGTCCAGGACCGGACCTTCCGTCAAGGAACATAGTGGGATATAATGAAATATGTGTCGTGTTCGGCTTCGAGGTGATCTGCGGCAGATGATGTTGCCGTCCTCGGTCGGATCATGGACGGGCGGTCCGCGAGGCCGTTCCGGAGAGCTGAAGCGGGTACGGACTCGGGCCCCGCCGGCCTGCTGACCCGGCGGCGCCCGGAAGGTTTCGGCGCGGCAGGGGCCTCGGAATCCTGACCGGGGCCGCCAAAGGAGAAGGCGTGACGGGCTCAGACGAAAGGATTGGCGTGCTCCCGAGGGACTGGGTGAATTCGGCCCTGTTCAGGCCGAGGATCGTCAGGACCGGGTACGGGACGATGAATCTGGCGATCGATCCTGTCACGCGGGTAGGTTTCCGCGGCATGCGGTTCCC
>JAISFP010000065.1 GCA_031263525.1 Deltaproteobacteria bacterium | reverse complement strand
CGTCCCCGGCACCCGGAGGACCGAGGCGATGTCCGCCGTGCGCTGGGGGTCGACGACCAGGCCGAGCGCCTTCGTCGCCGCCTTCAGTCCGAAGGCCAGCTTTCTCCAGTCGGCGGGGGTCAGCTCCTCCGTGAGCGGCCAGTAGACGTGGACGCAGTTGCCGGAGTTCACGAGCAGGGGCTCGGGGATCTCCAGCTTCTTCACGAACGCCCCGAGCGCCTCCAGGGACTCGTCCCGGGTGGCGTAGGGGACGCCCGGCTTGCCGCTGTCCAGGTCCAGCCAGAGCGACCTTGCCGCCAGGGCATGAGCCGCCTTCCGGTACCCGGACGTGTCGAAGATCGCCAGCGCCATGTAGGCGTCGCGCCCGTCTCCCGAGACCTTGAAGGCACTCTCGGCGAGGGCCTCCGGGGTTTGGAACAGTTCCTGACGCGTGCGCTTCTTTTGAAGATTCTGCCGTATGGCACAGAGAATGAACCGGGCATCCTCACGCGGGGCGGGGAGCACCCTTTCCAGGAACGTTACCGTCTCTTTCATCGTCGGCCAACCTCTCGCTGAGGGTTTCGAGCCCGAGATATGCCAGCTCGTTCATGTCTACGGGCAACATGCGGGCCCGCAGAAGGGCCTTCAGGTTTTTCGTCACCTCCTCCACCGGCCGGAGGAGCTCCGGGGGAACCCCCCGGAGCTTCCAGCCGCTGAAGGCCCTGCCGTCTATGTGGAACAGCAGGGAGAATATCCTGGTGGGAAGCTGTGCCTTCTTCACCGTAGCCAGGAAATCCTCCGCGGCCTTCACGTGGTCCGTCACTTGCCGGCACCCTTGGAACGCGCCAGCACGTCCAGGAGCTTCGCCGCCACCCCGCTGTCCGCGACCGTGCCGTTGACGCCCCCGGAGAGGTAGAAGGCCTGCTCGTCGGCCTCCTCCGCGACGGGCTCGGCCTCGGCGGCCTCCTCCGTGACGGGCTCGGCGGCCTCCTCCGTGACGGGCTCGGCGGCCTCCTCCGTGACAGGCTCGGCGGCCTCCTCCGTGACGGGCTCGGCCTCGGCGGCCTTGGCGGCCTTCTTCGCCCTGAGCTCGGCGACGGCGGCCAGGGCCTTCTTCAGGTCCTCGTCCTCGTCCTCGTCCGCCGCGTCCCCGGTCCCGGTCGGGAAGAGGGGGGTGCCGGCGGGCTTGGGCTCGGCCTTGGCCCTGGACCGGGCCGGGGCCTTGGCCGCCGCCTTGGCCGGAGCCTTCTTCGCGGGCTCCTCGGGCGGGGCCTCGGCCACCTCCTCCTTCGGCGCGGGCTTGGCCTCGGGCTTCGGCTCGGTGCGGGGGGCGGCGGCCCCCGCCTCCCTCACGGTCTCGGGGTCGGGGACCACGGCCAGGAGCTTCCTGACGTGCGGGTTGTCGAAGGCCCGGTCGTAGATCTCCTTCTGGACCGACGCGGGCCGGACGAGGAGGGGCTTCCGCTCCTTCGTCATGAAGAACTGGAAGACCGGGACCGGCACGGTGCTCTGCTTGTCCAGGGTGATCGCCGTGTAGGTGTGGCAGGGGAAGATGCGGTGCTCCTCCAGGGTCCTCTTGTACTGGATGAAGCTGAGGTAGCCGTCCTGGAACGACCCGAAGATGCTGGAGGCGGGGATGTCGAAGACTATGGTCTTCTTGGTGTCCACGTCGATGCTTCCGTCGGTCCCCGGGAACGCCCGGTACAGGATGAGCCTCTGCTTGATCTGGTAGTAGTTGGTCCCGCCCGGCTTCTTCTCCTTCAGCACGTGCTCGGGCACGTTCGCCGGGGCCTGGCCGTTGTACCACCAGGTGGCGGTGGGCGGCTTGAAGACGGTCTGCTTCTGGTCGAACGCCTCCTCCCACCACACGCAGTGGCAGTCGGGGGCCACGTTCCCGACCACGCAGTAGAAGGCGCGGGCGGGCTTGCCCTCCTCGTCCAGGACGGGGGACGAGACGCCGCCCGACTTGAGCCAGAACTGGCTGTTCCTGCAGCTCAGGTAGAGCTCCCGCTCCCCCGAGCCGATGGACGTCCCCACGGACGTCTCCATGTGGGCCAGCTGGCCGTCGGTCGGCATGGCGGCTATGTCCGGGTTGAGGATGAAGGACTTCGTCTCGGCGGGGAGCCCCCCGCCGTTGCCGTTGTGGCCCCTGTGGCCGCCGTTGGCGCTGATAAGGTCTGTCATGTGCTGCTCCTCACTTCCCCCTCAAGAGGGTCACGTCGTGCTTGATGCCGTAGCGGATGCCGATCTTCTCGAGCTCCCGCGCGATGTTCTCCGGGCAGGGGTCCTCCCCCGCCTTCCGTATCTCCTTCTCGGCCCAGTCGACCACCGTCGACTTCATCACCGCCTTGGTGGTGACGAGGTGGTCGATGAGCGGGAGGCCGTCGGCCTCCGCCTTCTTCATGTTCTCGAACATGAAGCCCACGGCCTTCTCCGGCTCCAGGAAGGACGTGTAGCTGGTGGCTCGCACGTACACGGTCCCGGTGCCGTCGGAGAGCTTGGCGTTGTCGATGCCCAGCTCCCCCATGACCTCGAGGATCGCGTCCTTGAGCGTCCGCTCCTCGGCGGCGAGGGCCTTGTCCCTCGCCGCCAGGGAGTCCCGCCTGTCCTTCACTTCCGCGAGCCCCCTGGTCAGCGTGTTCAGCGTCGTCATTGACATGTGTCTACCTCCTCATGTCGTTGAGCGTTTCTCCCATCGTCGTCAGGACGATCAACAGCTGGTCGACGGTGTGTATCGCACGCTCCCTGAGACCCTTCTCCGTCTCCTTGATGTCGATCTCCATCTGCGAGAGCATGCGCAGCTTGTACGCGTACTCCGCAATATGCTTGCGCATGTTTTCGAGCTTCTCTATGTCGTTCATCCGTCTACCTCCCGGTGACGTACTCGAACAGCTTCGCGGTGGCCTCGGCCTGTCCCGTCCTGCCGTCGAGCGCGTCCATGAAGAGGGCCTCCTCGGGCGAGCTGACTATCTCCACGACCGACACCTGGCCGGAGGTCTGCCTCGCCGAGGACAGCCGCTCCAGGCCCTGCATGTAGGTGTGGGTCCCGCTCATGAGGGGCCCGTTGATGATGAGCTGGTCGGCGGCGGCCAGCTCGGTGCCGTAGGCCGTGGTGACGGGGTGCGCCACCAGGACCCTGTACTTCTCGGAGTTCTGGAACTCGTCGAATATCCTGTCGCGGGCCGTGCCCGTGACGCTGCCGTGAACCGCCGCCGTCTGGACGCCCTCGCCCTCCAGGAACCTGGCGAGCTGGTCCACCACGGCGCGGTAGGCGCAGAAGATCACCGACTTTCGGACGTTGTCCCGGACCAGCTCCAGGATGAGCCCGTTGCGGTGCCTCGCGTCCACCGTGGTCGCGCCCTCGCTCGCTATGACCCCGCCGGCGGCCACCTGGAAGAGCTTCGTGACCAGCTCCGCCTTGCGGTCGGCCTTGACGATCTTGTCCTTCTCGGTGAGGGCTATCATCTCCCGCTTGAGACCGTCGAAGATGCCGGCCTGCTCCTTCGTGAGCGGGGCCTCCAGCCTGGTCCGCGTGACGGGGGGCAGATCCTTCAGCACCTCCTCCTTGTTGAAGCGGATGTTGGGCTGGAGCGCCTCGCGGACCTTCTCGGGAGCGTCGGGCCGGTCCCGCCACATCCACGCCTCGGCGCCCCACCTGGTCTGGACCGCCGTCTGCCAGCCGGTCCAGGTCTTCCAGGGCATGGCCGCCGGGTTGACCAGCGTGGCGTAGCCGTACACCGCCATGACGTCGGCGGCGGGGGTCCCGGTCAATGCCCACACGTACTCGGGACCGTCCTCCTCCTTGAACGGGTTGACTATCCTGTCGGCGGACTTCCATCTCTGGGACCTGGAGTTCCCGTAATGGGACAGCTCGTCTATGACGAGGACGTTCAGCCGGCCCGTGCGGAACATGAGCCCGACCCACGCCTCCAGGAGCTTCAGCCCGTCGTAGTTGACGACCAGCACGTCGGCGTCGTCCTCGTCCAGGATCTTCCGCCGCTTCGCCGCCGTGCCCCGGACGACCGTCACCTTCAGGTCCGGGCAGGTCTGGCGGAAGGTCCGGGCCCACACGCCCTCCATGACCGAGACGGGGCAGACCACCATCGCGGAGTCGGCGCGTCCCGTCTTTCTCAGGTAGTCGAAGGCCATGACCGTCGAGGCGGTCTTGCCCGTCCTCATGGTGGAGGTGCAGTAGGCCCGCCGGTGCTCGGCGAGGAATGCCGCCGTCTCCAGCTGGTGCGGCATGGGGGCGAACTGCCCCTCGACGAGCGGCGGGTCGTAGTCCCGGTAGAACGGCCACCACTCCCGACCCGGCGCGGCGCACTCCTTCAGCTTCCCCACGACCTCGTCGCTCCAGGGAAGCAGGGCCGCCGTGCCGTCCCGCCAGTCCTCCGCCTCGTCGGCCAGGGCGAAGAGGGCCTGGAACTTGTCGAGCGCCCCGTCCTTCCCGTCGGCCGTCCATCCGGCATAGACCGCGAGATTCCCGCTCTCGCGGTCGGTCCGGACCGTCATGTCAATCGTCATCGGCTGCCTCCTTATATAAGAGCCTGTCCAGGACGGCGGGGTCCGTGTCCCCGCCGTCCGCGAGATACCGCTCCAGGTCTTTCAGACGGTCCTCGTTCACCACCATGGAGACGCCCCCGGCCTCCGCTATCTCGCGGAGCCTGCGGCGCTGGAGGGGGGTCGGCTTCTTCTTCCCTGACTTGCACTCGACGCCCAGGAACCGCCCCCTGAAACAGACGTCGGCATCGGGATGCCCGGCCTTGGTTATGGCGCTCTGAACTATCGGGGTCCAGTAGGCCCCCGCCGCCTCGAACAGGGCCTTGGCCCGCGCCTTGACCTTCGCTTCCGGCTTCATGCGAGCCCGCACCCCTTCCAGTCGCACCATCGGCACTTGTCGTTGGGCGTCGCGGGGAAGTCGTCCTCCGCGCAGGCAGCGTCGACCTTCTCCAGGAAGTAGCGGACGCCGTACTTCTCGTCGGGATGGTTCACGACAATCTGCTTCTTCCACTTGTCGTCCGTCACCCACGCGTTTCCGCGAATCGCGGAGAGCTTGTAATGCTCCGCCCGGCCCTGGTCCACGTAGACGAAGAACGCGTCGAAGAAGTTCTCATGCACCTCCGGACACACGCACATGGCGTTGAAGGCGAGCTGCACGAACGGGTCGCCGGGGGTCTTCCCGGTCTTCCAGTCGACGATGACCGCGTGGTGCCGCTCGGGATGCACCAGCAGGAGGTCCAGCTTGGAGCGGTACCGGGCGCTCTCGTCCCACCAGTCGACCTTGCCGTCCTCCCGGCTCATGGCCGACTCGTACTCGGCGTACATCTGATAGCCCTCGTCCCGGAACCGGTCCACCACCTCGAAGACCGACTTCATGTTGCCGAAGACCGCCCGCTCCTCCGTCCAGTCCGGCTCCTTTCCTATGAGCTCCCCCTCGATGAGGGAGTGGACCCTCGTCCCCCGCTCCATCCAGCGGTTGGACTCCGGCCTGAACAGCTTGTCCACGTACCTGGCCCTGAAGAGGGCCGGGCACTGGAGGAACATCTTGAGCCCGGTCGGGCTCAGCGTGGGAGTGCTCATGACAGGCCCTCCCTGTGAATGTTGCGGAGCGCCTTCACGGCGTCCCTCCACCTCTTGCCCTCGGCCATGTGCCTCCGGTCACGGGCCCTGTAGCCCAGGACGAACCCGAGCAGGACCAGGTTCAAAACGAAGCTCAGCCAGGTATACAGTTCCATCATGCCACCTCGTAAGTGGGCCCGGACTTCACCTCCGCGCCCAGCGGTACGCCCTCCGCCCAGGAGGGCGGGGTGCTCAGCGTCTCAAGCAGTTCCTTCTTCGCCTTCTTGATCTCCTCCTCGTCGTCCGGGACCGACAGGACCCAGGAGTCGTGGACGTTGGCCACGATGCGGTAACCCATGTTCGCCAGGCGCACGGCCTGGTCCGCCAGCATGGCGAATGCCGTGCCCTGGGTAATGTTGTTGAAGAGCAGCCCGCCGTAGATGTGCTTGCGGACGGGCTTCGAAGAGAAGCCCCCGGTCTGGACGTAGGTCACGTCCCGGCCCTCTATGCCAATCTCCGGGTAGACCAGCGGGAAGCTGTTCGGCAGGACGACTGTCAGCACGTGATTCTGCACTGTCGCGTCGATGTCCTTGCTCTCCATCTCGGCGGTGGGGTACATGAACAGGCACCCCTCCGCGACTGCGGCCCTGCGCAGACAACTGTCCAGGTCCCACCAGGTCTGGCGTATCCTCCTGAACCTGTTGCGGTAGAGCCCGTTGATCCTCCGCGCCTCGGCGTAATGCTCCTCGGTGTCGTCCGCGAGCCGGACCTTCTGCTGGAGGAGCCTCCGCCCGAAGGTGTCCCCGCTTATGCCGTACTGGCTGGAGAGAATGACCTCCTTCCCGATGTTCCTCATGCGCACGAACTCGGGGTCCTTGTCCCGCTTCGCCCCCTTCAGTATCTCCTCGTAGGTGTGCCCCCCGAATATGGTGGCGGCCATCTCCACGTAGGGGTCGTCGCCGCGACGGAAGATGTCCAGGAGATCCGCCTGCCCGGCCAGCCATGCCCCGACCCTGGCCTCTATCTGCGAGGAGTCCCCGGCCACCAGGACGTGCCCCTCCGGGGCGAGTATGGCCTTGCGGAGCGTCATGTCCCCGGTCCGCTTGGGGAGGTTCTGGAGGTTGAAGCCGTCAGTCCTGCCGCCCCCCTCGTTCCCTGCGGCGTAGCGCCCGGTCACTGTCCGGAACGGGGAGAGCGGGACCGGCAGGACGCCGCCCCGCCGCGCGGCCCCGATGAAGGCGTCGGCCCTCGAGAGCGCGATGGAGCTGTTGTTCTCGGCGCGGAGCCGGCAGAGGTCGGCCACGTCCTCGTCCTCGGAGTCCATGAGGTCCTGGAAGGCGAGGTCGCTCTTCGCCAGCGCCGGGGTCATGGACCCTGTCTGAATGATCTTGAGCAACCTCTCGCCCCTCGCTATCGTCCTCCTGTCCAGCTCCGCCCCGGACTCGGCCAGGGCCACGATCTCCCCGGCCTCCTCCGCGGCCTTCGCCACCTGGGCCTCCAGCGCCGCGCTCCGCTTCATGGGCACCTCGGCCCCGAGCTCGCGCAGCATCCCGGCGAAGGTCGTCCGGCTCCTTATCATCTTGAGGAACTCCTCCCGGCACCCCACGCCGAACGTCTCCCGGAGCCGGTCCACCCCTTCCTCCTGCCGCCTCAGGAGATCCGCCCGGTACTTCTCCAGGAGCGGCAGGTCCAGCCGGAGGCGGGGGTCTATGTACATGCGGAGAGAGAGGGCGATGAACTCCATGGCCTCGTGCGTGACGTTGGGCCGGAGCTTCCCGTACAGGAGGCGCGTGAGCTCCACGTCGTTTAGGCAGTACGCCTCCATCTCGGCCCGGAGCCTGGAGCGGAGCTTGAAGTCCAGCTCCCGGACGCCCTTGAACTGGCCGATGTCCCCCTTGTCGGGGAAGCCGAAGTGCTTCGCCAGCGCCTTCAGGCTCAGCCTGGACAGCCTGCCCGCGACGGTGAAGCGGGCCATGCCGATGGTGCAGACGGGGCAGCTCAGCGGGGAGCCCTTCGGCAGGAGCCTGTTGGCGACGAAGCCGTCGAAGGCCATGTTGTGGGCCACGGTCACGATCCCGCCCTTGTGGACCCCGAGCTCCAGGAGCCTCTTCCGCGCCCCCTCGGCGGTCCAGGCGAAGCCGGGCCCCGTCTTCTCGGACCAGTACCCCATGCCGTGGACGGCGAAGCGCTTCGCGGAGACATACGCCTCCACGGACATGTCCTTGAGAGTGAGGACGTCGTCGTAGTAGGTCTCGAAGTCGATGAAGACAACCTCCCTCAGGTCGTCATGCGAGTTGTCCATAGGGTTACCTCCGGATTACTTAAAGTGTACGAGGCGTTTCAAAACCCCCCTTTTCGGCGCGGGGCATGGGGGCTGAAGATTAAGTTGAAGTAGTTAATTATGTTAAGATATCGCTATAGATACCCCCCCGACCGCGACCGACGCCAACCGGCCGGTCAGCCCTTCCGCTCTGGTCTCGGAAGGCGGGGAGCCCCGCAGCGTCCGGGGGTTCCTGGAGGAGCTGGACGCCTGGCACCCCGGCCCCGGCATGATACCCCTCGCCGTGAGCCTCTCGCGCCTGAGCCCCGAGGCCAGGGGCAGGGTCGGCGGCTGGGCCCGCCGCTCCCAGAGGGACGTCCTGGTGGTCGACATGCCCCTAATGGCGGCCGCGGGCGCGGCCGAGCCGGAGTCGAGGACTGCGAGGCACGCCTGGGTGACGCGTGCGGCAGGGGCATACGGGTCGCTCGCCCCCTTCGGGCTGGACGTTCCGGGCCGGGGAGCGGGAAGGCTCGTGCGCGATGCCCTGGCGGCGAGGCTGGCGGGGCAGGGCGGCGTGGCGCGCGTGGAGGGCCCGGCCGGGTCGGGCAAGAGCGCGCTCCTCAGGCACGTCCTGGACTCCCCGTCCGGCGGAGGCGGCGCGGGCGGACGCCGGCCGGGGTCCGGGACCGGAAACGACTGGGCCTGCCTCATGGACTGGGAGGAGGACATGGACCCGTCCGACGTCGCGAGGCTCGGCCCCCTGGAGACCGTGATGAGGCAGGCCGCGGAGACCCTCGACATCCCCGGCTGGAATTATGATGCAGGGGCCTCCGCGAACCTGGACCGGATCGGACGCCTGACACGTCCCGGGCGGGCCGGCCGCGCCGGCCGCTTCGGCCGGCACGAGCTTCCCGGCACCCTGACCGTCATGGTGGACAGCGCAGACGGCATGGTGGACGCCCTGCTCGGGCACCCGGCTGACCTCCGCCTGCTGAGGCGGATGGCCGCGGGCGAGGCGGGACCTGCGCGGCTGGTCATGGCGGGCCGCCGCGTCTCCAGGCGTCTTGAGAGGCATCCCTCCTCGCCCTTCGCCTTCCTGGCCCCCCCGGTCCGGACGGAGTGGCCGGGACCCGCCGTCATGCTGGAGGCGGTGACGGAGCCGCTCGCCGCGGCGGGATGGACCTTTGCCGAGCCCGCGCTCCCTTACAGGGCGCTAGCGGCTGCCTTCTGGAACCCCGGGGCCGCGTCGGAGCTGACCCGTGCCATGCTCATCGAGGCCGCGCGCGATCTCGCGCGGGACGCGCCCCCGCCCCATGTCATAAGGGCCTCCCATCTGGAGCGGGCCCTGTCATCGCCCTCAGTCCTGGCCAGGCTGGAGGGGGCCGGCCCGGTCGGTCCCGATCCCCTGGAGCGGGCCTGCGCACTCGCCCACGCGTTTCCCGGAGCAGGCGGCCGCAGCATGGGCGCCCGCGGGGCAGACCTCCCCGCAGTCCTCTCGATCCTCAGGAGCTCCTGGCCCGAGGTCTTCCTCGACGCGGACGAGGACGTGGCCGGGGTCCTCGCCGGGGCGCTGGAAAGCTCCTGGACCCTTTCCCGGACTTCGGAGGGCAGCCGTTTCCGCTCGGCGGCCCGGGCGAGGTGCCTGGGTGACGGAAGCGCGGTCCGGGAGAGTCTTGCCTCACTCAGGGACCTGGGTGACACGGGGGACGACGGGTTCTGATCGCGAGGAGGATCCTCCCCCCTGCAGATCCCGCCTCGGCGGTGGAGGGGACCGGGCCTCATCGTCCGGACCTGCCGGAGGAGCTCGCCGACTAACCCCCCCTCGGTCTGAGCCGCGTCCCTACCGAGCCTTGACGGGCAGTGAGGCGACAGCTTCATTTTCTCGTCCGCCTCCGCCAGAGCCGTCCGCATGACCGAGCGGACCGGGGTTGCGCCCGTCTCGCCCGGAACTGCCCACGCGGGTCATGTCGGTGCCCGCCTCCTCCGGAACCGACACCATCGGCAAGGTGGCGGAGTCCGCCTCCCGCAGGGGCGTCACCGGAACTCCCGGGCAGCACGTGGCGTCGGTGACCTCCGGGACCGCCCTCCCTCCCGTTCCGAGCCCGGTCACCATCATCCGGGAGGCAGACCTTTTTGACCGGGTCTGGCACTTGAAGGGGTGTCATATGGCGGTCAGGGTCGTGGCGTCCCCGGCTTCGGGCTCCGCTAAGGGCACCGAAGGATCTCGAGAGCCTCTGCGGGACGTAAACGGCGATCCAGTTTTTTCTTTCTCTCTCCCTCTCCTTAGCCGTGTATGGCCGAAAGCTGAAGCCAGTTTCTTGTTTTTTCTTTCCCCCTTTGGCGTGCTTGACCGGAACCTGAAGACAGTTTCTTCTTTCTCTCTCTTACTTGCTGTGCCTTACCGTGCCTGACCTGAACCTGAAGACAGTTTTTTCTTTCTCGCTACACCTTGCCGTACCTGACCGGAAACTGAAGGCAGTTTCTTCTTTCTCTCTCCTAATTGCCGTGGCTTGCCGGAACCTAAGACAGTTTCTTCTTTCTCTCTCTTAATTGCCGTGGCTTGCCGGAACCTAAGGCAGTTTCTTCTTTCACTCTTCCTTGCCGTACATTACTGTCCATGCCGCAACCTGAAGACAGTTCATTATCTCTCTCTCTCCCCCTTGCCGTGTCCGACCGTAACCTGATGGCAAATCCTTCTCTTCTTTTCAGTGTGCGGCCGGAACTTTAAGCCGGATCCCTCTCCTTATTTCAGTGTCAGACCGGAATCTGAAGCTGGATCCTTCTCTCCCTTGTCGTGTCCAGCTGGAACCTGAACCGGATACTTCTCACTCTCGATAAATTTTCAGAAACCTGAAACAGGTTCATCTTTCAGTATTAAGCCACAAGTAATCTCTTGTTATAGATTTTTAAAATTGTTATCAGCCATCACAATTGACGTCACCGAATACCGTTGGAAATGGCACTGTCCCTTGCCAGAAGTGAGAAACTGACCATGACCGAGATTTACCGTCAGATTCAGCAGGTCCCGAGAGTCACGGACCTCGCCTCAAACGT
>JAISFP010000036.1 GCA_031263525.1 Deltaproteobacteria bacterium | reverse complement strand
GAGCCAGGAGGATGGCCGCCCTGACCCGGAGGATGGCTGCCCCTAGCCTGAAGGAAGGCCGCCCTGGCCCTGAGGATGGCCGCCCTGACCCGGAGGATGGCCGCCCTGAGTCGGAAGATGGGCGCCCCTAGCCAGAAGGAAGGCCGCCCAGGACCCAGAGGATGGCCGCCCTGACCCGGAGGATGGCCGCCCCTGGTCTGAAGGATGGCCGCCCCTGGTCTGAAGGATGGCCGCCCTGACCCGGAGGATGGCCGTCCCTAGCCTGAAGGAAGGCCGCTCAGGACCCAGAGGAAGGCCGCCCAGGACCCAGAGAAAGGCCGCCCAGGACCTGGAGGAAGGTCGCCTCGAGCCAGGAGGATGGCCGCCCTGATCCGGAGGATGGCCGCCCCGGTCTACGGCCCTCCCTCCCCCTGACTGACCGTCCAGCCCCAGGCGTTCTGCCGCCTTGTCGAACCCTGCGGTGCCCCCTTCGTCCGTCAGCTGCCAACTTGGTCAACCCTCCTTATCTTGTGTTCTAGGGGTTATTTCCGATTCGACATGACATGTCTCGCCTCAGCGGCCTGTCCACTGCATGTCTGCTCCGGTCTTGACCATCCCCAGCTTTCTGGATGCCGCTTTTCGTTGCCAGCCAAACTTTTCCTGCGAAAATAAGCATAACCATGCACTGTCTTATGGTACAGGAGTGAGGTAACAACCTGACAGTTTACGAGGATAAAAGTACGACACCGGAGAAGCTTGAAGGGCACCTCAAACAGTCAAAGAAATAGATATATTACTGAATTCTATAAAGAGAGTTGAACAGTAAAAAACTTTTGACATTCCAACATACTCTTTAAGCACTTAAGAAAATTTTTCAGATAGTTAACTTCCTAATCCTAATGGAGGCAGTCTTTCCGATTGACAAACCAACGTAAATGTCGAATGCGCAAGTAGTAGCCAGGAATTTCAGTTTAGGCTGCTCCTTTTCAGAGAATTAATGCCCTTTAGAACTGCATGACCACCGAGAGGGTTCTTTTTCGACGGTTACCAGGCAACAGCTCCGTAATCTGACGGGGGAGGCTGATCCCTGTCCACCCGGATGACGTCAGGCGAAGTCCATAATCTTGTTCAGCCAAATGAAGCCGCCCTTCCAGAACCTGTCGGATGCGAGTGAGACGCCGGCCTCCTTCATGATCTTGTCCGCCGGGGCTGACCCAATCCTGGAGAAGGCGTTGGCGACCGCTTCCGCGAATCCCTGGCCTTTCTTCTCCCACATGCGGGCAAGGCCGAAACCCGCGAAGGTGCCTAGCGCCTCGGCGCAGTCGTACGGGGCGCGGGAGATCCGATCGTTTGCGATCCACGCCCAGCGGTCCTTGTCGGTGACTTCCACGAAATTGCCGAGCATCTCCCTGTTCAATTCCAAGAAAATGTCCGAAATCTCGTCTACGTCCCCTCCCCTCGAGACTGCAAGGTGAGCCTCCCGCTCGAAGCAGCTCGTGATCGCGGGAATGTACACATTGGCGACCATCCTGTCCATAAGGCCGCCGATCATCACCGTCCTGCGCAAGTCGCTGTTGTCCTGTCGGTTGAGGCTTCGTGGCAGGAGCGCCTCGGCCAGGCCGCCTCCCAACTCGCGCAGGGGGTCGGCGGCGCGCATGCTGAGAGGGGTTCTCGACGGGGCCATGAGCGCCTGCGCGGCCTGTCCCAGCATGTGGGCCAGGGCCAGGGAGTCCGCGACACGGCCTTCCCAGTCAATCAGGACGAGCGGCGTCTTCCCGGGAAGCGGCTGGACGCACATGGGGCCCTGGTAGCCGCGGCCCCCGCAGTCTCCGGAGAGGCGCCCCTTGAGGTAAACCTGCCTGGCCAGGTATGCCATCTCCGGCCAGAACTCGTACAGGAACCCCACGGTAGCTTTAACTGACATGTCGATGGTGATCCCCTGGCCGTTTAGGAATGGGATGGCGGCTTCGGCAAGGGGGATCCTCTTCAGTTGCCTGAAGGCCGCCTTGTCCTTCAGGTAGCGGCCGAAAGTGCCGGGCCCCTCCCTGCGGGCAACGTTCAGGAAGCTCTCGAGGGTGCCCGGAGGCAGGCCCCAGGCAAGCTCCCTTGCACGGAGAAGGTCCGGACCATTGCCGGAGCGTTTAGCGGACGGGCCCGGCCAGGCGAGCGCCCGGTCCTTCCAGGCCCGTGCCAGCTCCGGTCCAGGCGGCGTGGTGCTTCCCGCCCTCTTTGCGGCAGTGGCGGGCTGCTGTGCCCTGGCGGACCCCTTCCCGGCCACACCGGGCCGGGATCCGTGGCGTGAGCCCTTAATGAGGGAATCTTCCAAGGAGATTCCAGTGCATGTAGTGTAGTCAGGGCAGCAAAGCGTTAACTCCCAGGGCGCATGGCGGGCAAGCCTGAGGAAGTGGCGGTAACCTTGCGCGTCCGCGGCCAGTTCCGCCGCCCTCTCGTCGGGCAACGCACGCCATGCCGACAGGCACAGTTCAATCTCGCGGTCAAGCTCCGCCGCGGCGTTCCCGGCGGCGGCAAGCTGCCTGTCGAAGTCGCCGAAAGGCTTCTTCTCCGCCGCCATCGCCAGTGAGATTGACGGGAGCCTGCGTGCCAGTGCCGCGGCCATGTTGAGATTCTTCATGATCTTCCGGAACTGTTCCGGAGTGACGGCAGGATCCCCGAGCTCGGTCCTCCACGAGGGGGCCGACTTCAGCAAATCCCTCATTTTCATGGTTTCTCGATCGATCGCGGCGGCGCCTCCAGGGATGATGTCGCTGATCTTGAGGCGCGTCCGCTGTCCGGCTGGCAGAACATGCATGTGGTCACCTGGGGATGGAGGGGAGTAGGTCAGTCGGGCGAAGGGCAGGGGAATGAGTCTGGCTGGCGTTGCGCGGTGGAAAGAGCAGGTCCGGAGTCTCTTCGCGGGGGGATGCAGAACGCGCTGGGACTCCATATGGTGTCCTGAGTCGTCTCGGCTGCAAACGAACGGGCCGGGTGGGCGCACGGGCATTCTGTCTCGGACGGAAAGGGGGCCCGGCTCATTATGCGGCTCATTCGCGAAGGCCGCAAGGATTCAGGCCCCGGTACAAGAAACCGGTGCGGGACGAAAGATTTAGGGAGTGAATTGCCCGAGTCTCTCTTCCGGCGGGCTCGGGAAGTGCGGATCATCCCCGGAACACAGCCGTCTGTGTGCCGGAACGCTCTGTCAGGGCCCGGTTTTGAAGCACAAGTTTGACCTGACGAATCAAGCGGCTGCCGGTGGTGTCGTAAGGCACTGGGAGAACTATAAAGCGGAAGTCGGCGGCATTCGGCATCGGTTCCTCCATGGCGCGCCAGGGGGAGAAACCTTGAGGCATGAATCCCAATGCGGCACAGGGACGAGTCAGCCGTGCCTGGAGTCTGGTGTCAGGCCGCGAGGTCCGGATTGGCCAGGCATCAGTGCGCGGTTGATGTTCGCTGGGCGCGCTCATAATGCTGGAAGGGTTGTCGTATAAGGGCGAATGGATTTCGGACTTTCCCGGTTTCCGAAGTCCACTCTGACCGAAGGCGTCTGCGGAACCTGGAGGCGCATGGCGGGCCGCGAAGTTCGTGGCTGGAAAGTGGCGCAAGCTGAGCCGTTGGACACTGTATCTGTTCACTGACGAGAGCGGGGGAACCTACAGCAGGACCCAGATCTTCCTCATTTCTGGTGCAGGATGGCCTTCCTCCGGGGCCAGGACGGCTTTCCTGGAGAGTCAGACCGGCCTTGCTTCAGGTCCAGAGCGTTCTTCCTCCAGGCCGGAGCGGCCTTCCTCCAGCTTCAGGACAGGCTACCTTCGTGGCCGGAACGGCCTTCCTCCAGCTCCAGGACAGGCTACCTTCGTGGCCGGAGCGGCCTTTCTCCAGCTCCAGGACAGGCTCCCTCCGTGGCCAGGGCGGCCTTCCTCCGGCTCCAGAACAGGCTACGTCCGTGGCCAGGGCGGCCTGCCTCCAACTCTAGGACAGGCTAGCTCCGTGGCCAAGGCGATCAGCCCGTGAACGGATACTGGACACTTGCTCTGCCCCGTGCCACAAGCCGGGTCTTTTTTCTGGCCGTCTGACACTTGGCCCGTTCCGGGGCGCATGGCCGCCCGGGGGACGCTTTGCCAGCACCGGGGCGAGTGCCAGACAGGGAAGTGGGGGACGCTTGCGCCCGAGTGCATGCCGGTCCGGGAGGCCCGCGTCCGGTCGTGCGGCCCGGGAGATGCCGTGCAGGGCGTTGGCAGGATACGGGACCGGAGAAGCCGGCAAGCTTACCTGGCTTCGCGCAGGTCCGCTACACCCACTTCTTCCTGCTGAAGAATATCCACAGGCCCCCGCAGGACAGCAGGCACAGGGAGAAGAGGATCCAGAAGGCGGCGGGGTGCCTCTCCATGGGGAGGGCGACGTTCATGCCGTAGGCCCCGACAATGAAGGTGGGGACCATGAGGATGATGGTCATGCCCGTCATGAACTTCACCACCTTGTTCAGGTTGTTGGAGATGATGGTGCCGAAGGCGTCCGACATGCTCCCCAGCACCTGGCCGAAAATGTCCGCCATGAAGATGGCCTGCTGGTTCTCGGTAAGCGCCCTCTCCAGCATGTCGGTCTCGTCGGGATCGAGCTTTACGACATGCTGCTCCATGATCCTCTCCATGATGTTCTTGTTGGACTTCAGGGCCACCGTGTAGTGGATGAGGATCTTGTCCACGGAGAGGAGCGCCATGATCTCCTCGTTCTGCTGTGCGCGGGAGAGCGTGGCCTCGGCCCTGTCGGTAATCTCCTCCAGGCGTTCCAGCTGGCCGATGAAGTCGCTCGCGGTCTCGATGAAGATCTTGAAGGCGGCCGACTTCGGGCATCTTGGGTAGGGCTTGCGGGTGAGCCTCCCCAGGAGTTCCTGGACCATGTCGTTCCTCCAGGAGACGGTTATGAGCGTGTCCTTTGAGAACACTATGCCCAGTGGGGCGGTGGAGTGGACGTGCTTGCGGGCCCTGGCCTCCGCGGTCCCCCTGTCGAGCCCTGTCTGGCCGAAGAGGGGCACCCTCAGTATCACCAGGGTGTAGATGCCCTCCTGCTCTATCCTGGGCCTCTCCTTGGGGTCCATGGGGTCGGACAGGAAATGCAGGGGCACCGCCAGCTTCTCGGAGAGGGAGCGGATCTCGTCCGCGTCGGGCTTCTGGAGGTCGAAGAAGGTGGCTTCGTCCTCATCTGAAGGGACGAAGGACGACTCGATGAACTTGTAGCACTTCAGCATGAGCTTTCCTCCAGTGAGGCGACAGTTCCCCTGGCAGCCGGCGATGGCTGCGGACTCCTCTCGGGGGCGTTCCGGGAAGCTTCGGGGGTCAGCCGCCCCCCTCCCCGTCAACGGCCCTGCGGCGGATGGCTTTAGGTCCTGGCCCAGTGGCCGGGCTTCTCCCAGAGGTCCAGTGGTCCTGTCCGAGACCTCTGGGCGTCATCCTCGGGGTGATGTTAGGCGGCCTCGGGATCCTCTTTCCGATGGTTCGGCCTGGAGGTCCCTGCGGCTAAGCCAGCGAGGCCCTGGCCGGAGGACACGGGTTCCTGTTCCGAGAGCCTTATTCGGCGGTCACGGGGGCTTCGGCTCCGGGGTCTTCCTCGACGGCCCCGGGGCCGGAATCCTCGGGTTCTCCGTCGCCGGTCTCGGAGCCGGCATCCTCGGCGTCCCCGTCGCCGTCCTCTGGGCCGGCACCCCCTGCGTCTCCGTCGCTTGTCGCGGGGCCGGCATCCCCGGAGCCCCCGTCGGCGGTCCCTGGGCCTCCGTCCCCGGGGTCCTGCCCGGGTGTAACGGGGCCTTCGCCAGTCCCGTACTCGCCGGATGCTTCGGGTGCTTCGTCTCCGGTTCCGGCGGGCTGTCCGCTTGGCTGAACGACGGCGGGAGGGGTTCCGCTGCGGGGAAGGGCGGGAGGACCACCTGCTTCCGGGGCTCCGGGCACGGACCGGGGCTCTCCTTCGGGTTGTCCGCCAGGCGGGGGGCTGGATTTCACGGTGAGGAGGGTGATCTCGGAGGGGTTGAAGAGCCTCATGGGGAGTCCGCTCCAGAGCCCGGTCCCGGGGTGAACGTACATCATGAGGGATCCCACCTCGTACCAGCCCTTGAGGAAGCCCTTGTTGGCGCGGGCGACGAACGAGGAGAGCACCGGGATGAGCCCGCCGTGGGTGTGCCCCGAGAGCTGGAGGCGCACCCTGCCGTCCATGGCGTTCGCGGGGGCGTGGCCAGGGCGGTGGTCGAGGAGGATGACCGGCGGCCCGTCCGGGGGGACGCCGGCGAGCGCCCTCTGCAGGTCGGGGCCCGGGAGGTGCCAGCGCTCGGAGACTGGGTCGGTAACGCCGGCCAGGACCAGCTCCTCTCCGCGGATGACGATGGTCTCGTGCTGGTTGTAGAGGTTTCTGATGCCGAGGTTCCTGAAGGCCGGGAGCCAGTCCCACAGGACGGAGATGTACTCGTGGTTGCCCACGCACATGTATATGCCGTTGGGCGACTCGAGATCCGCCAGGGGCGAGGTCTCCGGGGCCCTCACGTCTACCTCCCCGTCGACAAGGTCGCCGGGGATGAGGATGAGCTCGGGCCTGAGCCCGTTCACCTTCGCCACCACCCCCCGAGTCCAGCCGGCGTCGAAGAAGCGGGAGATGTGGAGGTCGCTTATCACGGCCACCCTGAGCCCGTCCAGGGCGTCAGGCCAGGAGTTCAGGTACACCGTCTGCTCGCGCACCTCCGGGACCCTGGCCGCCTGCCACAGGGAGTACCCGGACAGGAGGAATGACGCCGCGGCGAGCGCGCCCGCGAAGGCGCCCGACGCGAGAAGCCGCCTCAGCCTGGCACCGGCGGCCTTTCTTCTGAAGAGGCCTGCGGCGAAGCTGGACAGCCTCAGCAGGTCCTTGGGGATGCACAGGAGGAACAGGATGAGCGACGTCCCCTGGAAGAGGGAAGTGACAATGAGCAGGAGCCACGGGCACTCCACCCCGCCGAGGCCTCCGAAGACTCGCCTCAGGATGGCGAGCCGCCCCGCCGACAGGAGGAGCACGGCCAGGATGACGAGCTTGGACCTCAGGCCGGCCTTAAGGGGATGCACCAGGCTCAGGTAGATGTAGGCCGCCAGGACCAGCGCGAAGTTCCCGAACAATGTAGGTAGTACCTCTCTCCGGACTGCGTGGGCCGGGGGCTCGCGGCCGCTGCGCCCTCTGATTCGCAGGGTGGATTATAACCTATTGCAATCGTTAGGTTGCGCCAGGATCGCCACGTTCCGTCCCCGAAATTCACCGCCTCGTCTCGGGCGGGCCGTGTTGGCCGCAGGTGCATGAAAGCTCCGGTGCAGGCCGCAGGAGTAGGATGCCTCCGGTGCAGGCCGCCGTGGCCGGAAAGCTCCGGTCCAGGCAGCAGGAGCCGGAAGGCTCCGGTGCAGGCAGCAGGAGCCGGAAGGCTCCGGTGCAGGCAGCAGGAGCCGGAAGGCTCCGGTGCAGGCAGCAGGAGCCGGAAAGCTCCAATGTAGCCAACAGGAGCCGGAAGGCTCCGGTGCAGGCGGCAGGTGCAGGAAGGCTCCGGTGCAGGCCGCCGTGGCAGGAAGGCTCCGGGCCAGGCGGTAGGCGCGGAAGCCTCCGGTCCAGGCGGCAGGAGCCGGAAGGCTCCGGTCCAGGTGGCAGGAGCCGGAAGGCTCCGGTCCAGGCGGCAGGATCCGGAAGGCTCCGGTGCAGGCGGCAGGTGCCGGAAGGCTCCGGTGGAGGCTGCCGTGGTCGGAAGGCTCAGGTCCAGGCGGCAGGAGCCGGAAGGCTCCGGTGCAGGATGCCGTGGACGGAAGGCTCCGTCCGGTCCAGGCAGCAGGATCCGGAAGGCTCCGGTCCAGGCAGCAGGATCCGGAAGGCTCCGGTCCAGGCGGCAGGATCCGGAAGGCTCCGGACCAGGCTGCAGGAGCCGGAAGGCTCCGGTCCAGGCGGCAGGAGCCGGTAGGCTGGGGTCC
>JAISFP010000033.1 GCA_031263525.1 Deltaproteobacteria bacterium | reverse complement strand
TCATCTCCAGTCACCCATGATCACGAACGGCGCCCAGAAGTACGGGTGCGAGAACCCCGCCCCGCCCCACGGAGGAGCGGCCTCGGCGGCCCTCGCGCCGGAGGCGCTCAGGGGCCTTCCCCGCGTTCCGGCAGCCGGGGCCTCCCCCGGGGCCGATCCTCCTCCCGGGGCGGCCACTGGTGACGAGCCTCCCGAAGAGGCGGCCCCGGACACGTTCCGCATGACCTTGAGCTGCGCCCCCCTGAGCGCCTCGGCCTTGCCCTCGCCCTCGGCGTAGCGGAGGAGGTAGAACTCCCGCATGAGGCCGGGCGTGGCGGCGTCGTCCACCGGCATCAGGGTGGCAAGCACGGTCCGCGCCCCTGCCCGCTGGACGATCTCGCCGAGGCTCTCCACCTCGCGCCCGTCATCGTGCCGGCTCGCCCCGGAGCCAGTGTCGCAGGCCGAAAGCGTCAGGAGATCCAGCCCGGAGAAGTCCAGGCCCTCCCCTGACCTTATCTCCCGCAGGCTCAGGGTCCTGCCGTCTCCCAGGAGGAGGGCGGTGTTCAGGAGATCCCCCGGATCCAGGCGGAAATGGCTCGCCACGTGCAGCACGGGCGCCCCCGAGGCGAGGGCGCCGGCAAGCGCCCGCCTGTCGAACTCGGCGTCCAGGCGCCCCTCGCCCCGGAGCACCCCCGGGACCCCGTCCTTGCCCACCACCGCGGCTATCTCCTCCGCCACGCCCCTCAGTTCCGGGAATCCCGGCCATGCGGCGGTCACCCCCATGGCGTTGGCAACGGCCCCGTCACCCGCGAGGTCACCGCCGTCCCCGTCCGAAGCCGCCGTGGCCCTGGTGAAGACAGCCGTCGGGTACCTCTCGACGAGCCACCGCTCCCCGTCCCACAGCGCGGCCACGGGCACGTAGCGGAGCGGCCCGTCCAGCGACAGGGCCAGCGCCCTCGTCCCTGCGGCCTCCAGGTCCCCCTTCAGCGGCCTTATCAGGGCGTCGTAGAGCCTTGCCCCCGGCCCTCTCGGGTCACGGAAGGGGCTCCCGACCAGGTCCCTGAACTCGCGGGAGAGCCGGGATATTTCCGAACGGCCGACGGGGCTTCGCCTCGCCGTCACCCCGTCATGCGTGACCATCACCAGGTGCAGGGTCCTCGGCGCAGACACGGCGTATATGACAGCAGTGCCCTCACCCGCGACCGTCGCCAGCCTGCGGCGGGCCTCCATGCCGGCTGCCGCCCTGGCCGTCAGCGCCTTCCCCCCTGGCAGCCCCTCCCTGCCTTCAAGACCCTCGTCAAAGGCCGGGCCAACTCCCACTTCCCCGCCCTCGGAGGCTGCCTGCCCCTCCCTGCCTTCCCAACCCCCAGCTACAGCCTGCCCTTCACTGCCTTCCCGGCCCCCAGCTGGGGCATGCCCTTCACTGCCCTCCCGGCCCCCAGCTGGGGCCTGCCCTTCACTGCCTTCCCGGCCCCCAGCTAAAGCCTGCCCTTCACTGCCTTCCCGGCCCTCCGAGACGGCCTGACCGGCCGCGCCCCCGAAAAGGCCCTGAATGCCGCGGTCGAAGGCCGCGAAGACCTCCCCCTCCTCCTCTTCCGGAGGCAGTCGCCTGAGAAGCCTCCTCTGTGCCTCCCGGAAGCCGGCGGCCCCCCCGGACACCCCGGGGACCGACGCGGAGCCCGGCCTTCCGCCTCCGGGCCCGTTGGCCTCCCGGACGCTCTCCGCGAGGGCCAGGTAGGCCAGCCTGGCGGGCTCCTCGGGGGTCCCGTAAAAGATGTCGGGGACCTCGTCGGTGAGGGCCCCTGGCCCGCCCGATCCGGAGCCGTCCCCGGCCGGAGTTCCGGAAGACGCGGCTGCCCCGGCTCCATCGGACCCGGGCGCTGCCGCCCCCGTTCCCGAAGGCGCGGGCACCCCCCCTCCCGGAGGCACCGGCGTTCCTGCCTGCCCTTCAGCCGGCTCGACCCCTGCGGCTCCCCTGGGCCCCGGAAGGCCTGCCGCCGTTCCCGCAGCCGCGTCGTCCCCGGAGCCTGCCGGCACAGGCTTGGGGTCGAGCGACCGGAGCTCTTCGTCCTTCAGCAGGTCCAGCACCTCCATCGCCTCGTCCGTGCGGCCGAGCGTCATGAGAAGGTCGAAGAGGGACTGGTACCTGAGCTCCACGGTTCGCATGTAGTTGGCCCTGAGCCCCTCGTCAAGGGACCCCATCGTGCCGCGGGCCACGAGGGCGGACTCCACGGAGAGCTTCAGCCAGAAGACCGCCGCCCCGTACTCGCGCATGTCGGCGTGGACCTCGCCCAGGAGGTACTGGGCCAGGGCAGCCTGCGGGGAGTGCGGCCCCGACACCCGCACGGCCCTCTCCAGGGCGCGGGCAAGGCGGTCAGCGGCGCCTGCCGGGTCGGATCTGGCGTTCCTCACGAGCGCCAGGTCGAGCGACGCCGCGACCGCCAGGGGATGGTCCTGCCCCAGCGCCGCCGCCGCGGACGCCAGGGCCTGAGCCGCGAGCCTCTCGGCGCCGTCCGCGTCCCCGGCCGCCAGGAGCGCCGAGGCCATGTTGATCCGGGCGGCCACTGTGTCGGGATGGTCCGGCCCCCGCGAGCTCTCCAGGAGGCTCAGGACCTCCCCCAGCGCCGCCGTGGCCCCGTCCGAGTCACCCAGGGCCATCCGGGCGGAGGCCGTATTGTTCATGACCGCGAGCCGGCCCGGATGGTCCGGGCCCCAGGGCGCGGCGGCGGCCCTCCTGTAGAGGTCCAGCGCCCCAGCGTAGTCCCCCAGCCCGTGGAGCGCCCGCCCCAGGTTCAGGGCCGTGCCCAGGACGGACTCGTCGGAAGCCCCGAGCCTCGCCTCCTTGTCCGCCAGCACAGCCGCGAGGACCTCGCTCGCCCCCGCCCAGTCTCCCGTCTCGGTCAGGAGCGCCCCCAGGTTGTTCATGGCTGCCATGGCCTCGGGGCTAGAGAGCCCCAGCGCCTCCGCCAGCGCCGCGGCCGAACGGCGGTACAGCGAGGCAGCGCCGGCCAGGTCGCCCGCGGAATGGAGCGACACGGCGAGGTTCGCCGAGGCCGCCAGTGTGTCCGGGTGCCCGGGCCCCAGGGTCCTCTCCAGGCCGTCGAGCACCCTCTGGTCCAGCTCCCTCGCTGCCCGCGGGTCGCCGGCGTCCCGTGTCATGCCCGCCAGGTTTCCCAGCGCCCACAGCGTCCTGCGGTCGTCTGGGCCGAGCCTGTCCTCGAGCGCCCGCGCCGTGCGGGCGGAAAGGTCCCTGGCCCCGGCTATGTCGCCCGCGCGCCTCAGTTCCACCGCGAGGTTGTTGGCCATGCCCAGGGCGTCGGGATGGTCCGGGCCCAGGAGCCCGGCGAGCCCGTCCGCGGCCCTGCGGTACATGGCGACCGACCCATCCCGGTCGCCCGTCATCGCGAGCGCGTCGGCCACGCTCCCCGCGGCCATGAGGGTCGCGTAGGCGTCCGGGCCCTCGGTCCTGCCCAGGGCCTCCAGGACGTCCCGGAGAAGCGCCAGACCACCGCGGGCGTCACCGGAATTGAGCATGGCCACGCCGTAGTTGTTGAGCGTGGAGAGCGTCATCGGGTCCTCGGCCCCCAGCGCGCGGGCCTGGGCCTCCGCCGCGGCCCGGTAGGCGGCGAGCGCCCCTGCCATGTCGCGGCTCTCGAAGAGCGCCGAGGCGTATGCCTCGCCAAGGGCGAGGGCGAGCCCGCTGTCCGGGCCGAGCGCCCTGCCGGCGATGTCCAGGCCCCGCTCTGCCGCGGCCACCGCCTCCGCGTTCTCCGCCTCGCCCTGGCCCGCGAGCGCCTGCGACAGGTTGTGGCAGATGGCTGCCGCGTCGTATCCGTCCGGCGCCCGGGTGAGGAGCTGAGCCGCCAGCGCCCTGCGGTAGAGCCGTGCGGCCGCGGCGTCGTCGCCCGCGTACAACCGGGCCCCGGCCAGGGCCGAGAGCGTCCACAGGGTGTCGGGGTGGGAAGCGCCCAGCTCCGCCTCCTGGAGGACCAGGGCCTCCTCCAGCACCCGCCCGCCCTCGGCAGGGCTGCCGCCGCGGCCGGAAAGGAGGCTCCCCCGGGCGGCCATGGCGGAGAGCGTCTGGGGATGGAGCGGCCCCAGCGACTCCCGGGAGAGCCCCTCCAGGCGCCCGAACTCCGCGAGCGACGACGCCCTGTCATCCATGAGCCTCGCGGCCGCCGCGCCCGCGAACAGCGCCTCGGGCGATCCCGGCCCCAGGGCCTCCGCCAGCGCGGCGGCTGCGGCCAGGGCCTCGGGACGCGCGGCGTCCTCGCCCTCCCGGATGTCGGCCGCGGCCGAGGCGGCCCTGCTCCAGGCGGAGCGGGCGCTCAGCACGTCCGGGCCCCCCGCCTCACGGAGCGCCCCGGCCAGCCGTTCCCAGCCTGCGGCCGCCGCCCGGTAGTCCGCCGCGTCGGACAGAGCATCCGCCTCCTCCCTCATCGCCTCCGGCCCCTCCGGAAGCGGCCCCCAGGGCCACGCCGGCCTGTAGCGGGCGGCGGGCAGCGCCACGGCGGAGGCGGGCCGTCCCCCGGGGCCCGAGGTCCGGGCGTCTGCCGCCTCCCCGGTCCCTGGCGCCGCGCCTCCGGAGTCACCGGCGGCAGCCGGCGCCTCAGCCCCGGAAGCCGCCGCCGCAACCGTCCCCGCCCCTGGACGGATGCCGCCGGACTCCGAGAAAGAAGCCGCCCCGGGCCCGGGCCGGGCGCCGCCGGAGTCGCCGGAAGGCGAGGACGCAGGGTCCCCGGCATCCGGCCTGACGACACCGGTGTCCTCCTCTGGCACCGGGGCCGCCTCCCCCGTCCCTTGCCGGACGCCGGCGGGGTCGCCGGCAGTCGGCACCGTCAGGGCGACCGGATCATTCTGGACCGCCTTCGTGCTGGACACGTGCGCGACCGCGAGGGCAAGGGCCATGAGCCCGGCCAGCACGGCTAGGCCCGCAAGCTTGGGGACGCTCGATGAGGCCACAGGTCTTCCTCCTTAGGAGACACTCCTGAGACGGACAGGTCCCGCAGGACGGAGGCGGGACGATCCGGAGGTGACACGGACGGGGGTAGGATGCCCCGGAGTCGCAGGCATGACAGCCGCAGGCACGAGTGAGGCTGGCGTCAAGGGCGGGGGCGTCAGGAGGCGAGGGACTGGAACCCACTTCACGTCCGGACGGATGCGGCTCATGGCCCAGGACCATCGCCGCGGCGCTTCCAGGGCGGGAGCGGCTCCCGGAGACGGGGCCGCTGTCGGGGGTGGGCCGCTCGAACGTCCGAGGACGGATTTCAAGCATTTTTCCCCGCATCCGCGGCTGGTCGTCCGGCGGGATGCCGGGGATTAGTCGGCCGCCCGAGCATCCTCATCTGTTTTCAGAGTCTGAGCATACCTTTCCAGTATCGTCCTGTCAAAAATGATGCAGAGGACCGTGAAGACAAACACATCCAGGCTGAATATATTACCCGTTAAATCAAATGTAAGAATCTTTTTCCACATTTTAGTAGCGGATCACAGCAAGCAGATACCAGGACGGGGGGGTGGCCGGCCTTTCCGCCTCTGGGCTGATGGCCAAATTCCGACATTTGATTAAACGGGTAATATTACCCGTCCATTCAAATGCTGGAATCTTCTTCCATATTTTGGTGGCGAAGCATAGCAGGGAGATGCCAGATTTGGGTGGCACCTTCCCTTTCCACCCCTGGATTGATATCAAATTCCGAGCCCGCGCCCTGGAGAGGGCCGTCATCTAAATGGACGGATAGCAGTCCACATATCTGCTCCGGGGAGTCAAACCGTTTCCTGAGTCCCTGAGGCATGGAGACACCAGGAAGGCGCCCCGGGGCGGCATCCGGAGGCCTCACGGAGGCACCCGCATGCTTTGCAGAGGCTCAAACCAGAAGTTTAAGAGAAACCCGGGAGGAAAACCTGGGACGCTGAAAGGGCCCCAAGCCGAAGTTTCGGAAGAACAACGCGACGGTCGCCACTGGCGGGGGGATGCCTTGCGCCGGCTCAAGGGCATCCGAGCAGTAGGTTCAAACCCACATGAAGGCGGAAGATGATGTATTATTACTTGGTGTGATATTTGCGAAAGCACTAATCATCTTTTTCCTGAATAGAACGCTAGGCAAATTGCCGTAGCCACGCCAGGCTGGTTGCATTTCCTCGCGGCTGTCACGGGGAGTTCCAACCTCGGGACTGACCTGAATCCTAGAGCCAAAGCACTTGCACCTCCGAAGGAAATAGATTAAGATGATTATTCAAAATTGGTGTGACAGGAATTGCATGCCTGTCACGAGAATTGTCATTGCGTACGTGAAGTTAATATCCCTTAAACTACAAATCCAGGGCGGAAGGATCATGGAAACGAAAAATTTATTTCAAGCCGATCTAACATTTAAGCAAATTCGACAGGGAAATCATATCTATGCCGATAAGACAGAGTATATCTACAATATCCTCAATGGCAAACCCACTCTCAACTGCTGCTTCTTGTCACGTCCAAGGCGGTTCGGAAAGACGCTCCTGCTCGATACTATCGGTGAGCTTTTCCAGGGTGACCGCGAGCTCTTCAAGGGGCTGTGGATCGACAAGAGCGACTACAAGTTCGAAAGCCATCCGGTCCAGAAATTCAACATGGCCACCTATGCAAACCTGAACCAGAAGGGCAATTTGACAGGCATGATCAAGGCTGATCTGAAGATGTTTGCAAAACAACATAAGATAAAATTTTCCTCAAATTACTACTCCAAGATGTTAGAGGAGCTTCTGAAGGATTTGTCCAACAAGTACGGAGCCGGAGTGGTGCTCCTGGTTGACGAGTACGATGCCCCAGTGACCAGATATATATTGAACCAGGACATTGCCAGAAACAACCGTGATGACTTGCACGATTTTTATTCGGTCGTGAAAGCCAGCATTCAATACGTCCGCTTAGCTTTCGTTACTGGCATTACCAGGTTCGCCATGACATCTCTCGACTCCGGACCAAACAATTTCACTGATATTTCACTCCAGCCAAAATTTGGGGGAATCTGCGGCTTCACTGAAGATGAAATGGACACGGTCTTCGGAGACAGGTACGAGGACACTCTGAAAGGCTTAAAAGCCAACAAAGAAATCGCCTGGAATGCCAAAAGACAGGGTCTGAAAAATAAAATTCTTAATTATTACGACGGCTACAACTGGCTCGGGCCTGATAATGTCCTGAACCCATACTCTTTGCTTAGATTTTTTTCTTCTCACATATTTGAACCACATTGGCCATTGTCAGGCCAGCCATCACATCTGTCCGCGCTTGTGAGAAAAGATCCTCTGGCCTTCATCCTGCCGAAGCTGGAAAGCTACCCGGCAGTAGAAGCCAGGAAAGCAGAACTCAGTACGCTTAAGCCAGTCCCCGTCCTGTTCCACAGCGGTTATTTGACTATCGATCAACCAGTCACCATAACCGAGAAAAAAAATAAAAAAATTATTAAGAAAAAAGGGTACTCCTTCAAAATTCCCAACACGGAAGTTAGAGAAGATTTCGAGTTTAACCTTTTCCTTTATGCCTTTGACCCTTTAGACCACTTTTTTGGAACCTTTGCCACTGAACTTCCTGTTGCTCTGATGAAGAACGACTCCAGGAAAACGGCCCTTCACCTGCATAACCTTCTTTCAGCAATTGCTTCCGAACAACATGAACCTTCCGAAAAACATTACCACGCCATAGTGCAGGCCGCATTTATTGCTTCCGGACTTGAGGTACTTAGCCAGACGTCAAGTTCGTACGGAAAGTCGGACATTGCCGTATTTCATAAGAACGTTCGTTTTGTGATGGAGGTTAAATACTGCAAGGCAGACAACAAAGCCAAGTCCGAGAAGGATCTTGATGCCGCACTCGACAAAGCAGTCAAACAGATAAGGATGAAAGACTATGGTGCCCCTTTCAGACCTGCAGGAAAGAAGATAATCGGCGTAGCCATAGCAGTCCGGGGACGTGACGAGGTCGCTGTTCGCTTCATTGAGCTCTAGGATCCAATAGCGGCCATTACGTGCCTGCAAAAATTTTAGGAAGAAAATTATAGTAATTCATTTTGAAATGGGTCTCGCAACGCTTGTAGTGACAACAGGGAAATAATTTAAGACAACGATATCTGGTTTTATCGAACTGGCAAAAATCAATTTCATTGTTTGCAGGTATTTATTTTATTTGAACGTACATAGTTACTGCTGAACAACCTAAGCAGCCGAAATCACTTGTCTATTTCCTGGTGGCTGATCCATGGCCGGTGGGTCAAACCGGAGCAAATTTATTTTTACGTTAAATTTAATTATTCATGAAAATTCTTTGTAATATAAGGGATTATGAATTCAATATTATAGAATTTCTGATTAATTATCGTGGATAACATCATGACTGCGGGCTTTGTCAATTTTTTAAATTTCATTTCTGTTCCCCCCTTTTTTTGAACTCTAAAACCACTTGTCATATTCATATCTTTCTCGCATTTCCTTACCCCACATACATGATAATCATATTTACTGCAAGATTATCGAAATTGCACCTGATTTCTACCAGTTCTTTCAGATTCCTGTCAGTTCCACCTCCAAACCTACCATTTGCGCCGCCCCCCCTTCCGCTCCGGGACTTCTCGGGGCCATGCCCTCTGCGGCCGACGGCCCCATCACGGCCCCCCTGCTCCCAGGCCGTGTCCCCGCCCAGGGGCCGCCACCACTTCCGGTCCGGGACTTCTCGGGGCCATGACCTCTGCGGCCGACGGCCCCATCCCGGCCCCCCTGCTCCCAGGCCGTGGCCCCGCCCAGGGGCCGCCACCCCCTTCCGGTCCGGGACTTCTCGGGGCCATGACCTCTGCGGTCGACGGCCCCATCCCGGCCCCCCTGCTCCCAGGCCGCGTCTCCCCCAAGGTGCCGCCCGCCCTTACCGGTCCAGGACCTCTCGGGGACCCATGACGCCTGCCCTCGGCTATGTGAACCTGGCCTCCTTGCTCTCTGGGCGCGCCCCGTCCGGGCTACTCCCTCCCTTCCGGAGCCTTGCCGATCGGAGTTCCAAGCCGTTTCGCAGGCAGACACTTTCCGGCACCCCGGGCGAGATTCTCCTCCCGGTCGTCCCGCCATTTCAGCTGACAGCGTCTCTCAAGACCCTAACCCTAGGTTTATACTTCCGAAAGCCAGATTATTAAAGAGCAGGCATACTAATACCGATTATGGATTAAAAGTGCATGTATGCCAAAAATAATGTGGTTGTCAGGTATAAGCGCCAGATCATATCGAGCACCTTTATCCTGATTTTTGTATAAGAACTTTCATCTATAATCAAAATTTATGTTTGCTACATCCCTCACATATTAGTTCGATTACTGACTCATCATATTTCAGGATGATAATTTAAAATAAACCAAAAGAATCAATGTTGTATTTGAGACAATCTAATTAATTATTAAGAATTATTACCCGTTTAATCAAATGTCGGAATTTGGCTATCAGCCCAGAGGTGGAAAGGTCGGGCAAACCACCAGTCCTGGTAGCCGCTCGCTATGATCCGCTACTAATATATGGAAGAAGATTCCGACATTTGATTAAACGGGTAATAATTTGGAAAATATTTCATTTTGGTCATTGATTAAGACAATGGCACAGCAATTAATTTGAATTTAATTCTACATGATATAACATCAAATCTGGTACGGCTGTGGTCATGGGCAGATACTCCCCAACAATAAATGCTCAAGGCCAATATTTGCAATACCTGTCGGAAAGAGTGCGGCTCAGTATCGTCATCGACTATGCAACTAGGCTACTTTCGCTTGGCGGGATCATATTTTGGGAGGACTCTGGGCCGGGCTCAGGTAACCTTGAGACCAGTATCAGTATCAGTACCAGTATCAGTATCAGTATCAGTATCATGATCATGATCATGATCAGGATCAGGATCAGGATCAGGATCAGCGAATGAAAATTGAATATTAAATGGACATAAATTTGATCAACATCATCCTTCAAATAGGATAATCTGTATTGACGAATAATGAATTCTCTTTCAAAAGGTAACAGAACATAATATATTGTAGCAATCAACACGTTCCTATTTAGTTCTTAAAATTACTATATCTTTCCTGTAAAATCCTCCTCTGCAACTGACTATATCCCTAAACTTGAGAACGAAGAAAAGTTGCAAATCTGACGAAGGTATTAAAGCAGAAAAATCCGTGTTGTTTCCAGCACAGAAGCCTTCAGGCATGGGACGAGCGTACATGTCTGTCATCAGGGCATAATTGATCTAAGTCTTGCCAGTTTCATGATCTCGCGAATAGCACATGACCATGAGTTCGCTCCATGTTTCTTTTTCCCTGTCCTGCCATGCCATGCCTATCAAATTTCGTGGATCTTTAACCAACGCAACAACTCGACGACACATCAATTAAAACAAATCAGACATCTGCGAGATGGCGGTGGCACAGTTCACTTTCTTATGGCTATTTTCCATGGCAGAAGCCAACCCATGGCTCAGAATATCCGCTCCAAAGATCAATCGGCCAGATTGAACATCAAGCCAACGGATGTTGAAGGCTCAATTTACAGAAAAATTTCAAAAATCAAAAATTTGCCTGCTTTTTCCAATATCCCTGCCAACCCAGATTCTTCAACCCTCTGCCCTTTCTATCAATGGGTTCAGTTGAGTTCTAGAAATCCGGCCAAGTTTCTATTATACGGTACTTAATGATTTGTTGAATACAGTTTTTTATCGAAATAGAAAAGCTATTGCCCGTTTTATTAAATGTCGGAATCTTCTTCCATGTTTTAGAGCTAATCATGGCGAAGAGATACCAGGCCCGGGGTGTTTCCCAGCCTTTCCACCTATAGGATGACCAATGTCACCAACTCAAGGAACAAGACGCATTTAAATACAATATATAGGGTAGATTTGTGCTGTGATATGCTTTGAACAGTTGTTAGACATCTCTATTCAAAAGGGCGATTCGTCCCTTTCGTAGAGCCCCGTCCCTCGCGGCGGGACTGTCTCCGACCAGCGTATCACGAGGGTGATCAGAGTATCCCTTCTGATCAGAGTATCCCTTCATAAGGATGGCTTCCAAGTCAGCCCAGTGGCCTAGGCAAATGTAACTAATGATTTCCAAAGCATTCTCTGTTAATGGTTGCCTCATAAGACGATTCCTTAAGTTGGTGACATTGATAGGATGACAGCCAAAATTCCGACATTTAATTAGGCGGCTAATAATAGCGTTATTCGGGAAAAGTTTCACATTTGTTGACTACGAAATTTTACCCATTTGCGATTATATAGGGTTTTCAAGACGGGGCTGCTGAAAGTCGGGTTCGAGGATTGACACGGAGGGAGTCGAGCCGGGCGCGGACAGGACGGGGGCAGGACGGGAGCGGAGGAGGACGAAGGCAGGACGGGAGTGGAAGAGGCTGGAGACAGGACCGGACGGGGCCGCTGACAGGACCGCAGCCGGGTTGCCGGGGGCCGGTGACGAAAAAGCCCCCTGTCCCGGTAAGGGGCAGGGGGCTAACAGCAAGGGAGGACACAAGATGACGATACAGAATGGAGGATTGAGCATGAAAAGGAAGACGGAAGCTGAAAGGAAGCAAAATCAAAGGCAAAACCATTGAAACGAAAGATGACGCCAGGAAAAGTCAAGATTAAACCAGGAAAAGGAAAGAAAAAACAGAAAGGCAAACGAGAAAACCCACAAAAGAAAACCTAGACCGGATAAACGAAAAAGAAAGCGTGGAAGAAAGGAGAGGTGCCGTCCGGCACCAGGCCGATGCGGCGGGCCCGGAGGCTGGCCTCCCGGAAAGGCCCTCAGGCCGAGGGCCTGCTCCCCGCTTCGCTAGCGGTCGCCACCTCGGTCGTCGTCACGATCCCGGTCGCGGTCGCCGTCACGGCCACGGTCCCCGTCGCGGTCGCCGTGCCTGCGCTGCCCGCCGTGGCGTCCCCAGCTCCGGTCGCCGCGGTCGAAGCCGCCCCTCGGCCCGCGGTCCCAGCAGGGCCCGCCGCCTCCGTGCCGGCCGGGTCCGCCTCCGTGCCAGCCGGGTCCGCCGCCTTGCCAGCCCCCTCCGCCGTCCCGGTCGCGCCATCCCAGTCCCAGTCCGAGCCTGGACCAGCTCCACTCGGGGAGACCGCTGGACCGGAGCTTGCCCTTGAGCTCCTGGCGGAGCTGGCTCAGCTGGTCGCGCAGCCTGCGCATGTCGGCCACGGTCTTCCGGATGTCGTCGGCGGTGGCGGAGGAGCTGTTTGCCAGGGCGTCGTAGATGAGCCTCTGGTCGCGGAGGTCCTCGCGCACGGGCCGGGCCTTGTCGCGGAACTCGTCCAGGAGCTGGCGGCGCTGGGTCCGCTGCTCGGGGGTGAGGGCGGGCCGCGCTCCCGGAGGGGGCGGGCCGTCGAAGCCGTCCGGCGGGCCTCCAGGCCCGTCATGGGGAGGAGGCGGGCCGCCGGGGCCGTCCTGGGCCGCGGCGGGTGCGGGGCAGGCGAGGGCCAGGGCCGCCAGGAGCGCGGCCGAGGCCAGCGCCGCTGCGGCAAGGTTCAGTCTGTTCATTAAAATTCTCCGAAATGGCAAGGGGAAGGGCAGTGATACTTCCGGGGGCCGAGGCTCCCGCGCTCCCTCCCGCAGGGCGGGAGGTCTCGAAAGAGCCGTATGCATGTTTCGGGCCAGACGGGCCCCGACAGGCAGGTTCCGCCGCGAGGATCGCGCCCGGAAAGGACGGGCGCGGAAAATCGCCCGCCCGCGGTTTCCGGCGGCGGCTGGCACGGAAAATGCGCACGTGCATGCCTATATCGCCGTCCGGCGGCACCGGCAGAGCTGCCCCGGGCCCTCCCCGCCGGGTCCGCCCCTCCGGAAACCCTTGCTGGGCACGGGCGACGAATCCGGACCTGCCTCCGCTCCCTCCCTGACCGACCCGCCCCGTCCGCCTTCAGGCAACCCGGGAAGGGGCGCCCGATCGGATATTTATTACCCGGACCGGGCGGGTAGATCTTACCCTACCTCCCGGCCGGGAACGCGAACCCGGCCCCGGGAGCTGACTTCAGGGGGGAGAGGTCGTCGGGAGATCTGACTCTTGTGCCCGGCCGGGCCATCGCCGTCTCCCGTCCGCCGGACGTTTCCGGAGCGTCATGCGGATGCGGCTGATCCGGCGGAGCTGGAGGTTTCGAACGGACACCTGGACTTTCGGTACCGGCCCAGGCCTTCCCGGACCGGCCCGGTGCCTTCCGGACCGGCAGGCGGGGGCATCCGGTACCGGCCCACGCCAGGACTTTCCGGACCGGCTCAATGCCTCCCGGACCGGCCCGGTGCCTTCCGGACCGGCAGGCAGGGGCATCCGTACCGGCCCACGCCAGGACTTTCCGGACCGGCTCAATGTCTCCCGGACCGGCAGCCAGGGTCTTCCGGAACCGGTCAATGGCCTCCCGGACCGGCTTTGGACCGCCCGGACCGGCTGGCGGGGGCATCCGGAACCGGATATTGGCCTCATGTTACGGCACGGGCATCCGGAACCGGCCAGGCGGTCACTGGGACGTCGCAACGATTCCGAAACCGGATCCTGCGACCCCGAACCGTTTCGGCTGTTATCCAGGCTGATGCCGGCAGGCCGCCTGGCTGGCTGAACGTCAGGGCGGCCTTCCAGGCCGCCCGGACCAGAATGCCCTGCTGAAACAGACGGCCCCGCGCCTTTCAGCACACGGGGCCGTCTTGAAACCCGGGGGCCGCGCGGAGGAGCCCTCAGGCCCGGAACGGGCACACCTCCGGGCCTATCCCGCCGTGCGGCCCCGGGGCGGCGCCCCCCCCGGCTTCATTTCGGAGGGGCGCCGCATTCCTGGAGCCCGGGCCGTCGGGGCCCGGGGTTCCGGGGCCCCCCGGTCGCGGGCCCCAGTTCTCGCGAATCCTGCACGTTCATGACGCGCGCTGTCGCCGGCGGGCTCGCGCCGGGCCGGATCTCGGCATGGCCGCAACCTGCGCCCGCGTCAACTTCCGCAAGCCTGCCGGAGGGGCGGAACCGGAGCGCGGGACGGAGAGTTCCGTCCCGATTTCCGGCCAGCCGGCCGGGAGTCAGGTTCCGGATAGCCGGGGGGGAGACTGCCTGTCTGGAACGGCTGTCGGCCGGCAGGAGGATACCGGCCTGACGCGGAGCCGGTGGCGTAAGACCGGAGGATGCCTGCCGACCGGACGAAAAGTCTGTGCCGGTCGGCCGCGGGGCACTTGCCGGCCAGGGAGTCAAGCTTAAGCAGGCCGGGATGCCCTGCCGACAGGGCGCTGTCAGCTGGCCGGAGAGCCTTTCCGCACGGGAAGCCGAGTCCCGGCTGCCCGGAAGCCTTTTCAGTCCGGAGAGTCAAGTGTCAGATGACCGGAAGGGGTGCTGCCGGAAGCGGCTTCAAGTGTCAGACGACCGGCAACGCCCCTGCCGGACGGGGAGGCAATTTATGGAAATCGGCAGGAGTCCTTCCGGTCGGGGAGCCAGGAGTCAGCCGGCCGGATGGCCCAGCCGGCCAGGGAACCAGGAGTCAGCCGTCCGGATGGCCCAGCCGGCCAGGAAAGCCAAGAGTCAGCCTTCCGGATGGCCCAGCCGGCCAGGAAGTCAAGTGTATGGCGACCGGCAGTGACCCTGTCGACCGCGGACTTAAGTGTCGGACGACCGGCAGTGGCCCAGCCGGTCGGAGAACGAGGAGTTAGCCGGCCGGAGGGCCCAGCCGGTCGGCGAGTCAAGTGTTGGCCGGACGGAGGGCCCACCCGGTCGGGGAGCCAGAGTCAGCTGGCCGGAGCCTCCGGGACGACGGTCAGGGGGTTTCCGGAAGTCCCGGAGCCCGCCTCGGGGGGCGGGAGCGGGTCGGAGGAACGGCCCGTTTCTACCTGGCGCTTCGCGGCCCTGCCCATCTCGGCGAGGGCCGGGGCCATGTCCTCTGCGGGGCCGGCCGGCCCGCCGCCCCTCGTGACCGTCTCAGCCACGGCCTTGGGCACCTCCCTGAAGCGCGGGTCCAGGACGTCCCCGGGAGCCAGGGTCGGCGAGGTATCCCGGAGGCTCATCTCCGAGCCCTGCTGGAACCTGTCCCGCGCGGCGGCGACCTTCTGGTCGGCCCTCGCCGCGGCCAGCATGTGGACCGCGGGGACGGCGGCCATGCAGACGGCTATCGCGAGGGCCGTGGCCCCTGCCTTGAGGCGCGTCTTCAGCTTGCTGGACATCGGTCACATCCTTTCCCGGGCGCGGCGGGCCTTCCGCCGCCGGCCAGGACGGCGCCCTCGCGGGACCCGCCGCCACTTCAGGCGTTTCCCGAGCGGCTCCTGTAGGCCCCGGCCCTTCCTGGGCCTGCCCTGCCACGCCTCGCGGGGAAGGCTCGCATGCCTTCGTGTGACAAAAAAGCAAGCGCCGTGCCAACCCGGAGCTGGACGCCCGACCGGCCCCGGGGAGCCGGGGCCCGGGGCCAGCCCCCCGCCGGGGCAGGACGAAGTGTCGGACACCCACGCGGGAGCGTCACGGTCCCGCCCCGGACGCGGCCGGCAGTGACGGCGGGGGTCCGGGGTCCGCCCTCCCGGGCCCGGCGCGAGGCCGCCAAACGGTGCCGGGGCAGGGGCCGCCGGCACCCGCGGGGATGTTCTGGACGTCCCTCGTGGCCCCCCGTGACTGCCCTGAGGGGGTGCCATGACGGATCAGAAATACCCGAATTTTCCTCGGAACGCGTACATTTTACGCGGGCTTCCCCCTCCGGATGCCAGGCTTTCCGGGCTCCGGGGATTCCGGGCTCCCGGCCAGAAGCCAGATCCGCCGCAGGCGGGCCCCCTCCAGGCCGGGAGCGGGAAGGGCCTGCAGGCAGCAGGGCAGCCGGAAAGGCCGCCCGGCCAGGGACGATGCCGGCATGAGTCCCTTCCGGACGGCTCCTGCCGCAACGGGTGGCAGCATGTCTTAAGAACCACACCCAGACATGTGCCGCTTCCGGCAACGGCACGGCCCCCCGGTCGCCCTTGCGGGTTGCCGGGGAGGTCCGGGCCCCCGGGACGCCGGCCTTCTGGGACGACCGCCCCGGACTCGGCGGCGAGAGGTACCGCCACGGGACAAGACGGACAGGGAGAGAGAAATCCGCAGGGAACGTGCCGACGGGATACGGTCCCTGCGCGAGGGCCGGAGAGATACTTCCCCGGACGGGGCGGACAGAGAGAGCGACGGGGCACGGAACAGAGAGAAAATGCCCCCGGGCGGGGAGGCCAGATAGAGCGACGGGACACGGAACAGAGAGAAAAGGCCCACGGGCGGGAAGGCCTGAGAGAGCTGCGGGGCACGGAACAGAGAGAAAATGCCCCCGGGCGGGGAGGCCAGATAGAGCGACGGGGCACGGAACAGAGAGAAAAGGCCCACGGGCGGGAAGGCCTGAGAGAGTTGCGGGGCACGGAACAGAGAGAAAAGGGCCACGGGCGGGGAGGCCTGAGAGAGCTGCGGGGCACGGAACAGAGAGAAAAGGCCCACGGGCGGGATGGCCTGAGAGAGCTGCGGGGCACGGAACAGAGAGAAAAGGCCCACGGGCGGGAAGGTCTGAGCGAGCGACGGGGCACGGAACAGAGAGAAAAGGCCCACGGGCGGGGAGACCTGAGCGAGCGACGGGGCAAATGCCGGAAAGACAAAGTACCGTGACTGAACGGACTAAGAGAACGGCGGGGTCAATGCCTGGATTCTTACGGCCGCAGGCAGGACAAACGGAGACGCGGCCCCCGAGGGACGCGGTTTTCCCCGGACGGCATCGCCGCGCGGTGTCGTCCCGTGCACGCGGTATGGGGTCATTGCCCCGGACGCGGCCTGCGGCAGGTGCCGGCTCACGCGGCTCGCTCGCCAAGGCAGTTTTCTTTACCCATCATTTATAATATTTTCTGCCTCGCGAGGCAAGACCCTGCGGCACATTCAGAGCGGATGTCGAAACGCGAACGTCCCGTCCTCACATCCCTGCAAGCATTTCGCCGACCGCCGGGTTCCCGAAAGCCTCGGATGCACATCCTTCCGCTACATCCCGTTACGCGTAGTTCCCTTCGGATGCTCTCGTCCCCCGCCTCCATCCTTGCCCTCAGCCTGCCATCCCGGCCCCGGACACATTACCCCGGATCGCCTTCCGGACAAGGCGCGGACGCCTCCCGGATGCGCACGTCCCCGGCCTGTATCCTGGAATCATGCCCTTTCAAACCGGACGGAACACCATTCCCCGGATCGGCATCCGGACAAGGCCCGGACGCAGCCCGGATTATCCCTTCCCCGGCCAGCATCCAGCGATCATGCCCTGCCTTCCATGCCACGCCCACCATTTCCCGGATCGCCTTCCGGACAATGCCCGCACGTCACCCGGACGAGCCCTTCACCTGCCTGCAGCCCCGACATATTCCCTGCCAGTCCGGCCCGGAACCGCCTTCCCCGGATCGCCTTCCGGACAAGGCCCGCACGTCACCCGGACGAGCCCTTCCCCGGCCTGCCTCCCGGACCCATCCCCTGCCGTCCTGGCCCCGGACACACTTCCACGGATCGTCATCCGGACAAGGAACGGACGCAGCCCGGATGCGCCCTTCCCCGGCCAGCATCCCGGACCCAAGCCCTGTCTGGCCGGCCCGGAACCCCCCTGCCCGGATCGTCATCCGGACAAGGAGCGGACGCAGCCCGGATGCGCCCTTCCCCGGCCAGCATCCCGGACCCAAGCCCTGTCAGGCCGGCCCGGCCCCCCCCTGCCCGGATCGCCATCCGGACAAGGAAAACGCGCACGCCGGATGCGCCCTTCCCCGGCCAGCATCCCGGACCTAAGCCCTGTCAGGCCGGCCCGGAACCTCCTTCCCCGGATCGGCATCCGGACAAGGCGCGGACGACGCCAGGATGCGCCCTCCCCCGGCCTGAAGCCCTCTCATGCCCTGCCCTCCATGCCCCGGACACCCTTGCCCGGATCGCCATCCGGACAAGGAGAACCCGCACGCCGGATGCGCCCTCCCACGGCCAGCATCCCGGACCTAAGGCCCGCACGTCACCCGGATGAGCCCTTCACCGGCCTACCTCCCGGACTCATCCCCTGCAGTCCCGGCCCCGGGCACACTTCCACGGATCGCCATCCGGACAGGGAGCGGACGCTGCCCGGATGCGCCCTTCCCCGGCCAGCATCCCGGACCTAAGCCCTGTCAGGCCGACCCGGAACCCCCCTGCCCGGATCGCCATCCGGACAAGGAGAACGCGCACGCCGGATGCGCCCTTCCCCGGCCAGCATCCCGGACCCAAGCCCAGTCAGGCCGGCCCGGAACCTCCTTCCCCGGATCGGCATCCGGACAAGGCGCGGACGACGCCAGGATGCGCCCTCCCCCGGCCTGAAGCCATCTCATGCCCTGCCCTCCATGCCCCGGACACCCTTGCCCGGATCGCCGTCCGGACAAGGAGAACCCGCACGCCGGATGCGCCCTCCCCCGGCCAGCATCCTGGACCTACGCCCTCATGGGGCCCGGCGGCACCCCGGCCCATGAAAGCCGTGCCGTTGAGCACGTCTGCATGTCGCGGCGTCCCCAGTGCCATGGCCCCGGAAACACTTTCATGACAAGCACTGTCAGGCCGGCCCGGAACTTCCTTCCCCGGATCGGCATCCGGACCAGGCGCGGACGACGCCCGGATGCGCCCTCCCCCGCCCTGAATCCGGGACTCATGCCCTGCCGTCCATGCCCCGGACACCCTTGCCCGGATCGCCATCCGGACAAGGATAACGCGCACGCCGCATGCTCCCTTCCCCCGCCAGCATCCTGGAGCTAAGCCCTGTCAGGCCGTCAAGGAACCCCGTTCCCCGGATCGGCATCCTGGCAGGGAGCGGACGAGGCCCGGATGCGCCCTTCCCCGGATCGGCATCCTGGCAGGGAGCGGACGAGGCCCGGACGCGCCGTTCCCCGGAACGGCATCCTGGCTAGGAGCGGACGGCGCCCGGATGCGCCCTTACCCGGATCGGCATCCTTCAAGGCCCGGACGTCACCCGGATGCGCCCCTCCCAGGCCTGCATCCTGGACTTAAGTCCTGTCAGCCCGGCCAGGACCCCCCTTCCCCGGATCGGCACCCCCTCAAGGCCCGGACGTCAACCGGATGTGCGCGTCCCCGGCCTCCGAACTGTACTTGCGCCCTGATCCCCAGGCCCCGTCACGCCTTTTCCGGATCGTCGACCCGGAAGGACGGCCGGGCCGCCGAACGTCAGCAGTGCAAATTCTGAGGCGTCAACGTTCGCGCGTCCGGAGGGGCCGGATCGAGCGTCCCTGCCCGGCATCCCCGGACGTCCTCCTTGCCAATGACGCGAGATCTTAACTACGCATGATCCCAGGACGGCATCTGAACAGAGCCCTCCCGACATCCCACGGAATCGATCTGCCCGCGCCCCCGTCTGGCCGGAGCCCCGTGATCCGACAAGGCAGGGCCCAGTTACAGTCTTCCTGCACCAGATGTGCCGCGCCGTCGAGGGCGGGGCGGATGCCGCCCGGCTTGGGCCTGCTCCCCCGAAATCCCCGTCCACATGGCCCCTGACAGCACTCCGGCACAAAATGTTCAATGCCGTTGAGGATGGACGGCAGCATGGCATGCCCAGCATTCCGGAAGGCATCCCGATAGGTGAGCTTGCACGTTTACCGCGGACGCCGGAGAGAATCCTTCGCGCCGGGACTTTATGCAAAACTGAATAAAAAAAACAGCTCCGAATTTCAAAATTTTGGATTTTCTTTCACGCTGCCCAGCATTTTTCGCATGCCGGCACATTCCAGCGGAAGATTTCCGCAGGCAAGAGCCTTGGCGGCGGGCCGGATGCACAACAATCGCCCGCATCCGGATAGCGAACATGCCGGAACGGCCACCGCCCCGCTGCCGGCACATACCGATACGCGGACGCCGCCGCGTCCCGCTCGGGAACCCGTGGCGCAGGCGGACTTCGGCGCCTGATGACCCCGAGAGGCCTTCCCGGCGAAAAATCCCGCTCCGCTGCCCGTGCCGGCCCCGCCGTCCCTGTCCCGCCCTGGCGGTCCGGAGCCTGGCCGCTTCCGCAAAGGCCGGCCGCCCCATGCAGCCCCGCTTTCCGGAAGGTCGCCGTGCCGCCCGGTTCCACCAGGAGGCCTTCACGGTCCCAGCTGCCCTGCCGTTCACCCGGCAGGTCTTCGGCAGTCCCCGGCACAGCCAGTCCTGCGGCATGAACAGGGCGGAAGCGCGTCCGCATGTATCTGTTCACAGACGAAAATGGAGGAACCTACAGCAGGACCCAGATCAACCTAATTCCTGGAGCTGAACGGCTTTCCCCCCTGGCAAGGATTGGCCATCCTCCAGAGTCAGAGCGGCCTTCTTCCAGCTCAATGACAGG
>JAISFP010000091.1 GCA_031263525.1 Deltaproteobacteria bacterium | reverse complement strand
TTACCCGTCCAATGAAATGTCGGAATTTAGCTATCAATCCAAAGGTGAAAAGGTCGGGAAAACCCCCAGACATGGTATCTCCTCTCTATGATTCGCTAATGAAATAGGGAAGATGATTCCAACATTTACATGGACGGGTAATATAAAGCATGTGAAACAAACTTAATTCCAGCCAAATTCTAATTTTAAATGTTATGTAAAGAATATTTATAAAAAACCCTTATCAGCCACATGTTCTACCAATTAACTTTACATAAATAGACTCTTAACATAATACGCCTTATGTAAAGCTTTACATAAGGCGTAGTCTTGCTTAAATGCATGGCGCCCCATGCTTGCAGGGTGAACAGCTAAAATTTAGAGCCCATGTTTCCAGTGACATCTTCCTTTCAGCCGCAGATCATACAGCTGTCGGCGCTGGCTACCGCCCTGAACCACGACACCTTGCCAGGCAGTACCCATCTCGGCACCACCGGCACCCGGCCCGGCGGAGCCCCGTCCGGCACATCAGGCTCCCTGCCAGGCTTATGCCGCTCTGAACCATGGCTCCCTGCCAGGCAGAACATCTCCCGGCTCCACCGGCACCCAGCCAGGCTAGACCCCTCTGGGTGCCACCGGCTTCTGGCACTGCGGAGCCCCGTCCGGCACATCAGGCTCACCGCCAGGCAGATACCGCCCCGAGCCGTGGCTCCCGCCAGGCAGGATATCTCTCAGCTCCACCGGCTCCCGGTCCGGCAGGTGCCCTCAGTCGCCCGCCGGTGCCGCAGACGGGTCCCGCATCTTCATGGCGAGATCCAGGTTGGTCCTGGCCATCTTTACGCTCAGCTCGTAGGGGGGCTTCAGCCGCTCCATGCCGGCCAGGACCTCCTTCAGGACCTCAATGGCCAGGTCGAGCTTCCCCTGCCTGGCCAGGGCTATACCCAGGTTGCCCTCGACCATGAGCGTCATCCGGTGGCCAGGCCCCAGGACGGCGGCCCGCCTGTCCCTTACACTCGCCAGCTGCTTTACGGCCTCCGCGGCGTTTCCCCCGAAAAGGGTCGCCAGAGCCAGGTTGGAGGCACGGCAGAGGGTGAGCTCGTCGTCCTCACCCAGCTCCCGCCCGCTCATGCCCACCGCCTTGGTCAGGTACCAGAGCGCGTCCCCGTAGCGGCCCATGTACAGGAGGGTGAGCCCCAGGCTGTCCAGGGCCGGGAGCGTGGCGGGGGAGCTCGCGCCGTGCTCCTTCGCGCTCCTTTCCAGCTCCTCGCGTGCCGCGACCTCGGCATCCTTGAGGTTCCCCCCGTTGCGCATCTCGGCGGCGGGATCGGTCTCGCTGGTGAAATCCTCGAATCCGACGATCCAGTCTGGCTCGTTATTCATCATGGTCCTCGCTGATGCCCGCCAGAGGCGGGGACTGGCTGCCTGAGGGGGCCCGGACGTGCCGGCAGCCGCAGGGAAGGGGGGCCCCGGCCGGCGGACCGGTCCTGGAGGCGCGGGGGCAAGTTTGAAAAAGAGTCGTCAACATCTTAGCACATGGCCGGACGTCCGCACCTCCGACCGCCAGTGCGGCCAGGCCGGTCGCGACCGTTCAGGCCCTGGGGAGGGAACGCCGGGACGGGAAGCTTCCCCCTGGCACCCGGAGAATGAGCCCCCTCTCCAAATAACGGGCTTCCCCCTGGTCCCCCCAAAAGAAAACTTTCCCCCTCCCATTCTTACGGACTTCCCCCTGGTCCCTCCGAAAGGAAGCTTCCCCCCCTCCCCTTCTTACGGGCTCCCCCCTGGTCCCTCCGAAAGGAAGCTTCCCCCCTCCCCTTCTTACGGACTCCCCCCTGGTCCCCGCTGAGGAGGGCTCCGCCCCGGCTCCGTCAGAAAAAGGCTTCCCCCTCCCAGGCTTACCGGCTTGTCCCCGGATCCCCCGAAAGAGGGCTTCCCCCCTTTCCGGACAGAGGACCTGCCCGAAGCTTTCCAGGTACGGCAGGACCGTCCCCCCGGCCAGCTCAGGCGTCCATGCCCTTCTTCTTGTCGGTCTGACCGGAGGCGAGGCTCATGGCCAGCTCCAGGTTTTTCCTGGCCGCCGCCAGGTCCGGCCCGTCCGCAGGCTGCGAGCGGGCCATGCCCGTCAGGACATCCCTGAAGAGATGGACCGCCTGGTCCATCTCCCCGGCCTGGGCCAGGGCGATGGCTATGTTCCCCATCGCCATGAGCGTCAGCTTGTGGTCCTGCCCCAGCTTCGAGGCGCGCAGGTCCCTCACCTTCCTCAGGATCTTCAGCCCCTCGGTGTTCTGGCCGGCGAAGACGGAGATGATGCCCAGGTTCGCGCACCGGGAGACGGTGGCGTCGTGGGCGGCCCCCAGGTGCCTCTCGCTCGTCCTGGCCGACTCCTTCAGGAACGGCATGGCCTCCGCGAACCTCCTCCCCTGGAACAGGGTGAGGCTCAGGCTGTCCAGAAACGGCAGCTTGCCATGGTGGCTCTTGCCGTGCTCCTTCACGTGCTCAGCGAGGGCCTTGCGGGCCACCGCCTCGGCCCCTGCCAGGTCCCCCGCCTTGCGGAGCTCCCATCCGGGGTCGTTCCCCGGCAGGCAGATGACGAGAACCGCCGCCGAAAAATTTGTAACGTCCGTCATCCGCCCTCCCTCCCGCCGGTGCCGTGCCGGCATGGATCCAACGCCGGAGCCCCCGGTCCCGAGCCGAAAAAAGCCGCCGAAGCCCCCACCGACACTGCCGCCAGGCCCCGGCACCTTCCCGCCCGGGCAGGACCGCCCGGAACCCCGAGACTGCCGGGCCCGGACCTGCCCCGCCGGGGCAGGCGAGCCCAAAACCCTGAACCTGCCGGGCCCGGACCTGCCCCGCCGGAGCAGGACCGCTTCCCGAGCCCCCTGCCCCGGGCCAAAAAAAGCCGCTGGCTCCCTCCAGGACGTGGCCTGCTGGCCCCCGGAACCGGCCCGCCGGGGCGGGAGAGCCCAAGACCCTGAGCCTGCCGGGCCCGGGCAGGCCCCGCCGGGGCAGGAGAGCCCAAGACCCTGAGCCTGCCGGGCCCGGGCAGGCCCCGCCGGGGCGGGAGAGCCCGGAGCCCGGGCAAGGTGCAGACAGCTGCCGGCGGCCTCGGACGCCCTCAGCCGTCCAGCCCGGGGCCCTTGCCACTCCCGAGGCGGGCCGAGGCCGCCTTCAGATTGTGCTTGGCCAGCATGACCACAGGATCGCCGGGTGGGGCCCCGCGCTCGGCGACTCTGAGGATCTCCAGGAGGTCGTCCACCGCCTGGCGCACCTGCCCCCGCTCGGCCCGGAGCACGGCCTGGCAGATCCTCACGAGGAGCGTCTGGGGGTCGTCCGGCCCGCGGGTGCTGAAGCGAAACTCGTACACAAGCTGGAAGATCTTCTCGGCATCATCCAAGTACCCCATCTGGAACCCAACGATCGCCTTGTTCATCATTCTGGAGTTGGTCCCGGGGTCGTCCGGGCCGTACGTCATGAGGCTCAGCATCCCCGACTCCCGCACCATCACCTCCGCCTCCTTGATGCGTCCGGCGTACATGAGCGTGGCGGCCAGGCTGTCCCGCAGCGCGAGCGTGTCGGGATGGTCCGGCCCGTGGCGGGCGACGACCTTCGCGAGAGCCTTGCGGGCCACTCTCTCCGCCCCGTCCAGATCCCCCCGTTCCCGGAGCTCGAGGGCCGGGTCGTCCTGGGGGTCTTCCGACAAGTCTACGCCCAATGTCCATGGGGGCAAGGAAGCCTTGCGCGAGGCCATGATGTCCTCCTGCGACGTCGCGCGGCCCGCGGCGGGACCGGCGGTTGAGGGACCCCGGTGTCGGGGCCCCAGAAATACCGGGAGTCCTGAACCTCCCGGAAGTGCCGGAGCTCCAGGAGTTCTCCGGAGTTTCAGGGAGTGCCGGAGCTCCCGGCCTGACCGGCCTTCCCGATCGTCTGCATCCTCATATTCCTATGGCCTTTCCCGTTCTGCACCCTTCCTCAGCCCCGCTCTCCCCTTCCTTGCACCTGAACCGCCCTTCGTCGCCCGGACCGTCCCGTATCTGAACATGAGGCCTGCCAGGGGCCGCAGCGGAAGCAACCGATTCCAGCCATGATACCACGCCCGGGCTGAATCCTGTCTCCAGGGAGAGACTGACGGACAGAACGGCGGGCGGATGACGGGACTCCGGGACAGCGCGAAGGGGCCGGAGGGGCGCCCGGCTGACCTCCGGCCCAAGAGCCCGGCGGACCCGTCAGCGCCGGCACCTCAGTCCCCTCAGGTCCCGCAGGAAGCGGAAGGTTCCCTGCCCGGCGTCCCCGAGCCCGGCCCATCCGGGCCCTCCGGCCCTGCCGCCTCCGAAAGCCTCCGGGCCGCCCCGATCCCCCGCCTGGTCACTTTTCGACCTTCCGGCCTTCCTGGCCGCCCCGATCCCCAATCAGGGCACTTCGGTTCCCCCGGCCCTCCAGGACGTCCCGGACTCCCGGAACTCCCGGCTCCCTGACATCTACGGTCTCAGGGGTATCGTGCCCGGCGGATCCTCTGCGACCGCCCCCCTCACGCGAGGGGGGAAAGACTTCCGGCCCCACCCTCGCGTGAGTTCCCCGCCCTCGATGGACGGGCGAGGACTTCCTGGCCCAGTCCCCAGGCGAGGGGCTAAGCCTCCCTGGCCCAGCCCCCAGGCGAGGGGCGAGGGCTCCAAGGCCCAGCCCCCAGGCGAGGGGCGAGGGCTCCAAGGCACAGTCCCCAGGCCAGGGGCGAGGGCTTCGAGGCTAAGTCCCCAGGCCGGGGGCGAAGGCTTCGAGGCTAAGTCCCCAGGCCGGGGGCGAGGGATTCAAGGCCCAGTCCCCAGGCCAGGGGCGAGGGATTCAGGGCACAGTCCCCAGGCCAGGGGCGATGAATTCAAGGCCCAGTCCCCTGGCCAGGGGCGAGGGATTCAAGGCACAGTCCCCAGGCCAGGGGCGAGGGATTCAAGATGCCACCCTCTCGGGAGGGCCGAGGGCTTCGAGGCTCAGTCCCCTGGCCAGGGGCGAGGGAATCAAGGCCCAGTCCCCAGGCGATTGGCGAGAGATTCCAGGCCCAGCCCCAAGGCGAGTGGCGAAGGCTTCCAGGCCCAGCTCCATGGCGAGGGCGAGTGCTTCCAGGCCCAGCCCCCTGGCGAGTGGCTAAGGCTTCCAGGCCCAGCCTCCTGGCAAGGGGCGAGGGCTTCCCGAGCCCGCCATTACATGGGCGACAGGAGCTTCCGTGCCTCGTCCGCGTTGTGCCTGTCCATCTTGACCTGGACGCTGTCCTTCGGCATGACACGCTCCATACCGGCCAGGATCCTCTCGACGGCGGCGACGGTCTCCGCAGGCGGGACGTCTCTGGACATGGCGACTGCGAGGTTGCCCTCCCCCGAGAGGGTTTCCCTGACCGCCGATCCCTGGAGCCTGGTCTTGAGATCGCAGGCCTTGCGGAGACGCTCCACGGCCATTATTTTTTGGGCAACTGTTCAGGTGCCCCCCCTAAGGGGAGCTACATGGGGATCATCCCGACCTGAATGCCATCTACAGAAACTCTTCCCCCCACATAAAGCATCAATTATTGACTTTTCAACTTTAAGGGCTCCTCATCTGGGCTCTCTTCCTCCGAAAAGGTCCTCAACAGAGTGGCACCTGAACGGTGACTTTTTTTTAAGATGGAACTGCGGAAGTTGGGCCAGGCAGAACCGCCCCCGCCGCCTCCGGTTCTGGCGGAACCGCTCACGACGGCTCCGGCTCAGGTGGAACCGCGCCCGGCGAACCCGGCTTTGGGGGGGAGCTCCGCACGGCGGCCCGGCCTCCGGAAGCCCCGGCTCCCGGGCACCCGGTCCCGCCGCGTACGGCGTCCCGGCAGTTTCAGCCAGCATCAACCTTGCAGTCCTGAAGGGCCCCTTCCTCGGCGAATCCCGTCGAGACACCCGCCCCGGGGCGGGGGAACACACGCGCGATCTCTCTTT
>JAISFP010000090.1 GCA_031263525.1 Deltaproteobacteria bacterium | reverse complement strand
GGTCCGGGGAGGCCGTCATCAGGGTCCGGGGAGGCCGTCATCAGGGTCCGGGGAGGCCGTCATCAGGGTCCGGGGAGGCCGTCATCAGGGTCCGGGGAGGCCGTCATCAGGGTCCGGGACTCGTATCTCCGGGCGAGTTGCCCTCTCGGGGCCAGTGCCTCCCTCTTCTGGAGCCAGTCTCAAAAAAAAAAATTTTGCCCCTGCCGAGCTGGAAAATGGTTACGGTTGAACGCTGTTTAGCGAAAATACGTCCGAAAACGCGGAGGCAAATTGACCTGCTTCGCGGAATGGAACGCAAGCAATTCGAAAATGCCGTGTCTTTCAGAAAGTTGTATAAAGCTCTTCTGACGATTGGCCAGTATAATAAATCGATATATTAAAAATTGTGTAGACCACTATGCCGATTTTCGGACCCGTGCCTGCAGCACTTTCGGAGAATCCCGGCGCATCGGCGAAAGTACAGAAAAACGTCTTCGAAAGGAGCCGGCATTTTCGCGAAAATGAAGTGAAACGCTTTCGGACAGATCCGGCACTTTCGCGACGACAAGCCTAAACGCTTTCGGACGGTTCCTGACCTTTATCGGACATACAGATTGACACTTTTTGAAAAATTTACCTGTCATGAAAGCATCCGAAAGTGCTTTCGGAAGCAGTGACATTTTCGCAAAAATTCGCGAAAATCGCTTCCGGGCCATCCAGCCGTTTTCGCATATTTTTCGATCTACTTTCGAAATAAGTAACATTTTCTAAAAAATGTCTGAAAATAATATGCCTGAATTCATTACTTTACTGCATTATCAAGACAAATTATTTGCTGAGAACATTTTCTAACAGAAGGACAATTGTAGTCGATAAATTTTACCTCATGTGAAATTAAAGACTCAGTCAGTATCATTAAGTATAATTTGGAATATTATATTAAGTTTTATGGCCTACCATTCAACCTCCGGCTATGTCACAATTTGCCATCCCGACCGGATGAGCCGACTCTCCCCAGACGGCCTAGCCAACGTCGGACACTTTTCATCAGCCGGTGCATACAGCCCGGCCTCGTCAGCAGCCGCGCTCCGCGGCCAAGGACCACTTCCATGAACCCAGTCAACATTATAAGGCGCTTCATCTGCGCCCCCGCCTTCGCCGGTTCCGTTTCCGGCGCCTTCTGCTTCTCCGGCTCCGACCCCGTCGTCGGGACGGAGGGCTGGCCGGTCTTCAACAGCGCCCGGTCGCACCCCAGCTCCGTCCCGGGGTTCACGATTAGCTACCCCCCGCTCTTCAGGCCGGCGGATGGCTACCGTCCCCTCAGGCTGAGCGACGGGGAGTTCGTCCAGAACTTCCACTTCACGGACGGCACGACCTTGAGCAACGCAGTCATGGAGATCAGCCGCTCCACCATGACGCAGTACCAGCAGGAGCTGATGGATAAGGTGGACATCAACGCCTACGCGAAGGTCATGAGCATCGCCCCGATGGTGTCCCCGGACTACACCATCGACGAGACGATGCCCTTCGTCAGGAACGGTCACAAGGGAGTGGACATGTTCCTGACGGAGACGAAGGACACGGACGAGGTCGGTGACCAGTGCCTGTTTGGGATCATGCGCAACCTCTTCGTGTGGAACTCGCTCTTCGTCTTCAGCTGCTTTTCCTGCTACCCGTCTGGGAGGTCAGGAACGGCGGCTACACGTCGCGGGACAACCCCATCCTCAAGAAGTTCGGCTTGCCCGCGCTCGACTCGATCAAGTTCAGCTTCTAGACCATGAACCGGAGGTTTCCCGTGAGAGATTTTCCCCACCCGACCGGACACGCGGCCTTCAGCGAGGTCCCGTGCCTCTCCGGGCCTGGCGGCAAGGCCGTGCCGAGCACCCCGCCCAGCGTAAACGCGCCGCCCGGCTCCGCGTCCATGAGCCTCCCGCCCCGCTTCAGCTCGCCGCGCGGCCTCGCGGCCGGGCTGTTCCCTTCCCGCGGCAACTTGCCGCGCCGCCCCGTCCCCGGTGAGCTCATGTCCAGTGCCAACTCGTCGCGCGGACCTGCGGACGGAGCGTTCCAGTCCCGGATCAACGCGCCGCACGGCCCCGCGACCGTGGGGTTCCCGTCCCACGGCAGCGTGACGCACTGCACCGTTTCCGTGGACTTCCCGTCGCGCGTCAACCCGCCGCTCTGCCCCGCGTCCGGCTGGTTCCCGTCCCACGGCAACGTGCCGCGCCGCCCCGCCCCCGGCGAGCTCCAATCCGGTGCCAACACCCCCCGCTGCCCCGCCTCCAGCGGGCTCCCGTCCCGCGGCAACGTGCATAGCCGCCCCTCGCCCGGGGAGCTCCAGACCCGCGGCAACTCGCCACGGCGGCCCGCATCACGGGGCCTTCCGTCCGGCGGCAGCGCGCCCGGAGGTGTCACGTCCCGAGACAGGCCGTCCAGCGGCCAGTTGCCGCTTCCGCAGGGGCGCAACGGTTCCGCGAAGCGCCTGACGGTCGCGATCATCGCGATAGCCGCGCTCATCGTGCTTCTCGCCGTCACCGCCATCGTCGCGCCGCAGCTCTTCACGCCGTCGACCGCCTTGGCCCAGGCGATCTCCCTGGACGCGGACAGCGGATGTCTCACCAAGGCGTCCCCGGACGCCCTCCTCTACGCCACCGACCCCACCGAGCCGGACGCCCTCTTCCACCCTACCGGCCCCGCCGAGCCGGACGGCCTCTTCTGCCCCACCGGGCTCACCGAAACAGACGGCCTCTTCTGCCCCACCGGCCCCACCGGGCCGGACGGCCTCTTCTGCCCCACCGGCCTCATCGAGCAGGACGGCCTCTTCTGCCCCACCGGCCCCACCGAGACGGACGCCATCATCGCCACGTCCGGCCCCTCCGGACCGTTCGGCATCTTCAACTCGACCGTGCCATCCGAGCCGACCGCCCTCTTCTACCCCACCGGCCCCACCGAGCTGAACGGCCTCTTCTACCCCGCCTCCCCTCCCGACCATGACGCCCTCTTCAGAGACGGCCCCTTCGAGCCGGAAGTCACCTGGAACGACCGGAACCGCCGATACGCCGAGCCGCCCTACGGCCACCGACCGCCTCAGAACAGGACAGACGACTTCGCGCCACCCATTCCGACAGCCGCCTTCGGCAAGCTCTCGGAGCCAGTCAACCCGGTTCCGGACCGGCACGGGATCGGCATCATCCAGAGGCACGACGGGGGCAAGCCTCCAGGAGTTCCCGTGCCCGTCCTCGCCGAGGTGCGCGGTTCCCCGTCCGACGGCCCGGGCGCGCGTACCGCCCTGGGCTGCCGGGACGCCGGCCCGAACGGTTCCGACGCGCGGAGGCCCCTCCGGGACGGCCCAGGTATGAACGGAAGCCCTCAGGACAGGCCGTGCGAAGTCCTGGGTGCCGCGGCAATCCTCGATTGCCGCCCTTCCCCGGTGCCCGGAAGCGGACGCCCCGAAGCTGCTTTCACGAGTGACGGGTTCCCCCACCAGGACTGGTGCAGACCTTCCTTCGACAGACCAGATACTGAGGACTGACCCTGCCAACCCCATCCGGGCACTGGCAGCCTCTCTCCCGGTGCCCGGACCTCATCGCCCGTCTCTCGAGACGATGCCGGACTTCCGTTGCCTGAGCCTGCTGGCCCGTTCGTCCGACACTCCCCAACCCTCAACCTCCCTCTCTCCGCCTTGCAGGCTTAAAGGCGAGGCTGGACATCAGCCCGCCGGAAGCCTGCCGCCCACACGGATGCCTCACTTACATCCAGGCGGGCCGGCAAGCGCCAAGTTGCAGGACGGCCCTCTCGAACGGTGGCTCCGGCTTAGCCGGGACCCTACGAAGGCCGTCCGCGTCCCTTGGCAGCTACTCCCGGCGGCGGGGCCCTCTGACACCGCCGGCCCCGCCTAAGGGAACTCCTTGCCGGCCGCATGCCGGGACAGCCCCCCCTCCGCCCCGTCCCTCCAGAAAAACAGAGCGATTTCCTTCACTCCAACTAATCTTTGGTCCATGAGCTCATGTCAATGAACTTTATCCCCATTTCCTCAACGGTCGTGACACCCGCGACCCCTTCGACCGAGGTCACCCATTCGTCGCCAGTGACTTCGGGGCCTCCGGCCTCGCCTCCGCCGGCCGCCCCTTCCGTTTCCAGGGCCATCCTCACGGCCCTCCTGACGCTCGCGGCGATCTCCCTCGCAACTCTCCTGGCACCGCCCCTGTCCGCCTGGGGGCAGGCGGGCTGGCTCCCCTTCCGGGTCGTCGAGACCCGCCTGCCCTTCCCGGTCCCCTGGTTCACCGAGGGTTTCCCCCCGTCGTTCCGCCAGTCGGGCGAACTGGTCGTCCCGCGGGAGCGCCGGCTCCCTACCAGTCTCACGGAGGCGAAGGGGCCCGGACCGGACGGGTCCGGACACTTCAGCCCGGAGGCGCTCCTGGACGAGCTGGACGCGGGCGAGTTCCAGGCGCTCGGGAGCCCGAGCCCCGCGGCCTTCTGGGACCTCGTCTCATCCCGCATCGCCTCCCGGCTGGCCGTAGCCTCCTCGGGAGCGAGGCCAACCGTCTACGGGGGGCTACTGCCCGGCACCGACATGGACTTCACCACGTCGTCAGCCAGAGACGAAGTTAAGCCCGCTGAAAAAGTCCTCATCCGGCGGGCCACAGACAAAGGCCGTGCCAGGATCCGCCTCTCCTCCTCCCCGGAGCGTCCCGTATTCGAAGCGGAGGTGGTGGTCTTCTTCATGCGGGGGGACCCGGCAGTGACGGAGATCTGTCTCCCCCTCCAGGACTACCTGGAGTCCTGGCCCAGCCTCCGGCCTTTCCGACCGGCCCTGGCCGTGCCAAGGCACCCGGCACCCTTCCATAACCTCCTGAACCGGACCTTGCAGGCTGATCCTGGCCTTCGGGAGACCACTCCGGCCCTTCCCTGGACAGGCGCGGGCTCTCCTCGCCTATCCGGAGCCGCCACGGGCCCTCTTTCAACCGCCTGTGACGGGCCATCCTGCCCAGCCCTGGCATTCACGCAGTCAGGACATTTCTGGCCCAACTCGGGCCCTAATGGCCGCATCCATTCGCCTTTAATGCTGGTGAGACTCCCTCACGGCCCGGGGCGGCCTCCCGCCTGGCCGATGGCTTCCATTCAACGGAGATCTGGGCCGCCTCCCTCCTGGACAGGGGAGCCTCCCTCAGAGACCAG
>JAISFP010000440.1 GCA_031263525.1 Deltaproteobacteria bacterium | reverse complement strand
ATTTCTGAGGCTGCCTAGCGATGTATTGAAAGTATCTTGGATGGCAAGACATCGTGAGGCATATGCATTTGAGCGTACAAGGCAAAATCAAAAAAGTTTAACTGGCAAAGAAAGACAAGGAACACCTAATCCATCACTTGAGTGACGTGATATCCCAATCGTCAGCAAGCGTCAGTATCAAGCAAATGGCAATCAAACGAGTCCAAACTAATCTCAATGAAAATTAAATGACTCTTGTTCATTATGCAACGAGTAATTATAAGGCATATAAATTAATTAAATAATTGATTCTAATTAATGAATTCCTTCAGTTAGTATGGCTGGCAGAATAATTATTTATTTGAAAAATTCACATAAAGTTTTGATTTACCTTAAAATAGATTTTTGAACCTGAAAGCTGAGGAAAGTACCTGAATGGTTACTCTTTTTGGTTATATTACCCGTTTAATTAAATGTCGGAATCTTCTTCCATGTTTTTAGTGCGAATCATGACGAGGAGATAGCAGGGCTGGGCTGTTTCCCAGTCTTTCCACCCATAGGCTGGCAGCCAAAATTCCGACATTTAATTAAACGGGTAATATTATGATTGTAGCGTAATAAATCGGCAGTGCCCGTTCACGCGTCCCGGGGCCCGGTCAGCTGATCAGGCGATCCTTGTAGCCGCAGTCGGGGCACTCGAGCAAGTACCTTCCGGCCAAGGGAGGCGGACGGTACCCCCTGGCGAGCCAGCGCTTGAGAAACTTGGGCAACATCTTCTGCCCAGGAAGTTCCGGAGCGACCGTGGCCTTGTTCGAACCGCATCTGGGGCACTTCACCCTGAGGACAGTCATGTTCCACTCCCGAGGGGCCTCTCCCCTCTCAAAATTGCGGTCGGCCTCCTCCGGGGAGTTCATATGGCATTTCTGCCGCCGGATCTGTGACGGCCCGGTGTGTCCGGGAGATGCCTTTTCAGGGCAGTCGGAGCGCCCGCACCCCTTCCCGAGCGGGGAGTGTTCCTTCACCCATACCGGACCGGGAGTGAGCCGTCTCCACTCCAGGACGTGCTGTGAGGAACCCCTCTCCCAGATGGGGGTGAGGCATCTCTCCTCCCGGATGGGGAGTTAGGTGGCCCTCCTCCTGGAATGGCAGTGAGCCGCCTCCACTCCCGGATGGGGAGTGGCAGCCACACTCTCCAAAAGATTGATCCGGCCCACTGGGTCTCAGACGCTCCGGACGGGGCGGACAGCGGGAAGGGGGGCCGTGGCAGGCCGCGGCGGGGCCGGAGTCTCGGAGCGGCCACGGGATACCCCCAGGTACCGGCCCGGATCCGGCTCTCTCTTCCCACCAGCCGGCGCTTCCAGCTCAGCCTCCGTATCCCGCCCGGGCACCGTCCGGAGCACTTCCTCAGGTTCCCGCCTGCCCCGGCACCGTCCGGAACTTCTCGTCAGGTTTTTTCCGGCCACGGCTCCGGCCAGCGTTCCACATACGGTCTTGCCCCGGTCGCCGCCCAGCTGCCGGTTCACACGGCAACGAACTCTTTGTCGGCATCGGCTCAGCAGGCTCAGCAAGCGACCTCGCCTCCGGCCTTTTCCCCGGCAGCGCCCCCGATCGCGGCCGCTTGGCCGGATTCTTCGGAGGGTCGGGCTCCGGGCTGGCCGCAGTCTCGGAACCATGGTCAGCCTTCGCTCCGGAACCGGTTCCGGTTCCTTCTGGCGCTACTGGTCCGGCAGCTCCGCCTCCGGTCGCGGGTCCTCCCCCTCGCCTCCGGCCGGGGCTCCACCGGCCCCGCCTTCGACTCTGGTCGCAGCTCCTCCTCCGGCACCGGCCGCGGCTCCGGCCCCTGCGGCCGCGGCAGCCAGGGCCGACGAGGCCCGCTTGAAGTGCGCTGGAGCCTCAGCCGCTCCGCCGGCAGCGGCGGCCAGGAGGAATTGCCTGAAGTACAGTATGGCGGACCAGTACGTGGCCGCCAGCGCCACCCAGATCATCACGGAGCCCACGCGGTGCGTGTTCGCCCAGAGGAGCTCGTAGTGCCACAGGAGGCAGAATAGGGCGGTGTTCTGGGCGAAGGTCTTCTGCTTGCCCTGGGGGGAGGCCGCAATGACCAGGCCCTGCTCAGCTGCGATGGCCCGGAGGCCAGTCACGGCCATCTCCCGGGCGAGGATGAGGAACGCCATCCAGGCCGCCACCCGCCCCATGGGGATGAGCATGATGAGCGCCGAGCTCACCAGGAGCTTGTCGGCCATGGGGTCCAGGAAGCGTCCAAGGTTGGACTCGTTGCCGTACTTCCTTGCCAGGTACCCGTCGAGGAGGTCGCTCAGGGCCGCCGCGAGATAGAAGATCGCCACCACCATGCAGACTGCCCGGTCGCCCAGGCCGGTGCGCGGGCCCAGCTGAAGGCCCAGGACCACGACCACCACCGCCAGCATCCGGCAGAAGGTGAGGATGTTGGGGAGCCGCGGGTGCGAAAAGAAGCTGTGTAGGTGTTCTCGCATGGGTGGCGTTCCGATGGGCGAGCCGTCCGGCTCGGCGTTCTGGCGGGAGCGTGCCCTGCCCGCCGGCTGAGGCGCCCGTGGGGCGCGGGTTTAGTTTGGAGGGGGGGACCCGCCTCCGGAGTCGAGCCGTCTCCTGACGGGCCGCGGGCAACGGGAGTCCTGGAGTCCGGGGCTGCGAGGCCGGAGGAAGGCCGGTCAGGGGACCCGGCAGCATGGCCGGGAGGGTCCCGGAACCGTGCCGGGAGAAGGTCGGGGGGGCCGGCCTCATGGCCGGGAGGGGCCCGGAAGCCGTGCCGGGAGAAGGTCGGGGGGGGCCGGCCTCATGGCCGGGAGGGGCCCGGCAGCCGTGCCGGGAGGAGGTCGGGGGGGCCCTGCTCCAGGCCGCCGTGCCCGGGTCAGGGCACCCTCGGGGTGGACCTGCCGGGGGAGGCCGCCCCCCCCGGGGCCTCCTCTATGGAGAAGAGCGGGCCCATCATCTCGAGGTTGGCGCGGACCGCCCGCACGTAGCCGCGGGTTTCGGGGATGTCCGGGACGCGCCCCACCTTGGCCACGCGGTCGGGCCCGCAGTTGTAGGCGGCGACGGCCAGCGTGAGGTCGCCGTTGAAGCGGTTCAGCATCTCCCGGAGGTACCTGGACCCCCCCATGATGTTCTGCTCGGGGTCGAAGCTGTCCGTCACCCCCATCTGCCTGGCGGTGTTGGGCATGAGCTGCATGAGCCCCCTGGCCCCGGCCCAGCTGACGGCCCTGGGGTCGAAGGCGCTCTCCGCCTTGATGATGGCGGCTATGAGGGCAGGGTCCAGGCGGTACTTGACGGCGGCCGCTGTTATCACTGGCCGGAGCTTGTCCAGGGTGAGCCTCCGGAAGGGCGCGAGGCCCCTGGAGATCGTTATCTGGACCGTCATCATCCGGTAGCGGGGGTCGACAGGGGCGTCCGTGAGGTGCGTGACGCCGGCCTCGTCCTTGAAGGTGTAGTAGGTGAGCTCCTCCACCACGATGTCCGGGGCCTTCTGCGGCCTAGGGGCCTTGGGCGCGGGAGGCGGGGGAGGCGGGGGAGGCGCGAAGATCCCGTCCGGCGCCTCGGGCACCTGGGCCTGGTCGGCGCCTGCCGAGGGCACGGGGGCCTGGCCGACGGTCGGGGCAGGGGAGGCCGGCTGCCCGGCGCCCGGCTGGGCAGATCCCTGGCCGCCCGAGAGCGTTCCAGCCGTTCCGGGCCCGGTAGCGCCCGCCTGGGGGACCCCAGCCGTCCAGGGAACAGCCGTGCCCGGCTGGGGGGCCGTCACTGTGCCGGGCGCCTGGGGGACCGCCGCGGTGCCGGGCGCGGTCTCGCCCGCCTGGGGTACCCCGGCCGAGCCTTGAGCCGTCACGTCGGCCTGCGGCGTCACGGGCGCGGGCTCGGGGGGTCTCGGGGGCCAGGTCTCCTGGGACTCCCCCTTGGGGATCCAGTACGGGACGCCCGTGTCCCGCAGGGGCTTCTCCCAGTAGGGGATTTCCTGGAAGCTCTGGGGGGCGGGGAGCTCGCCCGCGTCGTCCGTGTAGACCCGGTTCCCGGACGACCGCGCCCCCGCCCCGGGGGGCGGGAGCAACGACACGAGCGGCGGGGCCTGCCCGGTCCCGCCGGGCTGGCCCGGCCTGGCCGGCTGGCCCCGGGGGGGTGCGCCCTGGCCCTGCTGGCCGGCCTGTCCCGCAGGCGGCTCATTGGGGGAGGGCTCCTCAGGGGCGAAGAGCTGGGCCCGGGCCGCGGACGGGGCCACAAGCGCGAGGACTGAAGCGGGCTGCCCCGGACCGGGCCCGCCGTCGGACGAGGGGCCCGCCGCCCGGAAGGCCAGGACGGCAGCGGCCGCCGCCAGGGCCAGCGCCGGGGCCCTGAGGCGCCAGCCGGCCCGCGCGAGTCCGTCCCGGCGTTTCGGGTCCCGCCCGGAGATCTGGTGGGCGGCCGAGTCGGAGGCCTCCGCCAGGGAGTTTTCCAGCGCGGCGTTCATGGAGGGCGTCCCGGCCATCAGTTGGAGTTCCGCCGCAGCCAGGCGTCCCTGGTCTCGGCGCTCGCGAAGTAGTGGATCCTGCCATCCCTCTGCACGGTCAGCGCCTTGGACTTGTCGAAGTACACCCCGGTAAGGGAGTCCTGCACGAGCTCGCTCGCTTCGTTCCCGGCCTCCCCCGGTTTCTGGGCGGGCCTTATCAGGCCCCTCACCACCCACACCGCGAGGTAGAAGAGGAGGGCGATCAGGAAGATGCGCAGTAGGGAGGCCATCAGCGTCCTTTGAGGCCCGTCGGGCGGACAGCGCCGGGAGGGTCCGCCCGGGCGGGGGGCGCGGCTTCGGGGGCCGGGGGATGAAATTGGACGGAGAGGGGTGCCGGGCACCGGGGCCCGGGCGTGGAGGCGTCGGGGATCGGGCGGAAAGGTCGTCAAGGCCCCCCGGTCCAGGACAATTAATCCAAAGAACCTCAGTCCAGGGTCTTCGGTACCTGCCCGTCAGTCCAGGACCCTCAGTCCTGGCATCCTTCAGTCAAGGACCCCCGGCCCCTCAGTACTGGAGACTCAGTCCGGGACCACCGGCCCCTCAGTCCGGGAACTCCAGTCCATGACCCCCGGCCCCTCAGCCCTCCGGGAGCCTCAGTCCGGGCCCCCCGGCCCCTCAGTCCGGGACCCTCCGCACCCCGAGCTCCGAACCGGGAGGGAGGGCCCGGAGGAGTTCCTCAGCGCTCCGCCCGAGCAGGGGGTGGATCCAGGCGGGACGGACCTCGGCCAGGGGGTACAGCGCGAAGGCCCTCACGTGGAGGCGTGGGTGGGGCACCATGGCCTCCTCGTCCTCCGAGACGAGACCGCCCAGGTACAGGAGGTCGACGTCTATCACCCTCGGTCCCCAGCGCTCCCTTCGGACCCGGCCCATCCGGGCCTCTACGCCAAGGAGGGCCCTCACCACCCCCACGGGGTCGGGCGGAGCGAGCCAGATTTCGGCGCGGTTGACGTAAGGGTCCTGGCCCGGAGGGCCCCCGACCGGGTCGGTCACCCACATGGACGATCTGGCCAGGATCCTGAACCCCTCCAGGGCACCCATGAGCTCCGAGGCCCTTTCGACGGCAGCGCGGGGGCTCTCCAGGTTCGCCCCGAGAAGCACCCCCGCCTCCAGGGATCCGGTCGGCATCTCGCTGTCCATCTGTCACTCCGTGGGCGGGCCAGGCGCGGGGCCCGGACAGGATAAGGGCGGTCCCGGCCCGGCAGGGGGGAGCGGGCGGATCTCGGGCGCGGGAACCGGGCAGGCGACCCGATTATAGCGCAGAACTCTCCTGATCCGAAACGCGCGGCCGGGCCTCCAGGCGGGGCGGGGGGGGCTCATGGAGTGGTCCGGAACCACGCCCGGCGGACGCTGTCCAGGGCTCGCGCCTCGGATGCCGCACCCGGGCTGCCGGGAGGGGGCATGCCGGATGCCGGGCAGGAGGACGAAGGGCGTGTCAGTCGGGCCTGGACCGGGACCGGCCTTCTCAGGATCGGGACGCAGCCGGTCTTGTAGACGACACTGGCCTCGGAGGGGGGGCTGAGCCGTCCTCGTAACGGGACGGAGCCGTCTCCGGAGCGGGACGGCGCAGGCCTCGGAGCAAGCGAGCCCGGCTCTGGAACGAGGCGAGTCCGGCCTTGGAGGGGGGCGATGCCGGCCTTTGGAACGGGGAGGAGCCGGACTCGGAGGGGGGCGGATCCGTCCTCGGAACGGGCCGGAGCCATCTTCGGAGCGGGACTCCGCAGGCATCGGAGAGGGACGATTCCGGCTCTGGTACGAGGCGAGTCCGGCCTCGGAGGGGGGGGACGCCTGCCTTTGGAGCGGGGAGGAGCCGGCTGTGGAACGAGACGAGTCCGGCCTCGGATGCAGGGCGGAACAGGTTACGGAGGAGCTTGTCCAGCCCCTGGAGGGGGGAGGAACGGCCAAGGAAGGGGGCGGAGCGGCTTCGGAGCGGGGCATAGCTGGCCTCGGAGCGGGCTCGAAGAGGCGAGTTGCTGAACTCAGGGGTGGAGAAGCAGGTTTCGGGACGCGGCGGGGCTGGCTTCGGGCGGAATAGGGACCCCAGGCCTCGACGGCAGGCGGGCCCCCCCGGCATTGGGGGCCGGAAGTGAGCGGGTGCCATCATCCGTGACCGGCGTGACCGTCGTCATGGTCAAGGACGGTCTCCGCACTGGCTCTGGTCGGCCTATCTCCTTGAAAGGACCTCTCTTCCGGCCCCGGCGAGCTTCCTCGGGTTCCAGGCCTGCCCTCCTCCGGTCCGGAGGCTCTCCCGTGAACGGAAAGCTTTGCATCGAAATCATCTTTCCGTGTCACTGTTCAGGTGCCCCTCCGAAGGGAACTCAACTGGGCGATCTTCCCTGTAAAAATATCCATACGGAAACTTATCATGCCCACATGGAGTATCCAAAGATGACTTTCAACTTCAGGGGTTCCTCATCAGGGCTCTCTTCCTCCAAAAAGGTTCTCAAAAGAGGGGCGCCAGGACAGTTACCTTTCTGTTAATGTGGCTAAAGTGTTAAGGGGACCCTGCCCGAGAGCATGACGCTTCTGTCCCTGACGAAGACCGGCGTTTTCGGCATTCGGTCTGGGTTTTTGCATTTCAAGGCTTGTCTTTCCAGGTTTGTCTATCCTGGCTCTGGCGGCAACATTGCCCCGGAGCTACATCCAGACCGACAGGCCAGATCAATGTCTGTTTCAGAAACTCAGGATTTTTAGATCCGATTCTTAAGAGGCCATGACCATGATGCCGACAAGAAGTTTCAGCGTTGCAGGTGTCTGTAATCCTTTATAACACCACATGCTTCCGGCGTTACCGCGTCTCCCGGATGTCAACGACATGATCGAGGGTGAATGCTATTTCGTTCTCCACGCTCCGCGCCAGTCAGGGAAAACCACTTGCGTGAGAGAGCTGACAAGACAGATAAATTCAGATGGCAAGTATTACGCAATCAAATGCTCTCTGGACTCTTTACAAAATATTGAAGATACAGACATAGCCATGAACAGGATCTTCGCCCTGACAGACATGGGACTTCGGAATTCCGGTGTCGCCAAGCTAAAAAATCTGGTCTGCTCGTTCAGCGGAGAAGTCCACATGAACGATTCTGGAACTAAAATTCGTGGCATGTTGAACGGCATTTGTAGCTCATTGGACAAAGAACTGGTAGTCTTCTTCGACGAGGCCGACTGTCTGCATGAAGATCCACTCATAACCTTCTGGACTCAGATAAGGGGCGGATGTCTCGAACGTGACGATTCCCCGGAATCTGTGTTCCCAAGGTCGATGGCGCTTGTGGGCATGCGGAACTTATGGGACTGTAAACACAGGGTCAGGCAAGAAGATCAGTCCGCTGGACTGGCCAGCCCTTTTACCATAATTACTGAGTCGTTTTCGCTGGCCAACTTCAGCGGGGGTAAATTGAGTCCCTCTGCGGCCAGCACACGGCGGACACGGGACAGATCTTCGCGGGTGATGCCGTCGAGCGGGCCTGGTACTGGAACGAGGGGCAGCCGTGGCTGGTCAACGTTCTAGCACGTAATGTCATAGTCAAACAGTTTTAGAATGATTACTCGAGGATTGTCACGGCAAATGAAATCGATTTTGCGGTCCATGATCTGATATTGCATAACGTTGCACATTTCAACTCCATCGCCAAATGCCTCAGGGAACCAAGGGTCGGAAGGGTGGTCGAGTCGGTCATTGTCGTAGATGAATCATTTCCGGAAGGAGTTTCGAGCGATGATGCAGGATACGTGGTTGATCTCGGGATCCAGCAAACCGACTCCGCAAGAGAACGTTACTGGCCAGCCAGCCCCATCTACGGGGAGGTTGTCGCAAGGCGCTCGAGCTGGGACGTCCAGCAGGAGATACCCAAAGACTTTGCCAACAAATAGATGGACGGAACAAGCATAGACATGACTGGACTTCTCAAGTCCTTTCAAGAATACTGTCGCATAAACAGTCAAGCCTTGAAGGAATGGACCAAATTTAAAAGTATTGTTCTTAAAAATATTAGAGATGCTTTGGAATTTTGAAAACCTAGGGATGGCAATGAAAATAAAAATATCAATAGAAATGAAACTAACGATTAGATATTAGACGAAGTGTCTGGTGAATTTACTGACAATATCAGAAAAGATCTCACGAAGCTGGTCAACGAGGCATTCGTTCATCTCGTAATGTTTGCTTTCCTGCAGAGGGTATTGAACGGCGGTGCCGACTTCATGCAAAGAGATTGCGCCCTGAACAATAAAAGGTGTGATATCGTCGTGGAGTACAAGGGACTTTCTATCCGTTGTAAATTTAAATCAAGGGCAACCAGCTTCTGAAAGACAGCTATGAACAGCTGTATGGCTATATGGACATATTACGTTTCCGGATAAATATTAGAAAATGTTGAAATCTTTTCCCACTTTATGGGAGCGAGTCATGGCAAAGAGATACCAGATCTGGGATCTTGCACTGATTTCTCACCCCTGGAACGATAGCCAAAATTATAACATTTAACCGAACTCGTAATAACCGGTTCAGTAGTCGGCTGGCTTATTGTCTTCGACAAGGATCTCGAGAAATCCTGGGACGAGAATATTTTCTGGAAAGAGTCAGATTATAGGGGCAAGACCATTCACGAGGTTGGTTGCTGACAGCAATGCCTGAATTGTATGTCTTGAAATCTCCTTAGATATGTTCAAGCAATATGATACATAATTTTCGTCCACAACTAATAAGTCAGCTTCTGTCATGAATTAGTCTGTCATGTTCTCGCTTTAAAGTTTAATTTATTTCAATATTTAATTCCAATATTTGTCTATATTTCTGCATAAAATGGTTTAAAATAAGATGTCATATAATTTGAGGAATATAATTGAATTTCTGTAACTGTTCAGGTGCCCCTCTATTGAGAACCATTTTAGAGAAAGAGAGCACTGATGAGGATCCCTTTAAGTTGCAGCGACAACTAAGGATGCTCCATGTGGGGTTAGGATTTTTTGCAGTGGTATTTTGGTTTGTAAAGATCCTCATGTTGAGTTCCCATAGGGGCGGCACCTGAACAGTTACTTCATTTCTTTAATAAACCAGAACTTTTCAAAAATCACTGAGTTATACAAAGCATTGTATGAGTAAATCAGCATTTAAGCAAATTTTTCATTTTAGCTATTCAAAGTTTAACATAATAGTAGGTATTTAAGATGTCATATGACAGACTGATTAATTCAACTATCAAATCAGGAAATGTTAAAATATCAAGATGATAATTCCTTTTCTGGCATCAGTCAGCATGGAAACAAGCTGGATGCCAGTGTAAATATCCAAACTGTCTAGAAAAAGAGCTTCACAGGCGCCTACTTGATAATATTACCCGTTCAACGGAATGTCGGAATCTTCTTCAATATTGCAGTAGCGAATCATGGCAAGCAGGTGCCAGAAATGGTGGTTTCACCGACCTTTCCACCCCTGGACTGATAGCTAAATTCCGACATTTGATTTGACAGGTAATACATTCCCATATCAAACGTTAGCAGATAAAAATCCAATGTTACCAACTTAAGGAATAAAAAGAATTTAAACTCAACATATCGGATAGATTTGGATTGTGATATGCTTTACACAGTTGTTAGGCATCTTTGCTCAAAAGGGCGATTCGTCCCATTCGTAGAGCCCCGTCTCTCACGACGGGGGGACTGCCTCCGATGAGCATAACACAAGGGTGATCAGAGTATCCCTTCACAATGATGGCTTCCAAGTCACCCAGTGGCCCAGGCGACAAATGTCACGAACGGTTTCCAAAGCATTCTTTGTTAACGGTTGCCTCATAAGGCAATTCCTTAAGTCGGTGACATTGGATACAAATATGGTTATGATTTTCATATTATTAAAATCCTTGTTTTAATTCAGTCATGCATTCTAATATCAATTGAGTTAAGCTGGCTTTATCTCTTCGAGATGTGGCAACAAAATATCTTTCGTAACCATCATGATTGTCAAATTGTTCAAAATCTAAAAACCATCCATGTTCTTGTGCTAGAAGACGCACGAAAACACGTTGTGCCCTGCCGTTGCCCTCACGGAAAGGATGAAAAAAATTGACTTCATCAAGAATTTCACTAAGTATCTCTGAAAGTTTTGATTTGTCTGTTTTATCTGTAAAATTATATAACTTTAACAAAGCATCAATAGTATTTCGCTGTTACTCGAATTGTGATGTTCGACAAAACTTGAAGCCGCCTTTATCAATTTCAATTGTTCTCGCTTGACCGGCCCAGGCGTATATGTCACGAAACAATTGATGATGTATGTCAAATAAAGATAAATTATCCGCTATAGGGAGAGGATCTGCCAACAATATATCAGTATTTCGTGTAACCATCGATGCTTCGACATCAGCCAACGTTTCAGGATCGGTTATATCTAGCAGATTGTACAATACACCAGTAGCAGGATCCGTATATATACTGTCGGGGATAAATAAATTATATTTTTTGCTCATGACGGCTCACTGTCAACAACTCAATATACTTGTCCAGCGAAATTATACCAAGGAAATAATCCCGCATGAGCTCAATTTTCTTCGCGGTAGGGTTAAGATCTCCCTCAATCATACCAGGATAAACTGCCCGAACTGCGGTGTTAAACGTCTCAACGTCAGGAAAGGGAACTCCCATTATCGTCAAGTTGTCACGATCCACGTTAAGAAAAGCTCTAACAGCAGTTTCCTTAAGTACTGGGGCGTTTAGCATAATTCATGCCTCCTTAGTCAATATTAATTTAATGTAGCTTCATCTGGCTTTAGCGAATATCAGAAAAAAGGCAAGGCTTGACCTTGCTTGTTACGATTGACTATGAAAAATTGTCCGGCAACACTGCGGCGGGTGAGTTACGACATGCTACGGAGTGGCAAGGCAAGTCTTTCATGGACCGGGGTGCAACCCAGTCTCACAAGTTTCTATATAAATAGCATAAGCTTGGTTGGAGGACAAGACATTTTTAAAGATAGCTGCGTGTGAAATAAATGTTACACCAAACATCTGGCATGAAGAAGAAACACGATTATAAAATCCGCTGGTCGGCGGTGAACGTCACCCGGGGGCGGAGCCCGCCAGCGGCACACCTGACGTTCGGGCCGGAGGCGAACGTCACCCAGGGGCGGAGCCCGCCAGCGGCACACCTGACGTTCGGGCTGGGGCGCCCGTCACCCAGGGGCGGAGTCCGCCAGCGGCGGCACACCTGACGTTAGGGCCGGGGGCGAACGTCACCCAGGGGCGAGTCCGCCAGCGGCACACCTGACGTTCGGGCCGGAGGCGAACGACACCGGCGATGGCAACCAGTGGAAAAACTGATTAAAAATCGTGTAACTGTTCAGGTGCCCCTCAAGGGGAACTCAACAGGGGTAGCTTCACGGTCAAAATACCCTCTGCAGTTGCTCATATCCCCCGCATAGAGCATTCTTAGTTGACTCTTCACCCACAAGGGGTTCTCAACAGGGCTCTCTATCCTCCGAAAATGTCCTTAATTGAGGGGGCACCTGAACAGTTACATACAATCTAACAAAAACATACATTGGAAAATTATATATAAAGAAAAATTTCCAACACGGTATGACTATGACATTTAGCGGTGTTTGCTGAATGGTTGCCGAAACTCGATGATGTGTCCGGTCACGTCCGGAGCCAACGGAGACTGTCTCCGGACCCAGGCAGCCTTCCCTTTCTGGTCCGTTGTGATCTGTGGGCATCCTCCTCCGGGATTGGGTTGGCCTCACGCGGACAGGACCCCGTGCGCCGTGAGGGTCCGGTCGCGTGGGGCGCGGGCGGCCCGGCCCGGGCCTCAGGGGGCGTAGACAATGCCCGCGTAGCCCACGGACTGCTCGCCTCCGGGGAGGATGTCGGAGGAGGAGTAGTAGTCGATGAGGCGGGCCTTCGCGCCCAGCTCCGAGGCCAGCCAGGCGCAGGCGGCGGCGGCCCCGGCGGAGCACGCTGCACGGTTCCCGTTCCCGAGCTCCAGCATCGTCTCGGGGTCCCTCGCCAGGGCCGCGTCCACGAAGGCCAGGTCGTTTTTCTCCCGGAAGCGCTCGCCGGCCGCCCCGGGGCCGGCCGGCGCGAATCCGTAGGCCGCCCCGTAGTGGGTGAGGTCGGTGGAGGCAACGGCAAGAACCCTCTTCCCGGCGAGCGCCTTCAGGAGCCCCGCCGCGAGAGCCATGGCGCCGGCGTCGGGGGCGGCCCTCAGGGCCAGGACCCGGGCCCTGGGGAAGTAGTGCCGAACCAGGGGAAGCTCCACCTCCACTGTGTTGTCGTCCGTGGGGCCCTGCCAGGTCCTGAAGCGGACCTTCCCCCCCGTGAGCCCCTCCAGCTCGCGGGCCGTGCCCGGCAGGAGCTCCGCGGGGTCAAGGGGGGTCTCCCAGAGGTCCTCCGCGTAGCACACGCAGGGGGCCCCCGGGGCCAGGTGGCCGCCCAGCACGACGACAGTCTCAGGGCCATCGGGGCCAAGGACGGAGCCCGCTGCCTCCAGGGTCCTCGCCGCGAGCTTCCCGGAGAAGAACCAGCCCGCGTGGGGCACCACGCACATGGCCGTCATCCTGGGGGGGCCGGCAATGGCCGGGGCGCAGTCCCGGCCCGAGTAGGCGTCCCACTCGGAGATCTGGTCGCGCACTTCCGGGGCCCTGGCTGGGTACCAGCGCCCGGCCAGCTGGGCCTTGCGGACGGAGGGTTTCGGGCCGGTGTCAGGCATGGTGTCACCTCGCTGGATGCCGGCTGGGCCGGTCAGGGGGCCGGCCCTCAGAGCCGGAAAGGGCAGGGACAGGCCCGGGGGGGCGCGCTGCGGCTCCGTCCGTGATTTCCTTGGCTTCGGAGGGTCCCGGCCCTTCCCCCTCCGTCCTGGCTCAGGGGTTTCCGGGCCGCCTGGGGCTGCGGCCCGCCCGGCGTCGTCCGGGGTGTCCTGGAACTTCGGGGGCGCGGCCCGCCCTCCGCCGTCAGGGGTTTCGTGTCATCCGGAGGACGCGGCCTGCTCCGCGCCGTCATGGGTTTCCGTGAATTTTGAGGGGTTGCTCTGACGTGCCGTGCGGGGGCGCGGATGGCCTCGGTTCCTCCGGATTTTGCAGGGTTCCGCGGCAGCTCGGGCGGGCGCGGAGGGCCTCGGTTTCTCCGGATTTTGCAGGGTTCCGCGGAAGTTCGGGCGGGCGCGGATGGCCTCGGATCCTCCGGATTTTGCAGGGTTCCGCGGCAGCTCGTGCGGGCGCGGATGGCCTCGGATCCTCCGGATTTTGCAGGGTTCCGGGGCAGCTCGGGCGGGCGCGGATGGCCTCGGATCCTCCGGATTTTGCAGGGTTACGGGGCAGCTCGGG
>JAISFP010000208.1 GCA_031263525.1 Deltaproteobacteria bacterium | reverse complement strand
GGCGGCATCATCTCCAACGTGAACTACCTGGGCTCCGGGGACTACATCAAGATCTCCCGGCTCGACTGGGGCGTGGGCATGGGCCACATCCGGATAGTCGGGGGCCTCATGCCCGGAGGCCGCAAGAACATGGAGTACCTCTCGAACCTGCTCCAGTACCGCAAGCTCGACGTCTCCATCCTCCTCACCCACCGCATGAAGGGATTCGAGAACATCGAGAAGGGGCTCTACCTCATGAAGGACAAGCCCAGGGATCTGATAAAGCCCGTCGTCACCATCTGACGGGGCTGGCCCCCCCGGCCCCGGCTTTCGGGCCAGGGCCGGGAGCCTCATCCGGCCGCGGGGCAGGTCGCCTTCGGACAAGGCACCGGTCTTCAATCCGGCATGTCATTCGCGCCGGATGTCACGAGACGTGGCCTTTCGTAACTCCGGTCAGGGATCTCCAGCTTGTCAGGAGACACCCCTGGCGTTTGCGGTGCGGGACGGAGCATGTCAGGTTTCCCTATCCTGACGGGTGTCCGCTGGGTTGACAGGCCGAGATTATTCCATGAAGTTGTAGCCGTTGATGCCCTGATATTACCCGTTTAATTAAATGTCGGAATCTTCTTCCATCTTTAGAGACCGAATCATGGCGAGGACATGCCAGATCTGGCTGGTTTCACAATCTTTCCACCATAGGCTGATAGCCAAAATTCCGACATTTATTTAAACGGGTAATACCTGTCCCGTGCCAGGATTTTGGAGATATTTAGCATCTCGCCGCCGTGCCTCCTGTCTTTCGACAGTTTTGGATGTGCTTTCTTGTCGTGATGAACGAATTCAAATGAATAATATTTTATTAATTTTCAATATGTGTTTGTCTGATTAAAACAAACTAACTTAAATATTTAATATTACCATTTCACGTAAACATTGAACGAATGAGGAGCGCAGGGCTTTAATAAGAAACTTGAACTCAATCCCCAGCAAAATTGTGCATCATCCTTCCGATGGCACATTAAGCGTGGATAAGGGGCTGGCAGACGACCGCTGTCAAAGCCAGCCGGCTTCGCCAGCTCACCGCCCAATTCGTTCATATTAACGTGAAAGGGTAATATATAGAAACTGTCTTAACACAATCATTTTTTTAAATTTCTCAATTCGTGAAGTGATGCTGAATTTTCCTGAATAATTCATCTGCAATACATCTGCAATACATCTGCAATGCACTTGAGTTGCAAGATAATCGCAACCAAGTGACAGCAATGATATTTCAATATAAATTTGTTAAGTGGCATGTCTTCGTGCCGTAAATAGTCTCTCGCTGAGCCGTATACTCATGATTTTTGGCATGATTATGTCTTGCATCTCATTTCATGTGCATGCAGATCTGAAATTCATGCGTTTTTAGGTCGTATCTCGTTTCGGCTTGACTGTCGGCCATGTTCGGAATATAAATCTGGAATCGGCTGCTTGCAGTTGCGTGTCACGCCTTGCCGCGCACTTTGAGCCTTAGATTTCTGCAAGCCGCTGGGAGCAGGGGGATCTGCCGGAAGGAGAGCGGTGCGCGAGATTACGATATGCGAGGTTCATGGCATCCTGGCAGGCCATGCCGAGGAGGCGGGGGCCAGGACAGGCTGCACGGCCGTCCTTGCGCCAGGAGGGGCGGTAGGGGCGTCCTGGACGCCCGGCTTCGCGCCGGGAAGCCGGGAGACCGAGGCAATGAGGCCGGAGGCCCTGACCGGCCAGGTCCACGGGGTATGCCTGGCTGGGGGGAGCGCCCTGGGACTGGCCGCCGCGTCGGGGGTGGCCAGGTACCTGGTCGAGACCGGGGCGGGCTTCGACACCGGACCTGTGAAGGTGCCGGTAGTGCCTGCCGCGGTCATCTTCGACTATCCCGGGAACCTGTCCGGGGGAAGGCTCCCTGACGAGGGCACGGGATACCGGGCCGCCAGGGGCGCCTCTGCGGAACCCCTGGAGGGAGGGCCGCGCGGGGCTGGAGTCTCGGCATGGTCGGGCAGGATAGCCGGGAACGAGCTCTGCAGTCCGTCCGGCATAGGCCTTTACGGCCTTGAGCTCCCCTCTGGGTTGCAGATTGCGGCTTTGGCAGTAGTGAACGCGCTCGGCAGCATAATGGACCGCGGGACGGGCAGAATTCTGAGCGGGGCGAGGCTTCCGGGCGGCTCCCTGGCTGACCGCGAGCAGATAATGGTGATGCTGGAGAAGATTGACCCGCCGGCGGGAAACGACTTCTCACGCGAAGACGGCGGCGGGGCCGGGAAGGGCGGCGTCACGGAGGCCACCACCCTGGCCGTCGTCGCCACGAACGCGCCCCTGGGCAGGCTCGGGGCCCTGCGCCTGGCCCGGATGGCCTCGGCTGGCATGGCGAGGACCATCTATCCCGCACACCTTCTCTTTGACGGGGACACGGTGTTCGCGCTTGCCACAAGCGGGGGACCCGCCTGCGGGGAGAGCTGGCTCGGGGCGCTGGCGGCGGACGTGCTGGCCGAGGCCATAATGAGATCCGTTCCCTGACTGCCTCGGCAGCTGATCGTATCACCTTAAGTTTTCTGGTTCCTTGCCTGGCTGGCCCTCCCGCACAGGCAGACACCTCTGGGCCTTGGGGTGCTCCCTGGCAACCTGCTGGCCCGAGGGGCTCCAGGTCCGTCAGCTGGTTCTGGAGGCTTCTGTGCAGCCTTCGGCCCGCGCCAGCTCCTGCGGAAGCTCATAGGCGGATTGAGGGCCTCAGTGCGGCATGCGGGCCCCGCAGGTTCCGGGTGGTTTGAGGTATTACGCCGGAAATTAAATCTGGCCCTCAGGTATCCTTTTCACGGCGAGATTGTGAAAGGGTTAGGACAGGAGCGGGTAGAGCCTGGGGGCAGGAATGAGCTCTGTAGAGGGGAGAGGTGGGTGAGGACTGGAAGGAGGGGGGAAGGGTGGGATATAGCATGGAGGTGAGGTGAGGGCCAGCTTCATGATCCTTCTCCACAGAAAATAAATTCCCGGCCCCTCTATATACTGCTAGGATAATCACGTATAATTACGGGATATAGCTGTGGATAAGCTCTAAACATGGATAAATGATGGGGGATGGTACTATTTAATCATTCTGGGATGGTTAGGAACACTGAGTCGGCTTGGGAAGGCTTGGAGATAAAGGGGGTTGAGGATGCGGGACTTTGAGCAAGGTGGGATGGAGCGGATAGCTTAGTCAAAGGGGTGGGGTTTGAACTTAACGCGAGGATTCAGGTCGGATATGAAACGGAAGGCGGGCTTGTGTTGAGTAAAGCGACAAGGCTTGTTCTTTACAAGTACAACGAGTCTGCTTCTTGTAATGATAAAAAACGATTATGAGGGTGTGTCACCTCTGTTCTTGCCGGCAACGGCTCTGGGCCCGAGAGGACTCTCATCTTCTAGGAGGGGGCGGCTCTGGAGCCGGCCGGGACGGTCTTCGCATTGGAGGGGGCGGCACGGGAGCCGGCCGGGACGGTCTTCGCATTGGAGGGGACGGCACTGGAGCCGGCCGGGACGGTCTTCGCAGTGGAGGGGGCGGCACTGGAGCCGGCCGGGACGGTCTTCGCATTGGAGGGGGCGGCACTGGAGCCGGCTGGGACGGTATTCGCATTGGAGGCTATGGCTTGATAAGCTTCTTCGTCTATGCCTTGGCGCAGGCAGTGATTTCTGCCCTGACCCTGGCATAGGCTTCTGATTCGTCCTTATTATTATCTCTGACCAGGGATTGGGCTTCCTTCCAGGAGCGTGAAGCGGCATCGGCCTTACACTTGGCATCGGCAGAACTTTCGTTTTTTGCCTTGGCATGGGCAGCGTCTTCAGCCTTTTTCTTGATCCTAGCATTTCCTTCGGCCTTGAATCTTACGATACGGAAACCATTGGCATCTTTTAGAAGATTATAAAGTGAATTTTTGTCTTCCCTGCTATGATTTTGCCCTGCACGGTCGACGAGCGATCCAGTTCCCACCTTCAGATTATTGGCATAATCCACCGCTTCAAGAACATATTGAGTTTCAGGTTTTTTAAATAAAGAACTTACTAATTCTTGGTCTGTTTGAAATCTTATCAGCAAGGTTCGCATGTTATCCATAAATTCTTCTTGAGTTTTGGGGAAAATAAATTGTTTTAAATACAATTTAAATAGGTGGTTTAAAGACTCGTCAGGGTTTAGTTCAGGCGCATAAGCCGGGAGAAAGAATAGCTCAATTTTGGTAACTATTCAGGTGCCCCCCCCAAATGGGAGCGCAACAGGTTATTTTCACATCCAAATGCCCTCTATTGACACTATCACACACCGCATAAAGCATCGTTGATTGACTGTCTACCTTTAAGGGAGCCTTGTCTGGGCTCTCTTCATCCGAAAAGGTCCTCAATGAGGGGCATCTGAACAGTTACCACAGGCATAGCCCCGAGCCATCTCTCAGAGGCCAGTACGTCCCGGATTAGGCGGACTCTGAGCTGGGCATGGCGCGGCCAGACGGTCGATGAAAATTAGCAGGCATGGCCCAGACTGCTGATCGGCAAGTCTTCCTTTCCGGCCGGGAACTCGCCATTCGCGTCTGATGTCCAAGCAAGGCATTGCCTGCTCTGGGGAGCTATCCTGCGGGGCCCGACCGCCTCTGGAGAGTTTCGGCTGCCTGTGGAGAGTTTCGGTTGCCCATGTAGCTATTTTCGGTCGGTCCTGGAGTGGTTCGACCTTGCCAGAAGCTGACGTGTGAGAGAGGGCCAGAATGAAATTCGAGCCGCTCCTGAAAGCGTCTTTCGCTTTCGTCACGGTGGGTGGAGGCCGGTCATGAGGACGCGGTTGCGGGTCGGGCTGCTTCGGTGACTCACACTCAAGGCCGGGGATAGGGAGGGGATGAGGGGATGGAGGAATCCCGCGCATCAGGAGTCTCGGGCCCATCCCGAACCCAGAGCCGCTGGCGGGTGCCCTGGCATGTCACTCGGCAGGGCCAGGCAGTGCCTGCCAGGTGGCAAGAGGAGACATGGCCAGGCGCGGCGTGGGCTCTCCAGGCGGTCTTCAAGGGGCCAGGGCGGTCGTGCCCGGGTACTCCAGGGGGGCGTGGCGATGGGCCAGTCCAGGCGCGGCCTAGGCACCAGGCGGCAGAGGAGCAAGGGCAGGAGCAGGGGGGCAAGGGCAGGCTTGCCGGGGACTCCAGGGGGTCGAGGAGACGGGCCAGTTTAGGCGCGCCTGGGCTCCAGGCTGAATGGGGAGCAAGGGCAGGCTTGCCGGGGACTCCAGGGGGTCGAGGAGACGGGCCAGTCTAGGCGCGCCTGGGCTCCAGGCTGAAGGGGGAGCAAGGGCAGGAGCAACGGGGGACTCCAGGAGGGCCGAGGGGATGGGCCGGGCCAGGAGCGACCTGGGCTCCAGGGTAAGGGGGCAAGGGCAGGCTTTCCGGGGACTCCAGGTGGGCCGAGGGGATGGGCCGGGCCAGGTGCTCCCTGAGCTCCAGGCGGTAAGGGGAGGCAAGGGCAGGCTTGCCGGGGACTTCAGTGGGTCGTGGAAATGGGCAGGGCCAGGTGCGCCCTGGGCTCCAGGCGGTAAGGGGAGGCAAGGGGAGGCAAGGGCAGGCTGGCCGGGGATTCCGGGCTGCCCTGGGTGGGCCAGGAAAGGCGCACCGTGGCTCCGGGCGGTCGGGGGGAGGTGCGGGAGCTCCCGGATCTCCGCTAGCGCTTCGCCTTGAACTCCACGGCGGCCTTCACGAAGCCGTGGAAGAGCGGGTGGGGCTTCAGGGGCCTGGAGAGGAACTCCGGGTGGAACTGGCAGCCCAGGAACCATGGGTGCTTCTCCAGTTCCATTATCTCCACTATCCTGGGGGGCATGAGCTTGGGGGTGCCGGCCGGGGCGTCCGGCTCCCGGCCGGGCATGTCCGGGGCCTCGCCGCTTATGACGAAGCGGTCGCCGCCGGTCTCGGCGGTGAGCGCCTCGTGGTAGATGGGGTTTATCTCGTAGCGGTGGCGGTGGCGCTCGTAGACCGTCATGCGCCCGGCACGCGCCGCCCGCTCGGCCAGGTCGTCCAGGTCCTCGGGGTCCAGGGCCTTGCTGAAGGCCGAGCTGAAGAACTCGTTGGCCTCGGTGAGCGGCGGGGCCTTGTAGACGTAGGACGAGGTGCGCCTGGTCTCCCAGCCGCGGCGGCGGGCCAGCTTGTGGAGCCCGTGGTAGGCGTCGAAGGCCCTGGTGCCGGGGTTCAGGAAGCAGGGCTGGAGCCCCAGGCGCATGGTCCCGCCGATGTCGTCGTCGCGCTCGCGGCGGACCAGGCTGGCCGAGCGGTAGCTGAACCAGCTCTCCATGAAGTAGATGAAGTCCTGCGCGTCCGGGGCCAGCTTGGGGCGGAGCTCCTCGGAGGTGGCCGTGGGCCTTCCAAGGACGTTGCGGGCGTACTCGATTATGGCCAGGTGTAGCCCGAAGCAGATGCCGAAGAAGGGCTTGCCGCCTGTGCGGGCCGAGCCTATGGCATCCATCATGAGCTCGGTCCCGCGTTCCCCGAAGCCGCCGGGGACCAGGATCCCGTCGCAGGGCCCGAGCTCCCTCTCCATGGCCCCGGGCCCGGCCAGGTCGTCGGCCTCCAGGTGGACAATCTCCACCTTGCGGCCGAGCCTGACGCCCGCGTGGGTCAGGGCCTCGGTCACGGACTTGTACGACTCGTAGTAGGTGTTGCGCTTGCGGACGCCGCCGCTGGCCTTGGAGTGCTCCTGGTCAACGTACTTGCCCACCACGGCTATGGTGACGGTCTCCGTGAGGGACTTGAGGGCGGCGGTGAACTCCTTCATGGGGGCTATGTCGATTGGCTCCTGGGAGAGTTTCAGGATCTCGCAGACCTTCTCCGGAAGCGCCTGGTCCGCCAGGTGCTCGGGGAGCATGTAGACGTGCTCCAGGTGCCTGGACTCGAAGACGCAGTCAAAGGGGAGCCCGCAGGTGCGGGCTATCTTGCGGCGCGTGTCCTCGGTCACCTCCTCGTCGCTCCTGCAGACTATGATGTCGGGCCTCAGGCCCGCCCCGCGGAGCTCCTTCACCGAGTGCTGGGTGGGCTTGGTCTTGGTCTCGCCGGAGCTCTTGAGGTACGGCAGGAAGGTCAGGTGGATGGAGAGGGAGTTGCTGGCGGGCAGGTCGCCGCGGAGCTCCTGCACGGCCTCCAGGAAGGGGAGCCCCTCGATGTCCCCCACGGTGCCGCCTATCTCCACCATGATTATCTGGGCGCGGTAGAGGACCTGGCGGAGGATCATGTGCTTTATCATGTCCGTCACGTGGGGGACTATCTGGATGGTCTTGCCGCGGTACTCCCCCTCGGTGCCCTCGCGCTCCCTCTCGAAGACGCTCGAGTAGACGTAGCCGGAGGTGAAGCAGGAGTTGGGCGGCAGGTGGACGTCCAGGAACCTCTCGTAGTGGCCCAGGTCCATGTCGGTCTCGGAGCCGTCGTCGGTCACGTAGACCTCCCCGTGCTGGAGGGGGTTCATGGTGCCGGCGTCCGTGTTCAGGTAGGGGTCGAGCTTCTGCATGGAGACGGTGTAGCCCATGCTCTTCAGCAGGCAACCCAGAGCCGCGCCCGCCACCCCCTTGCCCAGCGACGAGATGACGCCGCCGGTTATGAAGATGAACTTCAGGTCGTTGGTCCTGGCCATCTCCAGGTAGTCCTGGTTCTCGTTGCTTATGTTCTTGTCGGGACCGTGGCCCGCTCGTCGGACGCCCCTCTTGGCGGCGGCCGCAGGATGCATCCTGGTCCAGCTGTCGTTTCCGGCCTGGCTCATATGGCCCTCCCAGCCGCGCTGCGCGGCTCCGCGTGTGGCTTGCCCGGAAAGGCCCGCATATCAGGGCCTCACGGACGCCTTTTTAAAATGGACTCGCGCGCGCACCGGCGCCCCGGACGCGCACCCCCCCCGCCGAACCCGATGCCCCCTCCGGATCCTGCCGCAGGGCCGGTCGCTGCGGCCCGGCCTGGGGGTCCTCCCTGTTCCGCAGGCTGCCCGGAGTCGGCCAGCGGCCAGCCGCCGACGCCTCGCCGCCTGAAATCCGGCCAACGGCCGTCATCCCCTTCAGCTTTCACGAGGCCCATTTCGTCCGGCGGCCCGGCCTCCGGCCATCAGCCCCATCCCCTGTCCGCCGGCCTGCGGCCCCTGTCCGATTCGCCGTCCGGCCTACGGTCCGGCAAACGTACCGCTCCCGTTCGGCACCGCCGCCAGAACTTCGGCCAGAAACCGCACCCGGCTTCGTCCAGGGGCCTGCGGCCCTTTCCTCAGTCCCGTCCGGCTGGGCCCCCGTGTCCGTCCGGCTTTCCCGACTTTCCCAGGCCCTGGCCGGCGGGGCGGCCTTTCGCGTCCCGGCCCCGGAGGCCGGACCCGGAAGACTGCCGCGGGACACTCTGCTCCCACGCCGTGGGGTACCCTACTCCCATTCTATGGTGCTGGGCGGCTTGGGGGAGATGTCGTAGAGCACGCGGTTTATGCCCTGGACCTCGTTTATGATCCGGGAGGAGAAGCGGGCCAGGAGATCGTCCGGGAGCCTCGCCCAGTCCGCAGTCATTGCGTCCACGGACGTCACCGCCCTAACGGCGACTGCCCGTCCGTAGCTCCTCCCGTCCCCCATGACCCCCACGCTCCGGACGTTCAGGAGCACGGCGAAGGCCTGCCAGACGCTCCGGTCGAGTCCGAAGGTCCTGAGCTCCTCGCGGACTACGGCGTCGGCCTTCCTCAAGAGCGCCAGCGACTCGCGGTCCACGGGGCCTATGATGCGGATGGCCAGCCCAGGCCCGGGGAAGGGGTGCCGCCAGAGGAGCTCGTCGGGGACGCCGAGCTCGGCCCCCAGCTCGCGGACCTCGTCCTTGAAGAGGAACTTCAGCGGCTCTATCAGGGTGAAGCCCAGCTCGGCGGGGAGGCCCCCCACGTTGTGGTGGCTCTTGATGAGGGCCGAGGGGCCCTGGGGGGAGATGGACTCTATCACGTCGGGGTAGAGCGTCCCCTGGGCCAGGAAGTCCAGCTTCCCGAGCTTACGCGCCTCGCGCTTGAAGACGTCTATGAAGGTGTGGCCTATGGCGAGGCGCTTCTTCTCCGGGTCGGACACGCCCTCGAGCTTCGCCAGGAACTCGTCACCGGCGTCGGCCACGGTCAGGTCGAGATCCGGGTACAGCTTCCTGAACGAGCTGGACACCTCCTCGGCCTCGTCGAGCCTCAGGAGCCCGTTGTCCACGAAGACGCAGTGCAGGCGGGGGCCAATGGCGCGGGCGAGGAGGGCCGCGCACACGGTGGAGTCCACCCCCCCCGAGAGCCCGCACAGGACCTTGCCGTCAGGTCCGACCGTCTCCCTGATGCTCTCGACGGCGTCGCGGGCGAACGAGCTCATCTTCCAGCCGTCGGGGAGCCCGGCCACCTCCAGGAAGGCCTTCAGGAGCTCCGTGCCCTTCTCCGTGTGGTGGACCTCAGGGTGGAACTGGAGCCCGAAGATGAGCCTCTCCCTGTCCTCCATGGCGGCGACGGGGAGATCGGGGGTGCGCCCCGTTACGGCGAAGCCCGGCGGAGGTGTCTCCACCCTGTCGCCGTGGCTCATCCAGACCCGGAGGCTGGAGGAGCCGTTCAGGCTCTTCCACAGGGGGCTCTCCCCGGTGGCCGTGAGCTCCGCCGGTCCGTACTCGCCGTGGGCCTCGCGGGTGAGCCTGCCGCCCAGGGCCTTGGCCAGGAGCTGCATGCCGTAGCAGATCCCCAGGACGGGGATTCCGGCCTCCAGGAGCCCCGGGTCGAGGGCGGGCGCACCGGGCTCGTCCACGCTGGCCGGTCCCCCGGAAAGGATGAGGGCCCCGGGCTTCTGGGCCAGGGGGCCCTCCACCGGGAGGCCTGCCGGCAGGATCTCAGCGTAGTAGCCCAGCGCCCTGGTCTTGCGGGCTATGAGCTGGGTGACCTGGGAACCGTAGTCGATTATGAGGACGTGTCCTGTCATTTTCCCGGACTTGCCCCTTCGCGTTCCCCGGGGCCTCCCTGGCCCCGGAAGGGGGCCGAAAAAGACCCTGAACGCGCGGCCCTGCCCCTGTTCCGGGCCTGGTACCGGACCCGAGGAGCGTAACTAGCTTGTGGCCTGAAAAAACTATATTTTTAACATATGGTCCGGTTTCTGTAAAGGTCTGCCGTGAGGAAAATGGGCAGGAAAGTGAGGTTCTGGGGTGGCAAGGCAAGGCATCGATGGCCTTACGGGCCGCCTGGAAGGTGAGGAAAGTGAAGAAAGGTGGGGAGGCTGAAAAAAAGAGGGAGAGGCGGAAAAAGTGGGGCGAGAGAGTGGAAAAGGTAATGGACAGGCGAGGAAAACGTGGGAGAGGAGAGGAAAACGTGGGAGAGGAGAGAAAGGGGAGGGAAAGCAGAGAAAAGTTAGGAAAAGTAAGAAAAAGAGAGAAAATGGGAGAATGACGAGGAAAAGAGAGGAAATGCAATGAAAGGGGAGGAAAGGCGAGGAAAAGGGAGAAAAAGAGAAGAAAGGCGAGGAAAAGAGATAGAATGAGAGAAAAAAGGAGGAAAGGCAAGGAAAGGAGATAGAATGTGAGAAAAAAAAAGGAAATGAGAGGAAAAGGGAGAAAATGTGAGAAAGAATAAAGAAAGGTGAGGAAAAGAGAGAGAATGTGAGAAAAAGGGAGGAAATGGGATAAAGTGCGAGAAATAAGGAAGAAATGTGAGGAAAAAAGGTGGAAAAGTGGCGAAAAGTGAGGAAGAGGGGAAAGCGGAAAGGAAAGAGGGGGAGGGGGAAGATAATCGAGGATCAAGAGAGAGAGAGGAAAAAGCGATGGCAGTGGCCCGTTGGTTGGGAGCTCCCTGGTTGCCAGGAGGAGCCGGCGGCAGGGTCTCTATTTTATAGGCTGTCTGAATCTTCAGCCGTCCGGAGTGACGATGAGGCCCATGGGGTTGCCAGTGACTTGCGGAAGGGCAGGGGGACGGCCGCGCCGGCTGCCGGAGGAGTCCGGGGCACGGGAAAAAGGGCGGGTTAAGCGGACGGGGCCCTGTTCACTTGGCGAAAGCGTCGTAGCTCTTGCCCCTCGAAGTCTCCATGAGGCCCAGGGCGTGGTTGGTGTCACGGGGGAGGGGGGTGATCTCCGGGCCGCGCTCGCGGAGGCCTTCCAGGAACTTCTCCCGGAACGACTCGTTCTCAAAGGAGAAGACCGCGAGGGCCCGGCCCACCTGCTCGCCTGAGTGGACGTAGTTGAAGTAGGAGATGTTGGCGTAGGCCGCCACCCGCTCCAGGAACTCGGTGAGGGCTCCCGGCCGCTCCGGGAAGTGGAGGATGGCGGCGAAGGGGAGCTTCAGCATGCTGGGCTGGTAGGGGGCCACCCGGAAGGGTATGTCGGGCCGGCCGGTGACGTCCTTGAACTTGTACCCGCCGAAGCTCATGAGCTCCTCCAGGTACCCGAAGTCCTCAGAGTGCCCGTCGAAACCCACGACCGGGTAGGCCAGGTCCGCACCGTACTGGCCGACCATGAGGTGGCTGATGTTCAGGCCGGCCGGGGCTATGGTCTTTAGATAGGCGAGCATGGCCCCCGGCCTCTCAGGGAGCTCCACCTGGTAGTGGGCCTGACGGCCCGAAGGGTCCCCGGCCCGTCTAGCGATGTTCCCGAGACGGCGGAAGTCCAGGTTGGCGCCGGAAAGTATGACCCCCACCTTCCGGCCCGCGTGCTCGCGCTCCTCGCGGCGGGCCGCCGCCAGGCCCATCGCCCCGGAAGGCTCGGAGATGACCCTGGCCACGCGCCAGAGCTCCTCCATGGCGGCGGCCACCTCGGCAGCGGTGACTGTGACGATGCCGTCCAGGAGACCCTTCAGGGCGCTGAACGTCAGCGCCCCGGCGGTCTTGACGGCTGTCCCGTCGCAGAAGATGTCGACACGGGGGAGGGTCACGGGCTTCCCCGCCTCGAAGGCCGCGCTCATGGAAGCCTGGCCTTCGGCCTCGACGCCTATGACCCGCACCTGCGGGTCGTAGGTCTTCACCACGGCGGCGACCCCGGCGGCGAGGCCGCCGCCGCCTATCTGGACGTAGACGGTGTCGGGACGCTCGTGGGAGGTCATGATCTCGTCGCCTACAACCCCCTGGCCGGCCATGACCAGCAGGTCATCGTAGGGGGGCACGTGGAGGAGCCCCTCCGTTTCGGAGAAGATTAGCGCGGCGCCGGCCGCGTCGTCGAAGTTGTCACCCTCCAGGCGTATCTCGGCCAGGCCCTTGCCCAGGCGGGCCACGGACTCCACCTTCAGCTTCGGGGCGGACTTGGGCATGAAGAGGACGGCCCGGACGCCCAGCCTGGCGGCGCTCACGGCAACGCCCTGGGCATGGTTGCCGGCGGAGGCGGCGCAGACGCCGCGCCTCTTTGCCTCCCTCTCCCTTGCGGATATGAAGTTGAAGGCACCCCTCCACTTATACGAGTGGATCTCGGAGAGGTCCTCGCGCTTCAGGAGCATCGTCCAGCCGCCCGGCATTGGGTGGCTCTCGGTGGGGGTGGGGGGGAAGAGGCGGTAGACCCGTGTGCGGGCCTTCATGACCTGGCGGAAGAGCTCTGGGACCCTGGCCGCAGGCGAGCCTGAATCGTCCTTGGATTTGGGCATAGGAGAGACCGGTAGGGAGGTGAGGCCGGGGGGCGGCCCTCGGCGAGGCTCATGGCGGGCAGGGTGAAGGACGAGCCTTGTGAAGGCCTGTTCGGCCTGCCGGAACCTGACATTCTAACGGCGCGATACGTCAGTTTCAAGAAAAATGGCGAGGCTGGGCGGGACTGGACAAGACGGAACAGGATTGGTTGGAACAAGACGGGATGTGAGAGGGAATTGCAAAGGTCACTGGGAATTGGAAAGTCTCAGGGCACCGGGAATTGGAAGGGTAAAAGGACCGGAATTGAGAGAAATGGTGGCGGAGGAGACATTGGAGTGAAGGTTTCGGGCAGGGGAATTCAGGGGGAACGGGAAGTCTAGAGTTGGACGCCTTAGACAGTGGAGTTTCAAGGGGCATGAAGCGCGGAAGTGAAGCGAATACACAAAAGCAGGGTGTCTTGTCAAAGGTGATGTGGGTGATGGCGAGGAGGATGCTCAAAGGAGGGGGGGGTCACTTTAAAGATAAAACTCAATAACGTAACTTAGCTCGCTCTTTGAAGGCAGAACCCGCCTGTAAAGCTGTCCCGAGCCTTTCTTCTGCCGTTGACTGATGAAGCCGACCTGCCCCGTCTCCTCCCTGCTGACCTGCCCTTCCTCCTCCCCGCCGACCTGCCCCGCCTCCTGGGCTCAACAGCCATGAGCGGTTATTTCTTGACATCTCAGATGAGAATTTAGTGTCCCTTATACAATTACTGAAATTATTTCAGAATAAATAGTGTAACAATTCAGGTGTTTACCAAAGAAGAACTCATCAGGCACTTTTCATCCGAAAAGGTCCTAAATTGAGGGGTCACCTAAATAGTTACATTCCAGTTAGGGTAGCCTACCGATCCAACATTTGATGTCTGGGCTGATTTTTTTGATAGACATAAAAATTGGTGCTGAAAGATTTGATAAGAGATGAAAAATTTTAAAAGAAATCGCCTATAGAGATATTTGGTGTAATGGTACTAACGTTTATATTTCAGTTATTTAACAAGTTTGATCCATCTGAAAAATATTGATCTTAACTATTTAGTTACTGCTGAAAAACATAAGTATGCGAAATCACTAGTCTTTTTCCTGATGGCTTCTCCACCTCAGGAGGTTCAAGGCGGACGAAATTGAATTTTTCTAATAAATAATTATTTAATTAATAAAATTTATGTGTTGACATCATAAGGGTCATTATTTTATTATCCGTAAATATATTACTAATTATTATCGATATAATCCTAAAATAATGCTCTTTCCATCATTTTCATTTTTATTTCAGTTCATTTATTCCAGTTTTCAGTCAAAACTTACGTTCCATATTCCACAATTAATCAGCATCTCTTACTCTGCATAGCTAAACATTATATAAACCTATCTTTTTCTACTC
>JAISFP010000055.1 GCA_031263525.1 Deltaproteobacteria bacterium | reverse complement strand
GCGGCACACCGGCCCATGAAAGCCGCGTCATGCAGCACAGCTGCTTTTCGTGGCATCCCCGGCGCAGTGGCCACGGAAACTGTTTCATGATAAACAACCCCTCCTCATCCTCATCCTCCTCATCATCTTCCCCCTCCTCCTCCTAAACAACCCCTTCCTCCTCCTCCTCCTCCTCCTCCTCCTCATCATCATCATCATCATCATCATCTTCCCCCTCTTCCTCCTAAACAACCCCCTCATCATCATCATCTTCTTCTTCATCCTCATCACCATCATCATCATCCCCTTCCTCCTCATCCTACACCTTCATGAGGCACGGCGGCACCCCGGTCCATGAAAGCCTTGTCATGCAACACTGCTGCATGTCGATGCGTCCCCGGTGGCGATGCCCCGGAAACTCTTTCATGATAATCATCCTTCTCAACATCCCCCTCATCCTCCTCCTCCTCTTCATCATCTTCATCGGCAAGTCTTACGCAAAGCTCGCCCCCCCTCCGTGTAGCTCTTGCACGTTCTGGCAATTTCGCAATGTCCTCATAATTCCTCTCGCGACCTTCCGTCCTGATTGCCAGGTCCTCCCCGCAACTTCTGAATCTTCCTGCAAGCAAGGAGAAAGCTTGCTTTCGGTATCTGTATACCTTATATTTATACTTGATACCCCATGGAGGGCGATGCCCACTCGCACGTCCTGACTTTTGAGCGGGACGTCACAAGACCAAATTACGATCGCCCTGAAATTTCATCGCCTGATTACAATGCTTCGTAAATTCATGAGCCTTACGCTTTGGCAGCTTCAACATGGCGTTTTGAGCCATACGACCTGAAACGCCATCCCGGAATGATTCCGCCGCAAGTCACGATATGGCGTAGCGGCTGTCTTGCTGGCATCCTGAGTCCCGGCTGTCTCGGTTTGCGGCCGGCCGGAGTCCCGGCTGTGTCGACTGCTGGCATCCTGGGTCCCGGATGCCTCGATTGGCGGCCTGCACGCCCAATGAATCGGTGCCCTGACCTCGTGCCTGGCCGGCAAGACCACCGATCGGCCCCTGCCTTATGCCCATGTGCCATAGGAGACCCCACCATGAGGCTCGCGTTGCTCCCCATATCAGCCATGATGCTCCTGCTCTGCCTGTCCGTCCCGGCCTCGGCCCAGACTGACGGGGGCGGAGCCCCCGCTCCTGTGTCGTCCCCCGCCGACGCTTCTCCTCCGGAGGCGGCCCCCGCCGATTCCCCGGCCGCGGCTCCTGCCGACGTCTCGGCTCCCGCCCAGCCCGTGGCCGGCAGGCCGGCGCAGCCCAGCCCCGCTGCCCCGCCTGTCGTGGACGAGTCGGCAAAGGCCCTGGCCAGGGGCCTGAACGGTTTCGGGTGGAACCTCTACAGGGCGCTCGCCGCGGACGATGGGAACGTCTTCATATCCCCGCTGTCGGCGGCGGAGGCGCTGGCCATGACGCATCTTGGCTCGGCCGGGGCCACGCGGGACGAGCTCGCGGGCGCGCTGGGCTTCCCCTCGGAGGGCGCAGCCCTCGCCTCGGCCTGGCAGTCGCTCCGGGAGGCACTGAAGTCCGCAGGCGGCTCAGGAGAGGAGGATGCCGTCTTTGCCCTGGCCGACTCCCTTTGGCCGGACAGTTCCGTGAGGCTTGAGAAGTCTTTCCTGGACGCCCTGTCCCAGGCCTTCGGGCCCTCTCTCTTCCCCGTGGACTACAGGAAGGACGGCGAGGGGGCGAGGGTGGCGATAAACGACTGGACACTGGACATCACCCGGGGCAGGATAAGCGAGCTGATCGGCTCCCCGCTCCCCGTGGAAACGGTGCTGGTCCTGGTCAACGCCGTCTACTTCAAGGGCAAGTGGAAGGATGCCTTCAGCCCGGACGACACCGCCGAGGGGGACTTCCGCGCTTCCGGCGGCAGTGCGAAGGCCATGTTCATGAATCGCACTGCGAGGTTCCGGTACCTTGAGGACGACCTGGGCCAGGTGGTCGAGCTTCCCTACCTGGGGGACAGGCTCTCCATGACGGTTCTCCTGCCCGGGGAAGGCGACGGGAAGCTCGCGGCGCTCGAGGCCGCCACTGCCGGCGAGTCCCTGGAGGCCCGCCTCGCGGCCATGGCCCCCGCCCGCGTTGCCGTGAAGCTCCCCAGGTTCCAGTTCGCCTGGGGCTCCAGGTCTCTCAAGGCCGCCCTGGAGGCCCTGGGCGTGAAGGCCGCCTTCACCGACTCGGCGGACTTCTCCGGCATGGCCGGGACCCGCAACTTCAAGATATCCGACGTCTTCCACAAGGCCTTCGTGGACGTGAACGAGGAGGGCACGGAGGCCGCGGCGGCCACCGCAGTAACCGTGACTGCCACCGCCATGCCCCTCCCGCCGGTGGAGTTCACTGCCGACAGGCCCTTTCTGTTCCTCATCCGCGACAATGCCACGGGTGTCGTGATATTTATGGGGCGTTTCTCGGGCCCGTCCGCCTGAGCCGGTTCCGCCAGGTGCCTTTCGATTTCCCGAGGCCACGGGAACTTCCCTGCCTTGAGGACCGGCGTTCGCTCGCCTCGGGGCCCGGAGCTCCCTCGCGTCGGGGCCCGGCGTTTGCTCGCCTCAGGGCCCGGAGCTCCCTCGCCTTGAGGACCACGGCGCTAACTCCTCGAAGCCTGGCTCTCCTTCTCCTCTTGGCCCGGCACGCCTCCGCCTCGATGCCTGGCTCTCCCTCGCATCGGGGCTAGGAGCCCCAGCCTGGGGGCCCGGAGCTCCTTCGCCTCGAGGACCACGGCGCTAACTCCTCGAAGCCTGGCACTCCTTCTTCGCAAGCCCCGGCACTCTCCCGCCTCGAAGCCGGAGCTCCCTCGCCTCGCGGCTCTGGCGTTGACATGTATCGATGCCTACGGCGCTTCATCTCCCGGAGGCATGGCGCTTCCTCGCTTGGAGGCCCTGGCGCTCCATCATCCGAGTCCACCGTGCTCCGTCGTCATGGCCATTCTGCGGGAGCGGCTCCAGAATCATACGTTGTCCAGCTACAACGGCAGCAGGCTGACATGCTTTTCGCGCTTTCGGAAACTGCAGGCGGACGGAAACTGTCGCTCGGCATGAACCATGCCTGAATCGAGAGGTGTCCCATTGAGGCTAGGGCGGTTCGCCGTGCCGGCGGCGTTCGTCCTGCTGTGCCTGACACTTCCGGTCTCTGCGGAGACGGTCGGGTCCGGAGCCGCTGCCCAGGCCGGCGCTGACAATCCAGCGGCGTTGCCAGCCGGAGTTTCGATTTCTGACGCAACATATAGAGTAGATGAGGCTGCGGTAGCCATGTCCGCAGGTTCTGCCGCCCAGGTTCCGGGAGAATACCCGGCTCCTGGCGATGCCTCGGTTCCAGCAAAAACCCCGGCTCCAGCAAAAGCCTCGGCGCAGGGAGAAGCCCCGGCTCCTGACGAAGCCCCGGTTCCAGCAAAAGCCCCGACACAGGGAGAAGCCCCGGCTCCTGGCGAAGCCCCGGTTCCAGCAAAAGCCTCGACGCTGGGGGAAGCTCCTGCTACGGCGGAGGCTGCCTCCCCGGCCCCGCATGCCTCTCCCGGCGCGGCAGACACCCCCGGCTCGCCTGGCCCTCCCGGCCCTTCCGGCAAGCCGGAGCTGGCGACGCCCCAGGCCAAGGCCCTGGCGGCCTCTCTGAACGGTTTCGGCTGGGGGCTCTTCCGCCAGCTCGCCGCGGAAGGGGGGAACCTCTTCGTCTCGCCTTTCGCGGTGGCGGAGACGCTTGCCATGGTCCACATGGGGGCGGGAGGCGTGACCCTGGACGAGCTTCGGAAGGCGCTCGGGGTCCCGTACGAGGGGGAAAGGGACGTCCCCAGGTACTGGGGGGGCCTGCTCCTGGCGACGCGCGACCGGGGGAGCGGGGACCTCGCCGCCTTCGGCCTTGCCGGCTCCATGTGGGTGGACAGGAAGTTCCTGCTCGGGCAGGAGTACCTGGAATATCAGTCGCTCGCCTTCGGGAACTCGTACTTCCGCGTCGACTTCGGGGGGGAGCCCTCCGGGGTCATGGCGGCCATGAACGGCTGGGCCCGTGACGTCACGGGGGGAAGGGCGGGGACGCTGACGTCCTCCCCCCTCCCCCGGGAGACGGAGCTGGCGCTCGCGAGCGCCGCGTGTCTCAAGGGGATCTGGAAGGACGCGTTCCCCGCTGCCGACACCTCCGAGGGCGACTTCCGGGCGGACGGGGGGAGGGCGGTAAAGGCCATGTTCATGCGCCGCTCCGGCGTGTACCGCTACCTGGAGGACGGCGCGGGCCAGGCAGTGGAGATCCCATACCTGTGGGGCAGGTTCGTGATGACGGTGCTCCTGCCGTCGGATGCCGAAGGTACAGGGGGGCTGGAGGCGCTCGTTAGGGACGCTGACCCCGAGTCCCTCGCCCGGCGGCTCGGGGGCCTGGCCTACGCCAACGTCGAGCTGACGCTCCCGAGGTTCGCCTTCGCCTGGGGGACGGAGTCGCTGAAGGGTGCCCTGGCCGCCATGGGCGTCAGGGCGGCCTTCTCGGAGGGGGCCGATCTCTCCGGCGTCTCCCCCTACATGCCCGGCCTCGGCGTTTCCGAGGTCTTGCACCTCTCAGCCGTGGCTGTGGACGAGGAGGGTGCAGTGACGCCCCCGCCCGGCCCGGGCGTGATTACGAGACCTCTGCCCGGCCCGCCCGCCCGCTTCGCGGCGGACAGGCCCTTCGTGTTCTTCGTCCGTGACAACGCCACCGGCGGGGTGATATTCATGGGGCGGCTCTCCGATCCTTCCGCTTCGTAGGGGTCCTCCCCGGGGCCCGTCTCGGGCGGGCCGCAGTACCCAGGGCTTCGGCCTTCCTTTCCGGACCTACGTGCCGTTTCCTGTCTGGGATGGGATGCTCCCTGTCCTGTCTGCGTTGCTCCCTGTCCTGACTGCTTTGCTCCCTGTCCTGTCTGCGTTGCTCTCTGTCCTGACTGCTTTGCTCCCTGCACTGCCCCCCTCTTAAAGGGGCCGGACCCCGGCCCGGCCAGCCGAGGATGCACGGAAGCCGGGAGGGACCGTCCGTCAGGGGCTGAAGCCGCCCGTGACAGTCCCGGGCCGACAGTGACGCGGGGCCGGAATCTGCCCGTCCGGGACAGAACCTGGCCTTCCTGGCCGGCAGGTCGCCCGACCATCCCCTTCCGGGGCCCCTCCGGGGCGTCCGGCCGCGCAAGACGCGAAGGAGACTTCCATGAGGTCCGTGTTAACGATAGCCGTCCTGGCGCTTATGGCGTTCCCGGTTCTCCTGTGGCCTTCCCAGGCCTCGGCCCAGCGAAGCGGCGGGACGGAGGCGGGGCCCTCCCAGGAGGCCGTCGCCGCCGCCTCCGGCGCCTCGGCCTTCGGGCTGAACCTGTTCCGTTCGCTTGCCGCCAGGGACGGGAACCTCTTCATGTCCCCCGTCTCCGTGGCGGGGGTGCTTGCCATGGCCTACGCCGGAGCCGCCGGGGACACGGCCTCAGCTTTCGAGGGGGCGCTCGGGATGCCCGCGAAGGGGGAGGCGTACCTTAAGTCCTGGAAGGGGCTGGAGGACAGCCTCAAGGCCGCCTCGGGGGAGGGTTCCGAGCTCTCGCTCGCGGGGTCCATGTGGCCTGACGGCTCTGTGAAGCTCAAAAGGGATTTCCTGAGGACGGTCGAGCGGAGCTTCGGGGCCAGGATCGAGCCCCAGGACTTCGCTGGCGGCGGGGACGCGCCCAGGGAGGCGATAAACGCCTGGGCGGCGAGGGAGACCAGGGACAGGGTGAAGGACCTTATCCCCATGCCGCTCCCCCCGGACACCCGCCTGGTCCTGGCCAACGCCGTCTACTTCAAGGGCGGGTGGCTAGAGCCGTTCGACAAGGCCGAGACCAGGGAAGGGCGCTTCCAGGCGGCCCCCAAGAGGGTAACCGCGTCGTTTATGCGCCGCACCGGCCCTTTCGGCTACCTGGAGGACGAGCTGGGGCAGGTCCTGGAGATCCCCTACCGGGGACGGAGGCTCTCCATGTTCGTGCTGCTGCCCGCGAGCGCCAGTGGGGGCATGGCCTCCCTCGAGGCGTCCCTCGCGGGCGAGACCCTGGCCGCCCGGATCGGGAAGGCCTCGATGGAGAGGGTGGACGCGAGCCTTCCCAGGTTCTCCTTCGGCTGGGGCACGGAGTCCCTCCTGGATCCCCTTTCCGCCCTGGGTCTCGCCCCGGCCTTCGGAGGGGGCGCGGACTTCTCGGGCATGACGGGGGACAGATCGCTCAAGATCTCTGACGTCCTCCACCGCGCCTTCGTGGACGTGACTGAGGAGGGCACCGAGGCTGCGGCGGCGTCGGCCGCCGTCATAACCCGCGCCCTTCCGGCCTTCGAGCCGCCCAAGGTATTCAAGGCCGACAGGCCCTTCGTCTTCCTCATCAGGGACCGGGAGTCGGGTGCGATACTGTTCATGGGTCGGGTGACGGATCCGACGGCGTCCTGAGGGGAGTGCCGGGGCGGGCTTTTCCCGGCCTGCGGTCGGTCCTCCGGGGCCAGCCACGGGCCGGGTCCGGCGTCTAACGTCCGTGGCCGGGCCGGTCAATTGGCTACAGTCGTTGCCGAGCCGTTCCACCGGCTGCAGTCGCGGCCGGGCCGGTCCACCGCCTACAGTCGCTGTCGAGACGGTCCATTGGTTCCCGTCCTTGGCCGGGCAGATCCACGGCTACAGTCGTGGCCGAGTCGGCCCGCCGGCTCCCGTCCGTGGCTGGTCCGGTCCGTCGGCTCCAGCCGTGGGCGGGCCGGTCCACCGGCTACAGTCGATGTCGAACCGGTCCATTGGGTCCTGTCCGTGGTCGGGCCGCTCCATTGGCTCCCGTCCTTGGCCGGGCCGGTCCACCGGCTACAGTCCAGGGCCTGGCCGCTCCGCCGCCTCCTTGCCGGATCCCGGCCGGTCCACCGGCTCCAGTCCGGGGTGTGCCCGCTCCGCCGCCACCTAGCCGGATCCCTGCCGGAGCGCGGCATGCAGCTATCGCCGTCATCCCCGCTCCACTGGGGGAACGGGCCCTCGCAGGCCGCCGACCGAAGCGGCCCGCGCCTCCCGTCTGCCCCGGATGCGCGTAGCCAGAGGATATCCCCCATGACATCCCCTCCGCCGGACACGGAACCGGTCACCGAGGCGGCAGGGTCCTCGCGCCCGGCCCGGAAATTTCCCCCGGCTCCCGTCATTGTCCTCGGACTCGCCCTGGCCCTCGCCGCCGTCCTTGCCGTCTCCCTGGCAACTCGCGACCGCAGGTCCTCCACCGTGCTGTGGACGGTCCTTCTCGGCGGCTCCGGCTCCGACGCCTTCACCGCCGCGGGAGCCGCCCCCGACGGCGGCGTCGCCCTTGCCGCCCAGAGCGACTCCCCCGACGGCCATTTCGGGCCCTCGCGCGGGGGCACTGACGCTTGGACGGTCAGGCTGGGCCCCGACGGGGCCGTTCTGTGGAAGACCCGGATAGCCGGCTCCCTGGACGACAGCGTCTCCTGGCTGGCCGCGGACTCGGACGGGGGCTGGCTGGCGCTGGGGGAGACGGCATCTCGCGACGGCGACTTCGCGGGCCGGACGGGCCCGCCCGGCCGGCGCGACTGGGCGGCGAAGCTCGACGGCTCAGGGAGGATCGCGTGGCTGAGGATCCTGGACGGCCTGCACGGTGATGTTCCCCCGCTCTCCGCGGCGGCGGGCCCGGAGGGTGACATGTTCCTGGCCGGCCCTGCCGGGGCGGAAGGCGACGGCGCCCGCGGATGCGGCGGCGGCCCCGGAGTCAGGGTCCGGAGGCTCACGCGGGAGGGCTCGGAGCAGGAGGCCTTCTGCGCGCCCCTCGCCGTGTTCGGGGGCTTGATGGCAATAGCCCCCGCAACGCGTGGCGGCCTAGCCGTGGCCTACAATGACTGGAGCGCGGAGACATCGCTTCCCGCGATCAGGGTCGCGGCCTTCTCCGCCGGGGGCGAGCTCGCCTGGAACAGCCTCGCGGGCGAGGCCAAGGCATTCCGGCTCACGCTCTGGGAGCTGCCGGGCGGCGGCTGGGCCGGCACGGGCGACGGCGGAGTCGGCTCCTGGGCTTTCGGGGTGGGCCCGGACGGGTCGGGGCCGTGGCTCGTGCCGGCCCCTCGGAACGCGTCCGCCATGGCCTCGGCCCCTGCCGGCGGCGGGATCGCGTCGGTCGGGCAGGTCACACTCGGACGGCTCAGGGGCGGATGGGGCATGTGGGATGTCCAGGCTGCCGTTGCCTCCCCCGGGCGGGGCTTCTTCCGGTCGGTTGTCCTGGGCGGTTCGGGGGAGGACCGGGGAATAGCCGCTGCCGGCACCGCCGACGGGGGCGTCGTAGTAGCCGGGCGGACCGAGTCGCTGGACGGCGATCTTGCCTCCGTCCCGCCTGCCGGCCAGGGTCCGGGCTCGCCCTCGGCCTGGGCAGTGAAGCTCCGGCCGTAGCCCCCGGGGCCGCCTCGCGGGCCTTGAGGCGTGGCCCCTGCCCGGCGGCCGCCGGGAATGTGTCCCCGTGACCGTGCCTGGCCGGTCGCGTCCAGGGAGCCCTTCGGCGGCGGCCGGCCCCACCGTCTGACCGCATGAGGCGGCGGCTTGAGGCCCGTGTCTTTCCCCGGACGGGAGGAGCGCCCCGGCAAGTCGGGGGTCTGCGGCGTTCCGGACCGGTCCGAAGCTGAACCGAGAACTCCAACTTACTCGGACAATTTTGCCGATCGGGAAAGGTGCCGGATTACGGACAGCCCCTGTCCGGAAAAAGCGGCAGCTGCAGTCCTTTCGGGTTGCCGCCTGCTTCCGTGCGCTTTTCTGCATGCGGGACATGTTTTCGCGAGCGTTTCCGCAACCTGGTCATGTTTTCGCGGGCGTTTCCGCAAACTGGTCATGTTTTCGCGAGCGTTTCCGCAAACTGGTCATGTTTTCGCGGGCGTTTCTGCAAGCCGGACATGTTTTCGCAAGACTTTTGCATTGTCGTTGTCCGCATTCTCAAACTGACACAAGTTTTTGAAAAATTTTTGTGACATCTCTTATTGATTTTCGAACACTTCGCTTATGTTTTACCTTATTTTGTACTATTTTTTCAGCCAACTTTCGGAAGACTTTCGGAATGCTTCAAGAATGGTTTCGGATAATTTTCGGTATATTTTCGGATAACTTTCAGATATTTTTCGAAATATTATCAAGAATGCTTTCTCTATATTTTCGTATTATTTTCGCGTCAATCATCAATTATGACTATATGTTAAATGTGAATATCAGTATTTTTTGTTGACAAAGGCAACTGCTTGGTCTATTGTCAAACCATCCATCGGCCATCATGTCGAGCGGGCTATCTCTCCTCCTGGCTTAACCTTGCCCGGGGCCTGCCGGCACGCGGGATAGGCATGCGGTGAAATGCTTGTGCGCTGGGAACCTGCGGAGCAAGCTTCCACAGGGCATCTCCGTATGTCATACGCTGTCCATCTGATTGTGTCGTTTCCTGATGTCATGATCTTCCTCTCCGTTCCGTGACCTGCCGCCCCGCGGCATGATCCTCTCCGTTCCGTGACCTGCCGCCCCGCAGCATGATCTTCTCCGTTCCGTGACCTGCCGGGCCTCCCGCGCGGCACCTGCCTCGGCTCAATTCCGGCCCGTTCTCGGGACGCTTTGCAAGGACGTTATTTCCATGAACGACATAACATACGAGTTCCAGACGAAGAACCTGCTCCAGTCCGGCGATCCCGTCGTAGCCGGCCTGGTTGCCGGCAACGACTACCTTGAGGCCCAGGCCGTCCTGGACGAGCTGCTTGTCATGTCCGAGGCCGACTCGGGTCCCGAGGGCCTCGGTACGGTGCTCCTGACCCACGACCTGGGAGTGGTAAAGTACATCCAGGGTGACTACGAGGGGTCCTGGCCCTTCCTCGGCTGGTCGCTGGAGAGGCTCACGAGGCTTCGGGGGGCCGACGACCCCGGGACCCTCTCGGCGACCGATGTCCTGGGCGAGGCGACTGGGATGGCCGGAGACCACGTCCGGGCCCGCGAGCTCCACGCAAGGGCGTTCGCCGGGCGCGAGAGGCTCCTGGGCTTCGCCCACTGGGACACCATGACCTCCGCCATGAACCTCGCCCGCACCCAGCGGGCGCTCGAGATGCACGAGGAGTCCTGCAGGCTCTTCAGGCGGGTCCACGAGACGGCCTCGGCGACCCTCGGGGAGCGTCACGAGAGGACACTGGAGTGCCTCACCTGCCTGGGGCTGTGCCTCCTGGACACCGGGGATCTCCGGGGGGCGAGGGACGCCCTCGGGCGCTCGCTCGCCTTCCACGCGGAGACCTTCGGCCCCGACCACGTCGGGAGCATGGACGCCGCGGAGTCGCTCGGGAGGACGCTCTCCGCGCTGGGCGAGCACGATCTGGCGCTGGAGCTCGTCATGGGCGCCGTCAGCCGCGCGGAGGGCCGTTTCGGGAAAATCCACATGGACACCCTCCGCTACCGCGGTCGCCTGGGCCACTCCCTGGCCCTGGCCAGGAATTTCGCGGGGGCGGAGCAGGCTTTCATGGAGACTGCCGACGGCTACTTCGCGCTCCTCGGCCCGCGCCACCCCTTCACCGTGGACGCCTTCCTGGGCAGGCTCAGGGCGAGACAGCACAAGGACGGACCCGTCTCCGTCCGCGCCCACTACGAGAGGATGCTGGAGTCCCTGGACAGCGAGCTCGGTCCCGACAGCGCCGCGGCCGTCCGCACCGCAGGCGAGTACGCCCTTCTCCTGGCGCAGATCGGGGAGTTCGCCCGGGCGGCCGAGCTCTTCAGGCGGACGGTCGCCTACCACGAGCGCACCCTGGGACCCGCCCACGACACCACCCTGCTCCACCAGAAGTATCTGAGGATCGCCCTGCGCCACAGCGGCGACCCCATGGAGGAGCTCGCGGTCTTCGGCCGCCTGCTCAACACGGTGGCAGGCAAGTTCGTGGCGAAATGCCCGGACCGCGTCAAGGACTCCCCCGTCCGTGACGGACGGGAGCCGGGAGGGGAGTTCCGCTGATTCCGCCGCCCCGGCCCTGCAGGGGAGCGCTTTGGCCTTTGGCCCGCTCCTCTGGCGGGGCGGGTTGCTTCCGCCAGGCGTTGCATATCTCGGAGCGTTTCTCCCTCCTTCTTTCTTCCCCGCCTCCTCCTCCTCCTTCTCCCCCTCCTCCTTCGCTTCAACTGGGGAAGTTGCCGTGACAGGACCTGCATGGCGGAGAATTCCTGGCCGGGGCGAGTCCGGATACGGGCGACAGCCAGGGGGGTAGGAGTTCACCAGCAGCATGTTCCCATCTGGCGAGGATACGTCGGTCCGATGTCCTTATCCGGCCAGGCTGGAGGAGGCTGCGGGACGGAATCAGGAGCCTGGACTTTTCCTTCCCTGGTGGTGAGGGCAGGGGAGTGAGGGCCGCCGCCGGCTGAACCTGAGCACGGCGGTCGCCTTCCTGTCCTCCCGGCCCAGCTGAGTACGCCGGTGGCCCCGATCTCCTTTCTCAAGCCCGTTTCTCTCCGTCTTCTCCTCCACTCCTCTTCACCATTACAACCACCACTCTTCACCATTACAACCACCACCACCACCATCGTCATCATCATCATCATCATCATCGCAGTCCTTCGACTCTTCGCCAACTGCCGCTTTCCTCCTCCTCCTCCTCCTCACCACTACCATCGTCATCATCATCATCATCCCCGCGTTCCTTCATCTCTTCACCAACAGCCGCTTTCCTCCCCCTCACCACTACCATCGTCATCATCATCCACGCCTTACTTCGCCTCTTCATCCAACATCCGCTTTCCTCCTCACCACTATCTTCGACATCATCATCATCATCCACGCCTTACTTCGCCTCTTCATCCAACATCCGCTTTCCTCCTCACCACTACCTTCGATATCATCATCATCATTCACGCCTTACTTCGCCTCTTCATCCAACATCCGCTTTCCTCCTCCTCACCACTACCACCACCACCACCACCACCACCACCATCGTCATCATCATTATCAGCCACGCCTTACTTCGCCGCTTCATCCGACATTCGCTTTCCTCCTCCTCTCCAGCCGGCGCTGACCTCTCCGACACCTCCTTTCGATAGCCGCTTTCCTCTTCAGTAGCGCACG
>JAISFP010000360.1 GCA_031263525.1 Deltaproteobacteria bacterium | reverse complement strand
TGGAGTCTTTGTATTTTAAGATGCATGCATCTCTGTTCTTGTTTCTGTAAGAGTTCGTATTTCTGTCTCGGTAAGCGTTCGTATTTATGTCTCTGTAAGTGTTCGTATTTCTGTATCTGTAAGCGTTCGTATTTCTGTCTCTGTAAGCGTTCGTATTTCTGTCTCTGTAAGCGTTCGTATTTCCGTCTCTGTAAGTGCTAATCTTCCTATTCCTATTCCTATTCCTATTCCTTTTCATATGCCTCTTCCTGTCACTTTGAGCTATGCCTCTATCGTCTTGGTCGGCCTAAATCTTTTTGAAGTAGAAATTTCGCTTCAACCCTTTGACGGAAGACTGACTCAGCTGAGCGTCTGATTCGCTCTATGTTGATGATAGTCAGATTAGACAGTCGTGCATCTGGTGTGCTTAAGCTAGTCCTAATCCACTTTCATGCCTTTTCCCGCAATCTGTCCAGGCTGGTTCTCCCAAGGTCTTGATTTACATTCCTGAATGCTAAACATCAGACAGAATGGCTGACGTGCAGCCGACATTTCTGGCTGACTGCCTCGTTTCAGGAAGTCACGTGGCCGGAAGAGAACATTATGACTCAGGATTCGACGACTCCTCAGGATTTCCCCGTGTTGCCTCTCGGGATGTCCACATTTGAGGAACTGAGGCGAACAAATTTTGTCTACGTCGACAAGAGCAAGTATTTACTAGATTTGCTGAAGGATCTCAAGTTTATTTCTTGCGCACGGCCCCGACGTTTCGGCAAGTCTCTAACTCTCAGTGCCTTAGACGCTTTATTCTTAGGGAGAGAGGGGCTTTTCCGCAGTCTCGTGGCCGAGAGTTACATGTGCTCCCGGATTTCCTTGCCCGCCCTGTCATTCGCCTGGACATGTCCGTAGCAGTTCCTGGCGACACCATTGCTGATTTGTCAGTGAGTGTAATGGACATTTTAAGATAGAATGCCGCGAGGCACAATGTTTCCCTGCATGGTCCTAATATCGCAAATGCTTTTTATAATCTTATTTCGGATGTCTACAATTCGACCGGGAACGAAGTCGTTCGCCTAATAGATGAATACGATGCACTGGTCATCGATGTCTAAGTGTCAACTCACAAGAAAATTTCCAATCCAGGACTGCTGTCCGCCAGACGAAGCGCCATTCAGAATTTTTATTTGATGATCAAATCGTCCGATGCAAGAATCGAGATGGCGCTCATCTCAGGGATCGCCAAGTTTAGCAGGATGGGGGTGTTTTCCAAGCTTAGCAATCTGAATGACATATCTCTCTCGTCAGATTGCAGCACTTTCATGGGCCACACACAAGAAGAACTGGAGAAAAATTTAAATACTTCAAAGCTTTGCCAGCCAAAGACTTCAAGTTAAAAGAAAAAATTGTTGGAAGTAATCAAGAATCGGTACGACTGTTTTTCTTCCGATGGCATACAGACTATGTACAATCCAGTTTCTAGACTTAATTTTTTCGTAACCATTCAGGTCCCCCCTCTCCCTTAGCCATGGGCCCGTCCCCTCCTCCTTCCCCGGCCTCCTCCCCCGGCCCCCTCCTCCTCCTCCTCCTCCGCCGCCGCTGTCGCCCTCCAGCCCTTGCCCACTTTTTTAACCTCCCACGGATTCTTACTCCTCCCTAAATGGTGTGTTTTTGCATCTGTTCACGGGTGAGCGATGAAGACGGGGCCAGATTCACCCTTCTGAGGTCAATATGGATACCCCGTGGTTAAATGTAGCCAGCTGGCAAGACATTTGGCACGGAACCCGGACTGGAAGGCCGGTTGACGGTCCCGGTTGCAGCCACGGTAGGCGGGGAGGGAGGCCCAGCGCCGGAAGTTTGAGTCCAGAAGAACCTGCGTATCTGTTTACAGACGAATGCGGGGGAAACTTCAGCAGGACCCAGATCATTCTCACTCCTGGTGCAGAACGCGCCTTCACCTGGCCCAGAGCAGCCTTCCGGCTGGTCCAGGACATGCTCTCTCCCTGGTCAGGGCGGACCTGCCCGTGAGCCGTTCCTGACCTTCGCCTTCCCGCCTGTCCATCGGCCTGCCGCGTCGGCGCTCCTCGACGTCGGCACTGCTGCCGCATGGGCGCCCCGGCGCCATCGGCGCTCCGGTTCCGGTTACGGGCTCCCGTCCCCGCTATTCGTCGTCGTCGTCATCGAACTCCAACGAGGGGTCGTATAATATCTGCGGAAAGGCGCTCCAGTCGCCGTCGGGGGCGACCGGGCCCTTGCGCGGGCCGAACTTGATGACGCCGTCCGGGTTCAGGAAGATTTTGCGGTACAGATCCCCGAGGCCCACAGGGTTCTCATCGCCCTTCACGCGGTCACGCATTCTGCCCGAACTCTTGAGGAGCCTTATGCCCTCCTTGCGCTCGCCCCTGAGGTACATGGTCGCGCCCAGCCCTGCCATGGCGACGGAGAGGTAGCCCTTGTCAGTGGTATGGTAGCGGCTCTCGCGCTTGCGGTCGGGGATGTCTTCCAGCAGGCTGACCGTTCTGGCGTAGATCTTCCCGGCCTCCTCGGTGAAGCCGGCCCAGTAGAGGGACTGGGCCAGGGAGATGGTGGGCGTCAGGGTCCGCTGGTGGGTCTCCCCCAGCAGGCGGCGGAAGGTCTCCTCGGACTTCTCGAGAATCGGGATGGCCTGGCCGTACTCCCTGGCCATCATGACCGCGCGGCCCAGCCGGAACTCCACCTCCGCCCGGTTCAGGTCCTCCGTCTCTCCCTGGTCCTCCAGGGCCTCCAGGGCCTGGGCCCAGTAGGCGGCGGCCTTCTCCTCCTTCTCCGGGTACAGGCCGTCCGCCAGGCAGGACATGGAGCGCGCTGTCTCGGGGTGGCGGCCGCCAAGAGCGTGGCGGCGCACCCTGAGCGAGAGGCGGTGGAAGTGGGTGTATGCCGGAAATACTTGAGAGAAGTGCATCATCTCGGCGAAATCGAACGCGGAGCGTCCGACCCAGGCGCCGGGCATCTTGAAATCGCCCTCGCCCTCGTCCATCTCCATCCCTATCGCCATCAGCCAGCCTGCCGACATTATGAAGTCTCCGGTAGGCTTCATGTCGGACGTTCCGTCAGGGCTGTCCGACTCGGCAAGGACTTTCTTGGCGAAGGTCGCCCAGAACGTGCACATGCGCGAGCGGAGGCGGAGAGGCTCGCCCTCCTCCCCGGCGGGGGCGAGCTTCCAGATGTTTCGGAAGAGCCAGTGAGCCTGGGAGAGGTTCCCCCGGGAGGGCTCGTTAACATAGGGTTCCAGTATCTTGCCGTAGCCGGACAGGCCGGCGAGGCGCCGTGCAAGCCGCTCCTTGGCCTCGAGGGCGTCGGGGTCCCCCGGCCCCGCGAGGGAGTCCAGGCCTTTTGAGGCGTTCCGCATGAGCCCCGTGCCCTCAAATGTCTGGTCTTCCCCGCCGAAGTCCGTGAGCGCCTCCCCCAGCCTCGACATGAGGACGAGCGCCTCCCGCGACTTGGGTCCTGGCCCCCCGGGGGCCTCGGCCGCGGAGAGGCGCCTGCGGAGCTCGTCCGGCGGAGGGAAGGGGCACGGATCGGACTCCCCGTGCCGGCCCTTCGGGTAGACGGCCTCGGAAAGCGACATGAGCGGCAGGGGGGGGGCCGAGTCCCATACGGCATGGGGGGCCCGGGCCCGGATCAGCTGGAGCGTGTCCGAGGCGAAGGCCTTCTCGCCGGCGATGGCCTCGGCCAGGGCCCTGGACGTCTCCCGCCGCGTCTTCCCGCCCCAGTCTCCGGGCGGGTCCCCCAGGTTGGGCTGGGGGCCGAAGCCGGCCATGAGCCCCGGCCACGGTATCATGGGGGAGGAGTCCTGCGGGTCGATTTCCGCGTCTTCCAGGCCCAGGAGAACGCCCGAGGCCATGGACGCCGCCCCGGAGGCCATCTCAGCCGACAGGGGTCCCGCCACGGCGCGCGGGCCGATCACGTGCTCGGCAAGGGATCTCGCCGAGCGGGAAAGCGACGCGAAAGTCCTGGGATCGCGGGGTCCGAAAATGTTCCGCGCAAGGGCGCGCAGCCCGTCCCAGTCATGCGCCGCGCCCAGAAGGTCGCCCTTGCGCTGTTTTGTCTCGGCCAGGAAGCGCTGCTTTTCCAGGAGGAGCCCCATGGCCGGGAAATCCCACTCGGCCCATCCCTCCGGGGCCGGGGGATGCTCCGGACCCGTGCCGTATTCCTCCTCGTAGCCCTCGTTGTCCTCCTCTTTCCACGGGAGGGGGAGCTCGTCCCACGGGAAGTCCGACCAGGTCGGGTCGTCCTCCACCGAGGCGTCTCCCCCGTCAGGGGCTTTGGGCCTCCTGGAGGGGTGCGGCTTGCCCGAGCCCTTCTTGCCCTTTCCCTTGCCGCCGGGCTTCTTGGCGGCGGCAAGGGCATCGGGGCAAAGGACGGCGAGCGCGGCCGCCAGGGCAAGGAGCAGGAACAGCTGGGGAGGCATGGGAGGTTATCCTTTCATCCTTTGATAGGGTAAGGAGGGCTCGGGCGGGGTCAGGGCCGGAGTCCGGCAGGGCGCCGGGGCCGGCGGAAGCCTGGCTTCGGGATATCGTGGGGGAGGGGGACGGCAGCCGACGGGGCCCGAGGGGGCGCGGACGGCCTCTCCGCCGGGAAAACTGCACTCCGGGGCTCCTGGAGGTGCCAGGGATGGGAGAGGATAGCACGAAAGGGCCCTATTGTGGAAATCGATCGAGGAAGCCGCGCCCGGACCCCGCGACGGTCCCCGCTCCGGATGGCCCGTCCGGGGTTGCCTCGCCGTCTTGTCCTCGCGCCGGACGTAAGTCCAGGCCGGCCTCGCTGCCGCACCCGGAACGCTTCTTCTCACGGGCAGGCTGGCCTCGCCGCCGCATCCGCATCTACATAGCCCGCATCGCCATAGTCTGCATCTCCAACACCCGCATCGCCATAGTCTGCATCTACATAGCCCGCATCGCCATAGAATGCATCTCCATAGCCCGCATCGCCATAGCCTATATCTCCATCGCCCCCATCGCCATAGTCTGCATCTCCACAGCCAGCATCTACATCGCCCGTATCGTCATAGTCTTCATTGCCATCGCCCACATCTCCACAGCCCGCACCGCTACAGCCCGCATCGGCATTGTCTTCACTGCCATAGACCGCATCGCCATAGTCTTCACTGCCATAGACCGCATCGGCATAGTCTTCACTGCCATAGACCGCATCGGCATAGTCTTCACTGCCATAGACCGCATAACCATAGCCTGCATAGCCATCGCCCGCATCTCCATAGTCTTCATCGCCATCGCCCGCATCGCCATAGTCTTCATTCCCATAGACCTCATAGGCATAGTCTACATCGTCATCCTGCAGCCGCTTGACAGAAAGCTGCGGACGCAAGGGATTGCCCGTTGCGGTCGGGCGTCCGGGGCGGCAAGAAACGCGACTGTCGTTGCCCTGCAGCAAGTCTAGTTCAGGAATTCTTGGATGAGGAAGCACCCCAAGTCCATCAGGGCCAGCCTGTCCCTCGACTTGGGCTCGAGCTCGGCCGCGCGTCTCAGGAGCTTCTCGCCGCCGGCGGTGTCGCCGCGCTTTTTCATCATGGCCCCGGCCCCGGCCAGCGCGGCGAAGAGCACCGTCTCGTCGGGCGACATGTCAGGGTCGGGGTCCTCCCTGGGCGGGGCGCCGTCCAGGAGGGCGACTATGCCGGAGTACAGCTTCTCGGCCTCGGGAACCATGTCGCACAAGTAGAGCGAATGCGCCAGCAGGAGACCGCATTCCAGGGTCCTCTGGCCCGTCTCGCCCTCCAGGCCGCGGAAGCGCCTCTCGGCCCTCTCGAGGGCAGGGAGCGCCTCCCTGCCCCAGGACGTCATGAGAAGGGCGCGTCCCAGCCGGTACTCCAGCTCGGCCGTGAACGGCTCGTAGCGCTCGCCCCTCCACTCCACGGCCTCCAGGGCCAGGGCCCAGTACTCGCAGGCTTGCTCCTGGTGGTACGGGTACCATAAGTCCGCTAGGCGGGACAGCGTGGAGGCGGTCTCGGGGTGCAGGGCTCCCAGGGTGTTTCTGCGGACGTTGATAGCGAATAAGTGAATGAGCTTGACTTTCTCGTGATCTTCCCCGGCCTGGCGGAGAAATTCGGCAAGATCGAAGGCGGCCCTCGCCCAGTTCGGGTCCGGCATCTTCCCTGTCCTGTTCATCTGCTTTTCCTGATCCATCAGGAGGGCGGACTGGGCCTTGAGCCCCGGCCCGGGGCGTCTGTTCGCGTTCACGTTAGATCCGATGTCTTCGAGCCCGGCGACGCAGACGCTTGCGCGGAGGCGGACGGGCTCGAACGTCCTGGTGGGGAGGGCGAGACGTTCGATTTCCGCGAAGAGCCTCTTCGCCTGGAGCAGATCGGCCGGGGGAATGATTTTCGGCTCCAGATCGGGCAAATTGTCCTCGTCCTCCTCGTCATAGAGCATGCCGTAGACCGGATCGGGCAGAAGCTTGATTTTCAGTGACAGGCCTGGGAGAATCCTCCCGAATCCGGACATGCCGGCCAGCCTCCTGGCGAGGCGTTCCCTGGCGAGAAGGGTCTCGATGCCGCGCGGGGAGAGCTTCTCCAGGCCGCTCGCCGCCTCCTTCAGAAGCTCCGTGGCCTCCTCCGCGGCATTCCGGCCGCCGGAGTCCCAGAGTTCCATGCCCAGAAGGGAGCGGAGGACCAGCTCCGCCTCCCGTGACCTGGGCTCTGGACCACCGGCCGCCTCCGCCGCGGCAAGCCGGGATCTGAGCTCCCTTGCTGAGGGGAAGGGGTCGGGCGCCGCCTTCTCCGCCTGGGGGGTCGGGTAGAATGCCTCGCCGAAGGTGAACGCGGGCTTCACGCCTCCGTGCCTGACGAAGGGGAGCGTCATCTTGAGAGTCTGTTTCGCGAAATTCGTCTCCGCGGTACGGACCGGTATGCGCGGGGCGAGGACCCGGCAGTACCCTGACGTTTTCACGCCCCCGCCCTTCTCCCCGTCCGGGTCCGTCTCGTTACGGTCCCCGTCCGTATCCGCGACGCTTCCCACGCCGTCAGGGCCCGGGGCTGGTGACGGGGCCGGTCCCGCAGGACCTGAGGCGGCCGCGGAGTGACCGGCAGCCCGGTCCGAGAGGGCCCTGAAGGACTCCAGCGCCCCTGCAGCCAGGGAGGCCGCGGCGGACGCGCGGAACTCCCGCTCCGTCGAGGGCATGAACAGGCCGTGCATGCCGGAGGCGTCTTCGGCAAGCGATCTTGCCGTCCGCGACAGGGCAACCCATTTCCGCGGATCGTCAGGCGGGAAGACCAGGCGTGCCAGGGCGCGCATCCCGTCCCACTCGTGGGCGGCGGCAAGCGGCTTCCCTTCATGCAGCCATGTCTCGGCGTTGAGACGTGAGCGCTCAAGGCTATCCCCCATTTCGGGGTAGTGCCACTCCGGCCAGCCCTTCGGGAGCGGGGGGCGCACGTGCGCGAAGTTGTCGAACTCGTTGTCGTAGAGGCTGTCTTCCGGCCGGTCTCTCCCGCCAGCCTTCCGGGATGACGCGGTCTCGGACGGATCCGGAGCTCCTGCGGAACCGGTCACGGACGGGGCTGTCCCGCCTGCGTTTCTGTGCGTGGACGGTGCCTTCGGCCTGTTCGCGGGAGGTTTTATCTTGGCCCGGCCCTTGCCCTTGTTGCCGGGCTTTTTGGGGGCGGCGCATGCCGCCGCGGGAGAGACGGCCATAGCGGCAGCCAGGGCTGCGGCCAGGACCAGGTACAGCTGGAAAGACATGGAGAAACCCCCTTGAAGGCGGCCCGTGACGGGCCGGGATCTGCCGGGACGCGCGGCAGGGCAGTCGCCTCGGCGGAATCCATGAGTCCTGGAAGCGCGGCGGCCATGAGGCAGGGCCGTGAAGCGCGGAGGCAGGGAAGCAGGGACTCGCTGGAGCCGGGAGGCCTGGAGCGCGGAAGGCCGGGAAGCGAGGAAAGCTGAGAGGCACTGAGGCAGAGGCGCAAAAATCAGAGGCGTGGGATGCGTGTGGACGCAGTCGCCCGGAGGCGTTACCGCCGCGAAAGCGGCGTCCCGGGTTGCGGGGAGGCAAAAATGATAGCACGGAAGTGCCGCTTTTGGGAGGAAAGAGCGCGGTGAACCAGCGGCTGCCTATCCATGCAGTGAAGGCGCAGCCGGCTGGTGTCCTGGCAGACATTGACCGCGCGGGCAACGGTCGGGCCCCGCCTTGAGCCGGCTTCCTGTCCGGGGCGCGGTTCCGGGCGGCACTCCTCTTCGAATGCGGAGCCAGCGAACCGGCAGATGCCGCAGGACCGGACGGACGGGGGGGCGCGTGGACGCCAGTCAGGGCGGGCTCCCGTCCGGTCTTTATCATGCGGGGCATTTCCGGCCGCTCCGAGAGCGCCGCCGCTCGCGCCCTGGGAGGACACGGGCAGGCTGCGGCTGGCCGGCTTGCGGTTCCACCTCCTGCGGGCTCTCCCGCGAGGAGCCTCGCCTGACGGCTCAGCCCCGGGAAATCTCCTCGTGACGTGCCGGCTCGCCAGCGGTCATCTCCAGTTCCCCGCAATGATGAAGGGGGCCCAGTAGTACGGGTGGGAAAAGCCTCTCCCCGTCCAGCGAGGCGCGCCGGCGGCAGGCCCGGCTGGGCCCGGGGCAGTCACCCGCGCGGGCGCGGGCGTGGCGCTCCCGTCAAGCATGACCGCAATCTGCGCCCTGCGGAGCGACTCGGCCTTGTCCAGGCCCTCCACGTAGCGCAGGCGGTAGAACTCCCGCATGAGCTTGGCCGTGGAGAGATCGGACACGGGCCACAGTGCCGCCATCACGGCAGAGGCCCCGGCGCCCTGCAGGACCTCGCCCAGGCTCTCGACCTCGGCCCCGTGCCCGTCCCGCAGGCCGGAGGCGGTGTCGCTGGCGGACAGGGTGAACAGGTCGAGCCCCCCGAAGTCCATGTCCGCCGACGTCTCAATGTCCCTGAGGCTTATCCGGGACCCGTCGCCCAGGAGAAGGACCGAGGCGTCGTGGCCGGCGGGCTCGAGCCTCATGCGGCTTGCCACGTGAACCACGCGCGCGCTCGACTCGAGGCTCCCGGCGAGGGTCCCGCGCGTGAAGGCCGCGTCCAGCATGCCCGTCCCGTTCAGAGCCCCGCCTGCGGTCCCCGTAGCCTCGCGGGCGAGGTCGCCGGACGTCTCGCCCGCGAGGTCCCTGGCAGAGGAGCCGGCGGCGGAGCCGGCCCCGCCGGACACCGGGCCCCCCACCACCGAGGCCACCTCGGCAGCCGCCACGGGAAGCGCCGGGAAGCCCGGCCACGGGCGGGTCACGCCCATGGCCCTGGCCGAGACGGGGCCCTCCGGCGGCGGGACGGCGAGCCCGGCCGCCGTGGACAGGGTGTAGAGGGCAGTGGGGCGCTTCTCGGCAAGGAATCTCGCCCCGTCGAAGAAGGCGGCGAAGGGGGCGTAGCGGAGAGGCCCGTCCGCCGACAGCATGACCGTCCCCGGCCCCGCCGCGGCCAGATCGTCTTCCAGCGGCCTCATGACCGCCTCGTAGAGCCGTCTCCCGGCCTCCCTGGGGTCCCTGGACGGATCCTGGAGGAGCGCCCTGAACCCCTTAACCATTGCCGCGAGCTCCTCCGCGCCCACCGCGGACTCCCTGGTCACGACCGCTCCGGAAGTCACCATCACGAGGAAGAGGGCACTGTCGCCGGACACGGCATGGACCAGCGCCGCTGCCCCTCCGACGCCGGCCAGGGTCTCGCGGCGGGCACGGAGCCTTTCCTCGGCGCGGGCGGCGTGAATTCCGGAGTCCGCTCCGGCCAGAAGTTCAGGGAGCCTTCCGCAGAGCGCCACGAACGCCGCCCTGGTCTCCTCGGCCCTGCCGTCAAGCCATGCCAGGCGGGCCTCGTTCTCCTGCGAGAGCGATCCCTCCCTTTCCAGCCGGGCCCTCAAGGCGGCCTGCTCGGAGCCGATTTCCGACTCTGCCTCCGCAGCGGCCAGGTAGGCGCGGAACGCCTCTTCCTCTGGGGTGCCCGTGAAGAGAACCGCAGAAACGGGCGTGCCGGTGTTCGTGCCGTGCCCTGCCGGGGCTCCGGATCCGTAAGGGGCGGCGTCTCCTTGGAGGCCGCCGGTCGCCGCCTGGGCGCCAGGTCCAGCCAGTGAGCCGGTCGCCGCCCGGGCGCCTGGTCCCGCCAGGCCGCCCGTCACCGCCCGGGCGCCTGGTTCCGCCAGGCCTCCGGTCACGGCCTGTACGCCAGGGCCCGGCAGGCCGTCTGTCACCGCCTGGGCACCAGGTCCCGGCAGGCCGTCTGTCACCGCCTGTACGCCAGGGCCCGCCCGGCTTCCGGTCACCGCCTGCACGCCAGGTCCCGGCAGGCTGGCTGAAACCCTCGCGTCACCGGTTCCCGCAAGCGTGCCCGATACCGACTGGCCGCCTGTCACACCCTGGACTCCCGCTCCCGCCATGCCGCCCGGCCGGGCCGGGCGGCCAGCGCCTCCTCCCGCTGCGCCGCCGGTGCCTTCCGGAATGCCGGCACCCGCCCGGGCGCCCGCCCCGGCACGTGGCGCATGTCCCGGATCAAGGCTGTCCAGCTCGTCCTTCTTGATGAGGTCGAGCACGTCCAGCGCCTCCGCAGTCCGCCCGGCTCCCGCGAGGGCCTCGAAGAGCCAGTGGCAGGGGCGTTCGGCGGCTGCGAGGTAGCCTTGCCCCTCCGTCTCGTCGCGGGAGGCCGCGGGGCTCGCCTCTCGGGAGGCGCCGGACGCGAGCTTCAGGAAGAAGACGGCCTGGGGCGTGTCCCCCAGCCCGGCCAGTGCCCTGCCGAGGCCGGCAGCCGCCCTGGCGGAGAGAGGGTGGGACGGGCCGTAGAGCCTGGTGGCCGCCTCCAGGGCCGGCATGAGCAGGGCCCTCGCGGCCTCGTGGTCGCCTTCCGAGACCATGATCGCTGCCAGGCTGTTGCGGAACGCGAGGGTCACGGGGCTCTCCGGGCCAAGGGAGCCCTCGGAGTCAGAAAGGATCCTCGCGTACGCCTCCCTGGCCCCGGGACGGTCGCCGGACGAGGCCATGACTGCCGCGAGCTCGCCACGGGAGGACAGCGTGAGGGGATGGGCGGGGCCGAGCGTCCTTTCCCGCGACCGGACCACCTGCTCAGCCATGGAACGCGCGCCGCCGAGATCCCCCATCCGTTCCAGGACCGAGGCGAGGCTCTCCAGCGACGAGACCGTGTCGGGATGGTCCGGCCCTAGGGCGGCGGCCCTCGCCGCCAGCACCCTGGCGTGGTTCTCACGGGCCCCCTCAAGGTCGCCCAGCCGCCCGAGCGTCCGGGCCAGTCGGCTTCTGGCGTCGAGCGCCGCCGGGCTCTCCTCGCCGGCGGCGGACGACATGGCCGCGAGGGCGCCCTGGAGCATGTCGCGGGCAGCGGCGCGCTCGCCCTGGCTCTCCAGGACGTCGGCCAGGAGCACGCTCACCGCCGCGGCCTCCTGGCCGTCGCGCCCGCCTTCCGCCTCCCTCTCCTCCAGGGCCTGAGTGAGGAGGGCCCTTGCCTCGTCGAGCTGCCCCAGGTGCCCCAGGACGACCGCGAGGCTCTGCCGGGCGGCGTGGGTGTCGGGGTGCGAGCCGCCCCGTGTCCGTTCCAGGGCCTCCAGGACCCTGCCGAGCTCGAACCGCGCCTCCTCGTGGAGGCCCATGGCGTCCAGCTCGCGGGCGAGGCTTCCCCTGGCGGCCAGGGTGTCGGGGTCGTCCGTCCCCCGGATCCTGGCGAGGGAGTCCGCGGCGGCCCTGAACATGTCGCGGGACGCTCGGTAGTCGCCCAGGTGGTGCAGGGTGTCCGCGAGCGCCGCCCCGGCGGCGAGGGATTCGGGATCGTCCGCTCCCCTGGTACGCTCGAGTGCGGCGAGCACGCGCTCCCTCTCCTCCCTGGCGGCGGCGTAGTTCCCGCCCGCCTCGAGCGAGCGGGCCAGGACGTTCCTGGCGGCCAGGGCGTCGGGGCTGTCGGGCCCCAGGATCCTCTCCCTCGACTCCAGGACCCCGGCCCACATCCTCCTTGCCCCCTCGCGGTCGCCCAGCGCGTCCAGCGTCCTCGCGAGGTTCCCGCGCACGGCTATGGTGAAGGGGTGGTCGGCCCCGTCGGACTCCTCGCGGGCCGCGAGGAGCTTCTCCAGAAGCTCGCGGGCCCCCTCGTGGTCGCCCAGGTTCGCGAGATCCGAGGCCAGGTTCTCCATGGTGCCCAGGGTGCGGGGGTCGTCTGGCCCGTAGGTCCGGGCCTGGGCATCGAGGAGCCTGGAGTCCAGGTCCCGCGCGACGGCGTGGCTGCCCAGCGCGGCGTTCACCCCCGCGAGCCTCCTGAGCGCCAGGAGCGTGTCGGGGTGGTCGGCCCCCCGGACGCGTTCCAGGGCCTCCAGCGCGAGGGCGAAGAGGTCGCGGGCCCCCCTGCGGTCGCCTGCCGCGTCCAGGGCGTAGGCCAGGGCCATCTGCGACTCCAGCGCCTCGGGATGCCAGGACCCGAGCGTGCCCGCGAGCGTCCCGGAGATGTCCCTCAGTACTCCTGCCGCCGCCGCGGGGTATCCCGCGGCGGCGGTGGCCGTCGCGAGCGAGCGCCTTGCCGAGAGCGTCTGCAGGTGCTCCGGCCCGAGCGACGCGAGCGAGGCGTCGGCCAGCTCGGAGAGCGCCTCGACGGCCCCGGCCACGTCCCCGGAGAGGAGCAGGCACAGCGCGCTGGTTTCAGCCGCGTACAGCGCCTCCGGGGACTCAGGACCCAGGGTCGCACCTAGCCAGCTCCAGGCCCTGTCCGCGGCCTCGCGTGTGGCGTCCCAGTCCGTCGAGAAGCCCATGAGCGAGCGGGCCTGGAGGCTCAGCGCCTCCAGCGCCCTGGGGTCGTCCGGGCCGTACTCCTTCTCCATGGCGGTCGCTATGGCACCCCAGGTCTCGGCCGCCGCCTCGTAGTCCGCGGTGTCGGTGAGCTCTTCCGCCCGCAGGCGCAGCTCCTCCCGTGCCGGCTCCATCGGCTCGTAGGTCCAGGGCGGACGGTAGCGGGCGGACCTGCTGGCGGTCGCGGCAGAGGCGGGGGAATACTGGGAGGAAGAAGGCGGAGAGGAGGAGGGTGTAGATGATGGCGATGACGAAGATGACGAAGATGGTGAAGAGGTTGATGATGAAGAGGTAGAAGACGATGGAGATGACGAATGTGATGAAGATGATGGAGAGGCAGAAGACGATTGAGAGGATATAGATGATGAAGATGGTGAAGAAGGAGATGACGTAGATGATGCAGTTGAGGATGAGTCGGGATTGCCCTCATCTTGCGTGATCTCAGAGGCTGAGGGGGACCTGTCCTGCACGGAAGGTTCGGAAGTCCCTGAAGTCGTGACGGTTCCGTCAGCCCGGGAATCTTCAGAAGCCTCTGAAGTCGTTGCGGTCCCGTCAGCTTGAGCGGTTCCGGAAGCCTCTGAAGTTCTGGAACCCCTGGAAACAACGTCGGTCAGGTCAGCCGGGGAGGCCCCGGAAGTCCCGGAGGACAGGGAAGCCTCGGAAGACGTGGACGCCTCAGGACCCTCGTTAGGATAGGCGGCCTCCGGCGGGGCGGAAGGATGGGACTGCTCCTGGGCCCGAAGCGGCAGGGCGGGGACAAGAAGGACGCAGAGGGCCAGGGCCAGGGCGGCCGGTGCCGCGTTGCTGCGGAGATACGGGTCTGTACGGTCTGTCATGGGGCGTCACGCTCCTGTCCTAAGCCGTTCCCGAGAATCCGGATCGGCCTGGCGGGAAGTCCGGGGGCCGGTCCGAATCCTTCGGATGGGGGAGGGCGCAAATATCGTCTCGTCTGCCGGGGTCGAGCCAGGCCGTACCTGGTGCCGAAACGCGGGTGTCGCCAGGGTTTCCGTTCATCTTAAGTTGCCCATGACAATGAAGGTGGACCAGTAGAAGGGATGCGAGAACCCCTTCCCCTCCCAGAGTCTCGTCCTGGAGGCAGCCGAGCCCTGTCCGGCAGCGGCGGCCCCCGAACCTGGCGTCGCTGCGGCCCCTGCTCCTCCCGCCGCCCCCGCCCCGGACGCGGTGAGCGCCGTCCCCCGTGAGGGCGAGAGCCCCGAGGCGTCGCTCCGCATCACAAGCTGCTGGGCCCCCCGGAGGGCCTCCGCCTTGTCCTTGCCTTCAGAGTAACGGAGGCGGTAGAACTCCCGCATGAGCATGGGCGCAGAGCGGTCGGCAACGGGCATGAGCGTCGCGAGCACGGCCGACGCCCCGGCCCTCTGGACCACCTCGCCCAGGCTCTCCAGGTCCCTGCCGTCACCGCGCCTGGTTCCGGAGGCGGTGTCGCAGGCCGAGAGCGTCAGGAGATCCAGGCCGCTGAAGTCCATGTCCCCGCCCGACCTTATCTCGGCAAGGCTCAGGGTGGCTCCGTCACCCAGGAGGAGGGCGGTGTTCTCGAGGCTCGAGGGGTCCAGCTTGAAGTGGCTCGCCACGTGCACGACAGGCGCGTCCGAGGAGAGCCCTTCCGCCAGGGCCTCCCGCGTGAAGTCCCCGTCGAGCCTGAACGTGCCTTCCAGGGCCCCCTCCGGCGTCTCGGGGGTCCTCACCACCGCCGCGAGCTCGCCCGCCACGCCTGGGAGCGCCGCGAAGCCCGGCCAGGCCGCCGTCACCCCCATCGCGCGGACGGAGGGCTCCCCCGCGAAGGGGGCCTCCCCGAGCCGGGCGGCGGTGGACTCCGTGAAGAGGGCCAGGGGGTACCTTTCCGCGAGCCAGCGTTCCCCGTCCCACAGCGCGGCCACCGGCGCGTACCGGAGCTCCTGGTCGAGGGAGAGCATGAGGATCCTGGCTCCCGCCGCCCGGAGATCCCCCTCAACGGGGGCGACGAGAACGTCGTGGAGGCGCCTTGCCGCTGGCCGGGGGTCCGACATCGGGCTGGCCACGGCCCTGCGGAAGTCCTCCACCATCTCGGCCACCCCCTCGTGCCCCGGCCCGGACTCCCTGGCCGTCAGGGAGTCTTCCGCGAGGGTCACGAGATAGAGCCGGTCCTCCGCGGACACGGCATGCAGGAGGGCCGTTCCCTCGCCCAGCCGGGCGAGCGCCCTCCGGCGTTCCGCAAGGCGTTCCGCGGCCCAGGACGCCTGGACGGGTCCGTTGCCGTCCCCGTTCCCATTCCCGTCCCCGTTCCCGGCCCCGTTCCCGGCCCCGCGCAGGAGCTCGGGGATCCTTGCGCACAGGTCGAGGAACGCGGCCCGCGACGCGGCGACGAGCGCCGGGATCTCGGCCAGGCGCCGCTCTCCCGCCTCAGGCAGCTTGCCTGCGGCCCGTTCCGCCTCAAGCTCCGCCCGTTCCCGCTCGAGGGACGCGGAAAGCCCCGCAGCCGAGCTCAGGGCCAGCCAAGCAGGGCCGTCCGGCGTGCCCGCGAAGAGATCCGCCTGCGACGGACTGCCCTCCGCATGTCCATGTCCGGCCCCGGAAGCCGCAGCCCCTCTCGCCGTCGCTTGCGGGGAGCCGGCAGGGATTTCGGCAGGCGCCGGCGCCCCTGCCGGGCCAGCTCTGGCCCCGGCGTCCGTGCCGGGAGCTCCCCACGTGCCCCAGGACGCCCGGTCCAGGCCGAACCGTTCCTCCTCCTTCATGAGCCACAGCACGGCCAGGGCCTCGTCAAGCCGTCCCTCCTGCACGAGGAGGCCGAAGAGCTTCCTGTAGCGGCCAGCCACGCTGTACAGGTAGCTCCGCCTGAGCTCCCTGTCCATCGAGCCCAGCGTGCCCCTGATCTTCTGGGCCGAGTCCACGGCCATCTTCATGAAAAAGATCGCGGCCGCCCGGTCCCCGGACTTCGCCAATGCATCTCCGAGCCAGTGCGCGGCCTGGGCCGCAAGCGGGTGACCGGGGCCGAGGCGCCTGCCCGCGGCCTCCAGCACCCCGGCGCCCGTGGCCCTGGCCTCCACTGCCTCGCCCTTCCCGAGCTGGGCCCCGGCGAAGACCAGCATGGCCATGAGAGTGTCAGGATGGTCGGCCCCCAGCACGGCAAGGCGGGCCTCCAGGACCTCCTGGAACAGCGCGGCCGAGCTTTCGGCGTCCCCCCTCTTCTCCATGGCGGCGGCGAGGTTGGCCTTCATGGAGAGGACGGAGGCGTGGCGCGGCCCCAGGGCCGACTCGGCCAGCTCAAGGGCAGGCGCCATTATCTCGTCCGCGTCCCGGGCGTCGCCCAGGCGGTACATGGCCGCGGCCTGGCTGGTCAGGGCCTCCAGCGTCTCCGGATGCTGGGGCCCCAGCACCCTGGCCCTCGCCTCGGCCACCCTGCGGAACACGGGCAGCGCGCCCTGGTCGTCCCCAAGCTCGGACATCGTCCATGCCAGGTTGTTGGCGGCGGTCAGGGTGAACGGGTGGTCGGGGCCGAGCGCGGTCTCGAGCTCCGCGAGCGCCCGGGCAAGGAGATCCTTCCCGGCGGCGAGCTCGCCCAGTTCCGAGAGGGCGAGCGCCAGGTTCTGGAGGGTGGCCAGGGTGTCGGGATGTCCCGGCCCCAGCGCGCGCTCCCTGCCCGCGAGGGTCGTCTCGAGGAGGGCCCTGGCCGATGTCAGGGCCCCCAGGTCGTAGAGCACGGCGGCCAGGTGGTTGGCGCGGAAGAGGGTGTCGGGATGGGAGGCGCCCAGGGTCCTGGCGCTCGCGTCCAGGCACCTGCCGAGGACGGACCTCGCCTCGGCGAGATCTCCCATTCCCCGCAGTGCGGCGGCAAAGTTGTTGGCCGCCTCCAGGGCGCGGGGGCCCTCAGGACCCTCCTCCCGCACCCGCCGTTCAAGGACCTCCCTGAAGACGCCCTCGGCCTCCGAATACTCCCCGAGGGCCAGCATGGCCATCCCGAGCCGGTGCATGCCGCTCGTCGTGAGATCGTCCTCCGGACCCAGGGCGCCTTCCGCGATCTCCAGGGTCCCGGCGGCAAGCTCCCTGGCCTTCGCGGGCTCACCGGACATGACGAGCGCGTGGCTCCGCGAGAACGCCAGGAATATCGCGTCCCGGTGCTCCGGCCCGAGTCCGTCACGGGCGATCTCCAGGGCCCGGCCCAGGAGCGCCGCCGCGGACGCGTGCTCGCCCCGGGCCTTGAACGCCTCGGCCAGGCGGTTCATGGCCTCCAGTGTCTCCCGGCATCCTGGCCCGAAGTCCCTCGCGCACGAGCCGGCGGCAGGGTCCAGCGCCTCGGTTCCGGCAGCCGGGTTCCCGTCCATCATGAGAGCTGTGGCGAGCGACCGCCGGATCGACAGCGCCTGCGGGTGCCCGGCGCCCAGGGCAGCCTCCGCCCTGGCCGCAAGGGGCGCAAGGGTCCGGGCGGACTCAGCCGGGTCCTCCGCGGCGAGGAGCGCCAGGGCGGTCTCCTCCATGACGTAGGGTTCGGGCGAGCCGGGGCCCAGCTTCGTCCTGAGTTCCTGAGCCGTCGAGAGGAGGAGCGGCGTGGCCTCGGGAAACATCGTGCCGGAAAAGGCGATCTCCCGCATCATGCGGGCGGCTGCGGCCAGAGCCCTGGGGTCGTCGTCACCGTATCTCCCGCCAGCGGCCCCCGCGAGCTCCCTCCAGGCGTCCGAGGCGTCGCGGCTCCTGGGGGCCGAGGAAAGGCTCTCGGCGCGGGCTCTGAGCCTCTCCAGGTCCTCGTCCATCGGCCCGAGGGTCCAGGCGGGGATCCAGACCCCGCCGTCAGCGAGGGCGGCGGAGGAATCCTGCGGGGCTGAGGCGGGACTGTCGTCAGGCGCGGATGACTGGGGCCCGTCCTGGGCGGTTGCGGCGGAATCCTTCTGGGCGGAGGCAGGACGGGCGTCAGGAGCGGATGCCTGGGCCCCGTCCTGGGAGGCGGCGGCGGAATCCTTCGGGCCTGAGGCGGGAAGGGCGTCCAGGGCAGCGGGCACCCCTTCCCGGGCGGGAGCGGCGGAGGGCGGGAAGCAGAAACAAAGGACGATTGCGAAGATGGCCCAGATGGCGCGCTGGGCCGGCAGGAAAGGCGCGGCGCGTCCGGGGAAGGGCCCGAAACGTGCAGACCTTTCTTGCCGGGGAAGCCGGGCCGGCTCAGGGGCGGTGCAGTGTCGGAAGCTTCTGAAGTGCGGGCCTGACATTGGGGGGTCATCCTCCTGTCGCGAAGGGAGCGCGGACAGCTGTGCGGGATGCTGGATTGTATCGGACATTCTACCACACCTGGCACAGGGCAGGCAGGAAAGGGGAATGGCTACGGTCCGAGCGGAAGCGGGGGTCCGGAGGCAGTCCTGGCTCTTTCCCGGGACGAAGGAGCGATGCTTTCGTAAACTGCCGGCGTATCATGGGGGATTGGGACTGCAGGCAGGAGTGCCCGTATGAAGGGTGGCATTTGGGGTCGTCAGGAGGGCAGGGCAGGGCAAGGCAGGGAAAGGGAGGGAGGGGCAAGAGAACGGAAGAGTAAGGCAGAGTCCGGATAGAGTCCGGATAGAGTCCGGAAGAGTCCGGAAGAGGAGGGGAGTGGTTCGTCTTGCCTTGCCCTCACAAATTCAGGTATCCAGAGGTGACGGAGCAGGAAGCATTTGCCGGAAAGGATGGAGGCATCAGGTGCCGCCGTCATGCGGGTGGCCTAAAGGGTGGTTCAGAGAAAGGGCGAAAGGCTGGAGACAAGGTCCTGCATGAAGCTGAACGGTTGCAAGTGAAGGGTTCCAGGGAAGATGTCCTCATTGCGCGCCTGAAAAGTCAGATTTTCAGGATTAGTTTCCAGGTCGACAGGCAGACAGCAGGAAGGACGGGCAGGGTTCGCCTGATATTGATGCCGGCTGGACTGGCTGTATAAATTTTTAAGTTCAAATGAAAGGTGCCGGGACCGTGAGCCGGATAAACCGGGCAGATTCACGGCACGTCAGCAGACGGTCCCGGCAGAACGTCATGGGCAGGTGAGCACGGAGAGACAAGATTTCAAAAGTGGCAGATAAGGACGTGTTGAAATGGCCAAGCGGATTGAGAATGCGGAGCGGTCTGAGGATATTTTTGTAACGTTATCTCTTGCTCCTGGGGATTGATTGCCGAATATGCCCGGACACAGAAGATAAGACAGGTCAGTAATTTCGTGGGTCAATTCATCTGAAGTTGCCTATGATTATATAAGGAGCCCAGTGGTTCGGGTGCGAGTATCCTCTTCCGGACCATCGTGGCGCGTCGGGAGCAGAGTCAGGCACGTTTCCGGCATTGCTGTCCGCAGAGCTAGGTGCAGAGCTCATCCCGGAGCCTCCTGAAGGGGGATGGGGCGCACCGGGCTGTCCGGCATCTTCTGGAGTCGCCTGACTCAGGAAGGCTAGCTGCGCCTCGCGCAGGGCCTCTGCCTTGTTCTTTCCTGCGACGTAACGCTGGCGGTAGAATTCCGGGATGAAATCAGCGGCTGAATTGTCGTTTACGGACACGAGGGTTGTCAGCAAGGCGGAGGCTCCGCGCATCTGGAAAAATTCACCAAGGTCCTGGATGATGCCGTTCTTGGCCGACGAGTCTACAACCGTCAGCGTGACGAGATCCGCTCCTTTCAGGTTAAATTCCGGGGAAAGTTTAAGCTCTCTGATGCTTATGGTGTCTCCGTCACCGAGGAAAAGGCTGGAGTTGTCAAAATTACCGTAATCCAGGGTGAAACGGCTTGCTATGTGAACTATCTGGGCTCCGGAGGAGATGGCGCGGAAGAATTCGGCGCGTGTGAAGTCCCTGTTCATGACAGCCGATCCTTTGAGGAATCCAGGTTTGGATCCGGATCCCACAAGACGCTCGATCTCTGCAGCAACGCCGGGCATCGGAGGCAGGTACTCAAGGCCTTCCGAAACTCCGAGAGCGATGACGCTCGCATCGCCCGGTGGCGGGGGCGTCAGCTGCTTGTCCGATGTGACCGGCGTGAATATGGCCGTGGGGTACAGTTCGGCCACCCATCTCTCGCCCGTCCAGAGAGCTGCCACGGGTATGTCGCGAAGTCGTCCGTCCAGGGACAGCATGATCGTCCTGGCTCCCGCTCCTTTCAGCTCGT
>JAISFP010000209.1 GCA_031263525.1 Deltaproteobacteria bacterium | reverse complement strand
GACCGCCCAGCCCGTGGCGTTCTTCCCCCTCTGCCGTACCCTGCGATGCCCCCTTCGTCAGTCAGCTGCCAACTTGGTCAATCCCCCATTTATTGTATTTAAGGGGTTATTTCCGATTCAACATAAATACATTTATTATTTTTCAGCATAATTCAAATTGGCATTTGGCATCACAGTATCATTACATAATTTTATATGGCAAAGCATAGTGAAGAATATAATAATAATATTTAGTCTGTTTTGCAAGGTTATAACATGGTTATAATCCCACTACTCCCGTGTATCCAACATAAAAATTAAAAAAGTTACTGGCAAGTTAATTTTAGCGTTGAATTATTGGCACAAAAAATGCGATATTATGCATTTTTTGTACCATAAAATGAAAAATGCTTGATTAAGCTTTGGAATGAACATTGCATTAATTAGCATATTTTATGCCGCTTAGAATAAAACGTAACATTTGAAAAATGCCAATTACTGTAGAGTTATGGTTGTAGAGATCTTAGTTTGGCTACCTATATCTAGCGGGATTGATTGCAAACAACCCCTTCGTTTACATCACTTTTTTGGGCCCTCCCGCCTCCGGGGTCTCAGGAATCTCCGGCACCCCCCTGCAGCCCGACTTTCCATGGCTGCCGCCCGGACGCACTGCCGCCAGGCTTTCTATACCGCTCGACTTTCCATGCCGCCCGGCCGCCCGGTGGTCCGGCCGCCGGGTTCCCAGGACCAGGCTTCCGGGTTCCGCCCGCGGCCGGGGGGCCCCGCCCCCCTACTTCAGGCCCAGGACCGTCACGCCGTCCCAGTTCTCGTCGGGCTCGTGGCGGATGTAGCCCCGGCAGCGGTCGATGAAGATCTGCGAGGGCAGATCGTCGGGTAGGGAGCGGTGCGCCCTCTCGAAGCGGGCGAGGGCGGCGGGGAAGTCCCGGGCCCAGTAGTGCCTGAGCGCCCGCTCGAAGAAGCCTATCATCTCGTGGCCTCCCTCGGGGAGCTCGCCGGCGCGGGCCATGACCTCGTAGATGTTGATGCTCTTCTTGCGTCCCAGCACCCGCACCCGGTCCAGGGGCCTGAAGACCACCTGGTCGCCCGCCTCCCTGGCGGTGGCCTCGGAGGCTATGACCAGGGTCTTGAAGAGCTTGTTCACGGAGACGAGCCGGGAGGCGAGGTTCACGGAGTCGCCCATGACGGTGTAGGCCATGTGCTTCTGGGCGCCCACGTTGCCGGCGATGACCGAGCCGGTGTTTATGCCCATGAGCGCCCTGAGCGTCGGGAGCCCCTGGGCCTGGCGCTCGCGGGTCAGGTCGCGGAGCGCCTGCTGCTGGGCCAGCGCCGAGAAGCAGGCCGAGGCCGCGTGCTGGGGCTGGGAGCTCGGCGCCCCCCAGACGGCCATGATGGCGTCCCCCACGAACTTGTCGACGAAGCCGCCGAAACGCTCGATGGCGCGGGTCATGGTGTCGTAGTAGAGGTTCACCAGGTCGACCATGTCCTCGGTGCTCATGGTCTCGCTGGCCGCGGTGAAGCCCTCGAAGTCGGAGAAGAACACCGTGCACTGGCGCCGCTCGCCCCTCCTGGAGAGGATGGAGGGGTCGGCTATGATCCTGCCGGCCAGCGCGGGGTCCAGGTAGAGGTTGAGCGCCCTCGTCCGGGTGTCGGCCTCCCGCCGCTTCTCGGTTATCCGCATGCCCCAGTAGAGGGCGTGCGCCATGAGTATCGCGGCGACGCCCGGCACGCAGGGGAGGAGCACGTAGCGGTTGAAGGCCACGACCGTCGCGAGCGCGTAGGCCATGAGCACGGCGGTGGGCAGCCAGGCCAGGCGCCTGGGCGACTGCGGCCGGGAGACCATGACGGGCACGAGGGTTATGAACATGATGCCGAAGAAGAAACCGAACAGGGTGGAGGTGTCCGGCATCACCATCGTCCGGCCCCGGAGGAGGGTGTTGGCCGCGTGCGCCTGGATGACCACGGCGGGCATGAGATCCCAGCCGGCGTAGGCGCTGAAGGTGGAGAGCGGCACCGGGTGGGTGTCCAGGTTCAGGCTCGAGGTGTCGCCTATTAGCACCAGCGCACCGCGGAAGTTCTGCTTGAAGAAGTCCAGCTGCCCGTTCAGGGCCCTCTGGTAGATGTCCGCGAAGCTGAAGCTCATGATGGAGTCGCGGAAGTCTATGTGGAAGCGCCCGTCCGGCGGCTCCGGGAGATCCGGCATGACGGTCCTGGCCGCCAGGTAGGCGAACGACACGTTGCCGTCGCTCCAGGAGCCGGGGCGCGGGCCCCCGGCCGCCCTCCAGCGCACGTCCGCGTCCCTCACCTTCAGGTCCCTGTCCAGGGGCAGGTTCATGAAGGCCAGGGTGTCGCGCCCCATTATCTCCACGTAGCGGGCGGAGGGCAGGATGGGGGAGCCGGAGAGGTACCGGAACCCGTAGACCACCGGTACGTTCTTGGCCCTGGCCGACCCGAAGCTCGCCCACCAGGAGAGCTCGTCCCTGGCCGAGTACATGCGGGTCTCGGAGGTGGGCATGTTCCGGTGTATGGCCACGGACGCGACACCGGCCTCCACCAGGGCGTCCAGGATCTCGGAGTACACCCCGGGGCTGAACACCTCGGCCATGGACCCCTGCGGGTGGGTCCTGGAGGCGTCGTCTATGCCTATGATGACGATGCCCTCAGCGGTGCCGGGCTCCTGGAGCCGGATGCGGGTCTTCAGCCGGAAGTCGTAGAGGTTCCCCTCGAAGGGCAGGTCCGTGCCGGGAATCGAGAGGAGGGTGGCTACCGCCGCGAGCAGGATCGACCCCAGGAGCGTGAGCCTCAGCCGGTGCCAGGAGGCCCGGTCGATGAAGCCCGCTATTTTTCCCAAGACGCCGCCGGCCCCTTCCCCGGCGCGGGCCCCGGCGGCGCCGTCCCCGGCAAGTGTGCCGGCCCCTTCGACGGCCTCTCCCGCCCCTTCAGGCGGGACGGCCCCGCCGTCCCCGTTCCCGGAGCCGCTTTTCAGCCTGTCCTTGCGGTCCTTCCTGGCCTTCCGGCGCCTCCCCAGCCAGCCCGTCACGCCCGGGGCGGTATCTGCGCCGTCCTCCCCGTCCAGCTGGGGGGACCCTGTGCCGCCCTCCACCCCGAACGGGGCCGGGGCGCCGCCGCCGATGCCGTACGGGCCGCCTCCGTACGGGGGAGCTCCGCCAGCCGCCGGATCCACGGGGCTCCGCACGGTCCCGATCGTCTGCCCTCCCCAGAAGCTCTCGAAGGTGCCGCCGCCGGGGGCCGCCGCCCTGGCCTCCTCCTCAACCTGCCTCTGCATCTCGCTCACGGCGGCCCGGTGGGCCGCCGCGACACCCATGGGCCCCTCAGGGGGCCAGGCCGACATGGGCACGGGATCCGACTCGTCCGTGCCGTGGACGTCCTGGCCGGAGCAAGCCTCATCCTCCCCGTAATCCCGGCCCTCCTGCCCGACGGGGGACGCGGCGGCGGCACGACCGCCGTCGAGAAGCCCGAAATCCGGGCCCTCCTGCCCGACTGGGGGCGCGGCGGCGTACGCGCCGTCACCGTGAAGCCCGAAATTCGGGCCTTCCTGCCCGACGGGGGGCGCGGCGGCACGTCCGCCGTCGGGAAGCCCGAAATCCGGGCCCTCCTGCCCGGCAGGGGGCGCGGCGGCGCCCGCGCCGTCACCTTGCTCCAGAGGTTCCGGCCCGGCGGGGGGGATTTGGTTCTTTCCGTCCGTCATCCCGGACATCCTCTCCAGTCGCACACGCGCCAGCGCGGCAGGGCGGATTCAGGCGGCTTGGGGCGTCCGGGCGGCCGGCATCCGGGTGCCCGGATCAGAAGTTCGGCGCGGCGCCCGGCAGGGCACGGTCGCGGAATCTGGGTACAACACTTTGATTTTAGCACATTTTTGTTTGTTTTTTCTGGAAATTACGTCAGGCCGGCAGGCAAGGCATCCGCGTGCGGCGCGCCCGGCGGCTCCGTGCGTGCAGGCGGCGTTTGAAACTTGAGAGGCGCGGGGCCCCCGGTGGGGGCAAGAGGTCCAGGTCTCGCCAGGAGGACACGGGTCCGGGACGCGGCTGGCGGATAGCGCTCTCGGCGTTTCCCCGCCCGTGACGTGCCTCGCCTGAAACAGGGAGGAAGGCGCCGCCGTAAAGCACGGGGGCCCTTGATGCCGATGCCGCCGGAAAGCCGAGGTCGGCAGGGAGGATGGTGCCGCCATGAACACCGGGGCGGCCCAGGAGGCCGGCACTGACGGGAACCAAGAGGCCGGCACCGCCGGGAACCCGGAGGTCGGCAGGGAGGATGATGCCGGCGGGAACGCCGGGGCGGCCCAGGAGGCCGACTCAGCCGGGAACCAAAAGGTCGGCAGGGATGAAGGTGCCGCCGGGCACACAGCGACGGCCCGGGAGGCCGGCTCAGCCACTGCCCGTGCCGCAGGAAGGCTCGCTGGCCGGCCCCTGACCTGGCCGGCGGCCCAGGGCCCGGCCGCAGTGTCGGCATCGGCGTCGGCAGAAGAGGAGCCCTCAGCCCCGCTTCCCCCGGCACCCGGCATGAACCTGGAGGCTGTCCGGGCTGTCCTCCGGCCCGGAGCCCTCCGCAGGCCGGCCAGGCCCGGCGTTCTCCGGGGCCTGGCCCGGGCCGGAGGAGCTGCCGCCGGAGGGCCGGCCGGCATCCGCGGCGGCCTCGGGCGATCTGGGATCCCGTGGATCGTCCACGTCTATCTCGAGGGCGTCTATGTCGTCCACCTCCATCTTGGCCAGGTCCTCGAAGCGGATGTCGAGGCCCAGGACGCCGGCGGGCCTGCCGGTCTCCGGATCCCTTATGGGGCCCGAGACCGTAATGCACAGGGCCCCGGTGAAGCGGGAAGTGTAGAAGCCGGTCACGTGGACCTGGCCGTCCTCCATGGGCTTCGAGAACCAGATGCGGTCGGAGAGGTTCATGCCCCTCTCCTGCTTGCCCAGGTACAGCTTCCGGTCCCCGGCGCGGGCCACGTTGCGGGTGGTCTTGATGCCGTCCGCGTCGGTGATGTACATGAACTGCGCGAAGGGGATCTCCTGGACCCAGCGCTCCATCACGGGCTCCTGGAGGGCGGGGTCCATGGAGCGGATTGCGGGGTTGGCAATCATCTCGGCCACGAGCCCGGCCGCGAGCTCCCTCGCCCGCTGCTTTAAGCGGTCGAACTCCGAGAGGAAGCTCTGGGGCATGAAGAGCCTGGCCAGGCGCTCGAGCTCCCTGTTGGACATGCTGGTGATGCGCCCGGACTCGTACTCCTTCTGGATGGCCCGGTGCATCTTGACCACGGGTCCGCTCCGCTTGTCCACGGGCGCCCCGCCCGTCAGGTGCAGGCGCTCGTTCAGCCAGTACGTGAGCCCGGCGGCGCCGGACTTGTCGTTGATGGTGATGGACGCCGGCCGGCCCAGGATCTTCCGCGTGTCGAAGATGTTGTAGATCTCCTCGTTCTTCAGGAGCCCGTCCGCGTGGATGCCCGCCGAGGTGACGTTGAAGTCCCTCCCGGCGAGGGGGTAGTTGGGCGGGATCCTGACACCCAGGTGGCTCTCGAAGTACGCAGCCATCTCGGTTATGGCGGTGAGGTCCACCCCCGGGGTGGGGCCCTTCAGGGCCGCGTGCTCGACCAGGAGCGCCTCCAGGGGTGTGTTCCCGGTCCGCTCGCCGAAGCCGAACACCGTGGCGTTTATGGACCCCAGCCCGTAGAGCCAGCAGGTGGCGGCGTTAGCGAAGCCCTTGTGGAAGTCGTTGTGCCCGTGCCACTCCAGGTCGGCCCCGTCGAAGCCGGCGTCCTCTATGAAGGCGCGGACCAGGCGGGGCACGGAGCGGGGGAGCGCGGCGCCGGGGTAGGTCACCCCCATGCCCAGGGTGTCGCAGAGGCGGACCACGACGGGTATGCCGGACTCCTCGCTCAGGAGCTTCAGCTGCTGGGCGAAGGGCACGGCCATGCCGTAGACGTCCGCCCTGGTCACGTCCTCGAAGTGGCACCTGGGGGATATGCCGTGGGAGAGCGCCTCCTTCACGAGCCCCAGGTACTTGTCCATGGCCTTGCGGCGCGTGATCCCGAGCTTCATGTAGATGTGGTAGTCGGAGATGGACGTGAGTATCCCGGTCTCCCGGATGCCCATGTCGCGGACCAGCTTCAGGTCCTCGGGGACCGCGCGGATCCAGCCCGTGATCTTCGGGAACGGGAGGTCCAGGTCCCGGCAGGCGTCCACGGCCGCGCGGTCGCGGGCGTTGAAGAGGAAGAACTCGCTCTTCCTGACGAGCCCGGCCGGTCCCGAGAGCCGCGAGAGGAAGCGGAACAGCGTGGTTATCTGCTCAACCGTGTAGGGCTGCCGCGCCTGCTGGCCGTCGCGGAAGGTCGTGTCCGTTATGAGGGGCTCCGCGGCCGGCGACGGCGACGCGAAGATGCCGTCGAAGGCGATGCGCGGCACCTCGTTGTAGGGGAACATGTCCCGGTAGAGCCTGGGCGTCCCGCCGGGGTCGCCCAGCTGGTAGCGGCGCGCTTCCGGGGCTGCCTTGAAGAGCCCTCCACTTGCCTCCATACGTCGGTCTCCCTGGGAGGGGGTCCCTCCCCGGAAGGGGTCCCTGGGCGGGCCCCTTCCCTCAGTGGCGGCCCGGAAGCGGAAGCCCGCCCCCGGGCCCGTGCGGCCGGGCGCGGCCCGGCCCCGCGGTCATCCTCCCGAGTCGCCGGGCGCGGTCTTCTTCATTTTGCCGCCCTCGGCCCCGGGCCGGTCGCCGCCCGAAACTTCTCCGTCCGTCCCGACGAGAGCCTCGCCGGCCTCGCCGGAAGCCTGGGCCCCCGGCGCGCCGCCCGTGGGAATCTCCCTCGACGCGGGCTTCGGCGCGGCGCTCTTCAGGGCCAGCTCGGCGAGCTGGGCCGCCGAGACCGGGCCCGGGGCGTCCGTGAGAGGGCAGCCCCCCTTCTGGGTCTTGGGGAAGGCTATCACCTCGCGGATGGAGTCCTGGCCGGCCAGGAGCGCCACCAGGCGGTCGAGGCCGAAGGCGCAGCCGCCGTGGGGCGGGCATCCGTAGGCCAGGGCGTCCAGGAGGAAGCCGAACTTCTCGCGGGCCTCGCCACGGCCTATGCCCAGGGCCGTGAAGACGCGCTCCTGGACGTCGGGACGGTGGATCCTCATGGACCCGCCCCCAATCTCGCTCCCGTTCAGGACCAGGTCGTAGGCCACTGACTTGGCCGCCAGGGGGGCGGTCTCCAGGAGGTCCAGGTCCTCGTCGCGGGGCGCGGTGAAGGGGTGGTGGATGGCCACCAGCCTCTTCTCCTCCTGGCTGAACTCGAAGAGGGGGAAGTCGGTCACCCACAGGAGCTTCCAGTCCCTCGACCCGTCGAGGCCCATGAGCGTCGCCAGCGCCTGGCGCACCCTGCCCAGGACCGTGGCGGCGAGGTCCGCGCGGTCGGCGGCGAAGAAGAGGATGTCGCCCTCGCGGACGTCCAGGGCGGAGGCCAGCTCCTCGCGCTCGGCCGGCGAGAGGAACTTCACTATGGGCCCCTGCCAGCCCTCCGCCGCGACCCTTATCCAGGCGAGCCCCTTGGCCCCGGCCGAGACGGCGAGCTCCACCAGGTCGTCCAGGTTCTTCCGCGAGAGCTTCGCGCCCGCCGCGGGGGCCTTCAGGACCCTCACGCGGCCGCCCTGGCCCAGGGGCTCGGCGAAGACCCTGGCCCCGGACGAGGAGAGGATGGCGGAGACGTCCTCGATGTGCAGGTCGTAGCGCAGGTCGGGCCGGTCGGTCCCGTAGCGGAGCATGGCCTCGTCGTAGGTGAGCACGGGAAGGGGGAGCTCGAGGTCGATGCCCAGGACCTCCCTGAAAAGGAGGCCCATGTAGCCCTCCAGGAGCTCCATCACCTCCTCCTGGGAGCAGAAGCTCATCTCCAGGTCCACCTGGGTGAACTCCGGCTGGCGGTCGGCCCTCAGGTCCTCGTCACGGAAGCACCGCACGATCTGGATGTAGCGGTCGAAGCCGGCCATCATCAGGAGCTGCTTGAAGAGCTGGGGGCTCTGGGGGAGGGCGTAGAAGAGGCCAGGCGAGAGCCTGGCAGGGACCAGGAAGTCGCGGGCCCCTTCCGGGGTGGACTTGGTGAGGCAGGGGGTCTCGACGTCGATGAACCCGTGCGAGGCGAAGTAGCCCCTGGTGAGCCGGGCTACCTTGTCCCTCAGCCGGAAGATGGCCTGGATCCTGGGCCTCCTCAGGTCCAGGTAGCGGTAGCGGAGGCGCACGGCCTCGCTCACCTGGGCGTCGTCCTCCACCACGAAGGGCGGGGTCTTGGCGGTGTTGAGAACCCTCAGCTCGCGGATGAGCACCTCCACTTCGCCCGTGGGGAGACGGGGGTTCACCATGTCCTCCGGTCGCAGGCGCACCCTGCCCCGCAGGGCCAGCACGTACTCGGAGCGCACCCCGTGGCTCCGGAGGTGGGTCTCCTCGTCCTCCTGGGGGTTGAAGACGGTCTGGACCATGCCAGCGCGGTCGCGCATGTCGAGGAACACCAGCCCCCCGTGGTCCCGGCGGTGCTGGACCCAGCCCATGATCACCACCTCCTGGTCCAGGAGGTCGCGGGTTATCTCCCCGCAGAGGTGGGTGCGCCTCAGTCCGGAAATGTTGTCGAGCATGGGTGCCAAGAGCCTTTCTTGCCGCTGCCGCTGGTTCCCGCGGCAGATGGGACGGCCCGCCGAAGGGGGGCCCGGGGCGGCCCCTCGCGGGCCGCGGGCGGCCGGGCCGCCCGGGAGGGGAGCGGGACCGGAAGGTCGGTCCCGGGAACCGGGAAGGCCGACCGGCAGGAAGGCCGAGATGGCCGTGAGAGCCGGAGGCCGAAAACGCCGGAGGCCGGGAAGGGCATGAGGGCCGGAGGCCGAAAAAGAGGAGGCCGGAATGGCCGGGAAGGCCGTGAGGGCCGGAGGCCGAAAACGCCGGAGGCAGGAAAAGACGGAAAAGACGGAGGCTGAAGAGCAGGAGGCCATGAGGGCCGGACGCCGGGAAGGCCAAGAAGGGCGGAGGAACTGGGGGGAGGGTCTGTCGGAGCCGGAGGCCAGGGCGCTCGGGGGTGTCCGGGAAAAGGCCGCCTTCCCTCAGTCCGCCGGGGACGCTGGAACGGCGCCCGCGGCGGGACCGTCCGGGGAGTCCGGGCCGTCGGGCATGGGCGCAAGGTCCTTGAGGCCGGCGCGGAACTGCTTGCCGGTCTTAAGATCCCGGACAAGGGCGTATCCGCCCAGGAGCTCGTCCCCGCCCAGGATGACGCACCGGGCCGCGGCGGACCTGTCCGCCCTCTTGAGGCGGCTCTTGAGCGACCCGGGCTCCCAGTCCGCGGCGACCGAGCGGCCCGCCGCGCGGAGGGTCCCCGCCAGGGCGAACAGGGGGGGCACGGCCTCGGGGCAGAGGGGGGCCAGGAAGAAGTCGGGCCCGGGCAGAGGATCCTGGGGCGGGAGGAGGAGGGCTATGCGCTCCAGGCCGGCCGCGAAGCCGATGCCAGGCACGTCGGGGCCGCCCAGGGCGGCCAGGAGCCCGTCATAGCGGCCGCCACCCGCCACGGCGTTCTGGGCGCCCAGGCCGCCGGCCAGGACCTCGAAGGCGGTGCGGGCGTAGTAGTCGAGCCCCCTGACCAGAAGGTGGTCCACCAGGGGCTCCAGGCCCAGGGAGGCCAGGGCGTCCAGGACGCCCCGGAAGTGGGCCCGGCACTCGGGGCACGCGGAGTCCATGATCCTGGGGGCCCCACGGGCGAGCTCCCGGCAGCCGGGGTTCTTGCAGTCCAGGACCCTCAGGGGGTTGCGGGCGAGCCGGCCGTGGCAGTCCTCGCAGAGCCGGTCCCTTCCGGACGAGAGGTACTCCACGAGCCTATCGCGGTAGGAGGGGCGGCAGGCGGGACAGCCCAGCGTGTTCACGGCAAGCGTCAGGCCGGGGATCCGGAGCTCGGAGAGGAGCCGCCAGAGGAGGTCTATGACCTCGGCGTCGACCATCGGCCCGGGGTCGCCGAAGACCTCGACGTCGAGCTGGTGGAACTGCCGGAGCCGGCCCTTCTGCGGCCTCTCGTAGCGGAACATGGGGCCTATGAAGAAGAGCCTGGCGGTCTTTGCCGAGGAGAGGAGCTGATGCTCCATGACGGCCCTGGCGATGCCCGCCGTGGCCTCGGGCCGGAGGGTTATGAGGCCCCCGCCCCGGTCCGTCATGGTGTACATCTCCTTCTCGACTATGTCGGTGGTCTCCCCTATGCCCCTCGCGAAGAGCTCCGTGCGCTCCATGACGGGCACCCTTATCTCCCGGAACCCGTAGCGCACGGCCAGATCCCTGGCCTTGCCCTCGACCGCGGCCCAGGGGGATATCTCGTCGGGCAGGATGTCCTTGAAGCCTCGGACAGCCGTCAGCGCGGGCATGTGGGTCCTCCGTAGGGGTCAAAAAGCGTCATATGTTGCCACCATGAGGCTCCCGTTGTCAACACGGGCCACAAGGGCCCGCCTTTCGCGGAACGCGGCGGAAAGTGGCCCGGCTGGCCCCGGACGGTGGCGCGGGACGGTCGGACGCGACAGGACGGCCCGGAAAGCCACGGCCGGTCCGGCAGGAAGGTGAGGCCGGGCCGGAACCGGAGGTGGCTAACCTGGGCGGCCGGTACCGGACGAGCCCGGAAGTCAAGACAGGGGGGGGCTGCCTGGAAGGGCAGGGCCTGTGCCGACCGGTCCGAATTGCGGGCGGGCCAGGATGCCTGGAGCCGCGGAGGCGGGCCCGGCAGTCCGGAGGTCGGGCAGGCCCGGAAGGCCAGGGCCTGGGCGAGCCGCCCGGAAAGTCGGATGGGGGCTGCCCGGAAGGCCGGAGGGTGAGGGCGAGCCAGGATGCCTGGAGCCGCGGAGGCCGGCCCGGAAGGCCGGAGGCCGGGCAGTCCCGGAAGGCCAGGGCCCGGGCGAGCCGCCCGGAAAGTCGGATGGGGGCGGGCCCGGAAGGCCGGAGGGGGAGGGCGAGCCAGGATGCCTGGAGCCGCGGAGGCGGGCCCGGAATGCCGGAGGGGGAGGGCGGGCCCGGAAGGCCGGAGGGGGGGAGGGCGAGCCAGGATGCCTGGAGGCAGGCCCGGAAGGCCGGAGGGGGAGGGCGGGCCCGGAAGGCCGAAGGGGGAGGGCGGGCCCGGAAGGCCGGAGGGGGGAGGGCGAGCCAGGATGCCTGGAGCCGCGCAGGCGGGCCCGGACGGCCGGAGGGGGCGGGCGAGCCAGGATGCCTGGAGCCGCGGCGGCGGGCCCGGAAGGCCGGAGGGGGAGGGCGAGCCAGGATGCCTGGAGCCGCGGAGGCGAGCCCGGAAGGCCGGAGGGGGAGGGCGAGCCAGGATGCCTGGAGTTGCGGAGGCGGGCCCGGAAGGCCGGGGCCTGAGCGAGCCGCCCGGAAAGTCGGATGGTGGGGGCCCGGAAGGCCGGTGGTGGAGAGCGAGCCAGGATGCCTGGAGCCGCGGAGGCGGGCCCGGAAGGCCTGAGACCGGGCAGGCACGGAAGGCCAGGGCCCGGGCGAGCCGCCCGGAAAGTCGGACGGTGGGGGGGGCCGGAAGGCAGACGGGGGAGGGCCGGCCCGGAAGTCTGAAACGGGACCGGGAGGCGCGGCACGGAGCGGAGGCCGGAGGGAGCCCTAGGAATGGGAGGGGGCGCCAGGCTGGCGCAAGGCGGCGGGAGCCGCGGGAGGGCAGGGGGCGAGCGGCTGCCGCCGAAAGCCTGACGTGCCGGGACGAGGCGCCCGGACGGTCGCGGCGGGAAATCAGGAGGCCGCCAGGGGATAAAGGTAAAAAAAAGACCTCACTGGGCAGGACGCCCGATGAAGTCGGGTTGAAGGCGAGAGATTTAAGTGGTGACCCCGGCGCGATTCGAACGCGCGACCCCAGGATTAGGAATCCTGTGCTCTATCCAGCTGAGCTACGAGGCCATCATCTCGTCTGGGCGGGAAATTCCCGCAGAAGAGGTTTTTATCACGGTCCCGCTCCCTGTGTCAAGGCCGGAGGCGGGATAAGGGCCTGCGGAGCGCTTCGGGAGAGGCGCGGAGGTCAGTGGAGGGCCCGGCCTGCGCGGCACGCCTCCTGGGGCGCGACGAAGGGGGCCTGCCGTGCCTGCCAGGGCGCTTGTCATGAAAATGTTTCCGGGACTCCGACACAGAGAATGCCACAACATGCAGCTGCGCTTGATGGCGCGGCTTTCATGGGCCGGGGCGCCGCCGGGCCGCATGAGGGTGTAAGGGGGAGGCGGGCCCGGATGGGTCTCCTGGCACGGAGAGGCGGCGGGGTTCCGGACCTGGTGGAGCCAGACCCGGCCGGGGGACGCGGAACCTGCCGCCGTTCCATGGCCTCGGCCAGAGGTCTCGCGGAGCAGGCGCACCTGCGCATGGTCCCGTCAAGGGCCAGGCCGAGGCACCCCTGCGGTCGAGGCAGGGGCCCCGGCAGAGGCCGAGGCGAGGTTCTTGCCATGGCCTGCAGGGGCGAGGGCAGACCCATGTCCGGGGCCGGGCCGGCGCCAAAGGGCGAGGCGTCGCCAAGTCGCGAGGCATGGCCCATGCAAAGTGACGAGGCCGGGCCCTTGCCGGGGGCGAGGCGGGGGCTCAGGAACGGTGACGATGCCGGGACCCCGCCAGGGGCGAGAGGGGCCGGCAGCGGGGGCCGAGGCGGGAACCTCGCCCGGGGTCCTGGGGAGGCGCCTTCAGGGGAATGGGCGGAGCAAAAGCCCTTGGACGAGGCAGCGACTTAGGACCGGGCCGGGGCCGGGACGGCCTGCCCGTGTACGGATACGTTTCTTTGATCTGGCGCAGTGACGTTCTTTCGGGACATCATGTTCGGGATCTACCAGACGATGTCCTTCAGTAGCAATTCGTCATGTCGATCCTCTAGTCCTCTACCAGCCGCTCGGGCTGGAAGACGGTGCTGGCGATACAGGTCCTGGATACTCGATATGTCTCATGCGCATATATTCCCTTTGAGCATTCAGCTCTTGTTCGGCAATGAAATCGTAGAACGCGGTGTCCCTGTATCCTTGTGAGTTGGCTATCTCCAGCGTATTGATATACCGATCTCGGTCATCCTTGCTGATATCGATGATCTGGTATCCCTGGTTAACCAGGACAAGGTTCATGAGAAGCCTGGAAGTCCTGCCGTTGCCGTCGATGAAAGGGTGGATCTGGACGAATCTCAGGTGGGCGTAGGCCGCCAGGATGACCGGATGAAACGTATCCTTGAACCTGACGAACATCGCGTTGAAATTCTTCATGTACTTGTCCAGCTCTTCCGGGAGCGGGGGGAGCAAGCTTGAGCCTCCGATGATCACCTGCTCCTTGCGATAGGAGCCGGCGTTAATCTTATCTATTTTCTCATAGAACGTTCGGTGCAAGTCTGAAATGAAGGGCAATAAGTTTTCTGAAATCGAGTCCAGAGAGTTTTCCCTGGCGATTTCCAGCATCAGATCGAACGCCTCCCCGTGCGAGACGGTCTCCAGAAGTTCGGTCATGCTCTTCCCGCCGATCGTAATCCCGTCCTCCAGCATGATTTTCGTCTGCATCTTTGTCAGGGAGTTCCCTTCAATGGAGTTCGACGTGAAGGTATTGGTGATTCGGAAATGGTTGTCGAAACTCTTGCTCAATTCTGGTGTAAGCTGAAATTTTTCACACAACAGGTTCCTGTTCTGGTCTATCTCGGCAAGCAGAGCCTTCAAATCCATATCGCACCTCAGTTCGCTGAATATCGTGTCGCTTGACGACAGAAAATACAGTCAAGTCGCCGGACACTCACATGCGGGTTACGGCTTCAGATTTCTCATGGCCTCGACGCTTAATGAGGGGGACCCCAAAGGTTGGAGGAAATAGTGTTAAAACTTAGCCAAACGGGAGCCACTAGATGTGGATTCCTAGGCGAGGGCAAGAGTAAACCAATGCTCCCTTGAGACGACTCATCTGATAAACTGATTTTATCATTTCCAGCAGGTGGAGTCAATTATATTCTTCACAGTGAAGGAGATGATTTAGCCCCACTTCTTTCAGACCGAGACTCAGCTTGTTGAAAAAAGGAAAAAGATAAAGTAATTTAGTAAAGTAATTTGTCATAACAATATAGTGTTATAACTTCAAGCTTATGGCTGGCAATTTGTCAGCTAAAAATTGAAATCACCAAAAAAGGGAAAACTCAACGTTGTTTTGCACGATTCGCCGCCTCGTTTCAGCGCTCTTGCCGCCACCCTAACCTTTTCTTTTCCCCGCGGGCCTTCTTTGCCTTTGGCCTGTAGTCTTTGACTGGCTGTAAATTTTTCTTTGGAACGGCGGTTTTGGGGTTGATGGAGGTCACTTTACTCCTCTCCATGGCTGTCTTCTTTAGAGACTGGTTAGAGAGATAGTCTGATTGATGTGAGACCCTGAATAGTGAAGCTCTCCCCATTGTCTGGAGTAAATTTAGCTTAAAATACTCGAAACCCGAGCCGTAATATTATCCGTTTAATCAAATGTTGGAATCTTCTTCCAAACTTTAGTAACGAATCATAGTGAGTAGATGCCAGGACTGGGGGTTTGACCGACCTTTCCACCCCTGGGCTGTTAGCCAAATTCCGACATTTGATTAAACGGGTAATATTACCCGTTTAATGAAATGTCGGAATCTTCTTCCATAATTTAGTAGCGAATCATAACGAATAGATACCATGATTGGATGTTTGTCTGACATTTCCCCCCCTGGACTGATAGCCAAATTCCGACATTTGATTAAACGGGTAATATGTAGAAAAACAGGGTTAAAATTTATGAAAGCCGCTCAGGCGATATTGGGACCTCCTTTCTGGTTTAGAAATAAAACGTTTGACTGAGCATCTTAATCAAATATGTCCAAGAAGTACAACATAGCAATAATCGTGTCGTATCGTTAGAGTAACAGAGACTTGATAGTTTTGGCGCGATAATTGCTTATAACTCATTAAGCTAGCCAGTTTTTTTGCATTATAATCGCTTATAATAAATGGCATAAAGGATGCTCGCAATGTAATAATTATGCCGTTTTGCTGGCGTAAGAAATCTCTTCGCTATTATGGCATAAACAATACTTATAGGCAAAAGCTGTGCCATTCTAATGGCATAGAAATTGCCTCATAATTTTGTCATTATAATTGCTTTTATCATGCTGACTTTGCCGTGTTTTGGCATAGAAATTGCTTAATTAATTATGTCACAAAAATTTCTAAGACGACTTTAGGTGTAACATGATGTCGTTATGATAATTGTAAAAAAAATAAAAATTAAATGCGAGGCATGGTTTGTAAATGTTAAACGCTGGAAATTTGTCGTCTGGCCGGTATAATAATTAAAAAAATAACAAAAAAATTTTTTAGCACACTAAATACGTTTGTATCTCCCCGGAAATAAAATCTGGCCCTCGGGTACCTCTTCACTTTGAGCTAGGCCGTGAAACTGGCCCTGCTCTCCCCCTCCGGCCCTAACCCTTCCCCCAAAGCTCTCACACATCCAGTACTCGCCCCTGCCCAAAGCCCTCTCGCCCCTTGCCCCTGCCTGCCTCAAGCCCGCCCCAAACCCATCTCGCCTCTCGCTCCTGCCTGACTCAACCCTGACCCCAAGCTCTACCCGCTCCTGTCCTTTCCCTTTCAAAATCTTGCCATGAAAATGATACATGATGGCCAGATTTAATTTCCGGGGTAATATCTGTTCACAGACGTAAGCAGGCGAAACAGCTGCAGGACCCAGATCATCCTCATTCCTGGTCCAGAACGCCATTCCTCTTAGCATAGAGCGGCTTTCCTGCCGGTACGGGACAGGCTCCCTGGCCAGGGCGACCTCGTGAACAGATACACGTGGATTCCGCTTGCTCGGTTTTGGCCAATGGCCCCGCCTGACGGACTCCGCCACGTTGATTCTGCTTGCTCGGATGTGCCCCATGCCCTCCGGGTGACGGACTCCGGCCCATGTCTTCCGCTTGCTCGGATGTGACCCATACCCCCCCCGGGTGACGGACTCCAGCCCCTGTCTTGAGCTTGCTCGGATGTGGCCCATGCAACCCGAGTGGCTGACTCCGGCCCATGTCTACCGCTTGCTCGGATTTGGCCCATGCACCGGATGGCGGACTCCAGCCCCTGTCTTGAGCTTGCTCGGATGTGGCCCATGCAGCCCGAGTGGCGGACTCCGGCCCATGTCTTCCGCTTGCTCGGATTTGGCCATGTACCGGATGGCGGACTCCGGCTCATGTCTTCCATTTGCTCGGATGTGGCCCATGCCCCCGGGTGACGGACTCCAGCCCCTGTCTTGAGCTTGCTCGGATGTGGCCCATGCACCGGTGTGGCTGACTCCGGCCCATGTCTTCCGCTTGCTCGGATTTGGCCCATGCACCGGATGGCGGACTCCAGCCCCTGTCTTGAGCTTGCTCGGATGTGGCCCATGCACCCCGAGTGGCGGACTCCGGCCCATGTCTTCCGCTTGCTCGGATTTGGCCCATGCACCGGTGTGGCTGACTCCGGCCCATGTCTTCCGCTTGCTCGGATGTGGCCCTTGCACCGGATGGCGGACTCCGGCCCATGTCTTCCGCTTGCTCTGATGTGGCCCATGCCCCCGGGTGACGGACTCCAGTCCCTGTCTTGAGCTTGCTCGGATGTGGCCCATGCACCGGATGGCGGACTCCGGCCCATGTCTTCCATTTGCTCTGATGTGGCCCATGCACCCCGTGTGGCGGACTCCAGCCCCTGTCTTGAGCTTGCTCGGATGTGGCCCATGCACCATGGGTGGCGGGCTCCGGCCCCAGTCTTGAGCTTGCTCGGATGTGGCCCATGCACCATGGGTTGCGGGCTCCGGCCCCTGTCTTGAGCTTGCTCGGATGTGGCCCATGCACCATGGGTGGCGGGCTCCGGCCCCAGTCTTGAGCTTGCTCGGATGTGGCCCAT
>JAISFP010000017.1 GCA_031263525.1 Deltaproteobacteria bacterium | reverse complement strand
ACAGCAGGACCCAGATCAACCTAATTCCTGGAGCTGAACGGCTTTCCCCCCTGGCAAGGATTGGCCATCCTCCAGAGTCAGAGCGGCCTTCTTCCAGCTCAATGACAGGCTACCTCCATGGCCGGGCGACCTACCCGTGAACGGATACGTCCGCATCCACCAGTCAGGGTCTATCGAGATATCTGGAGACATCCCGAGACATCCCGGGCCTTCCTGAAACTGGCGATGCCTCGCGCGGCCTCCCGCAGGCGGACGGCACCGCGTCATGGACTTCCGCAGGCAGACGGCACCCGCACCATTGCCTCCCGCAGGCGGACGGCACCGCATCATGGACTTCCGCAGGCAGACGGCACACGTATCATTGCCTTCCGGAGGAAGACGGCACCGCATCATGGCCTTCCGCAGGCAGACGGCACCCCTGGCAACTGTCCAGAAGTTGACAGTGCCCTTTTAACGGCCTTCCGGGAGGCCGGCGACGCCTTTCAGAACCTTCCGGAAGCTGACGGGGCCGCCTCACGGCCTTCCGGACCCCGGCCGCGACGCTGCCCGGGCGTGGCCAGGTGCCGGAATGGCCGGGCACTCCCGGAGGCGCGGGTCAGTTGGTGAAGATCGCGTACCCCACGTAGGCGTCCGTCCCGTTCCAGACCCTTATCTTGAAGCTCCCGGTGTTCTCCGGGACCCAGGCGCAGGTCATGAACCCGTTCGCGCTGTCACGTTCCCCGCGGCAGGGGATCTCCCTGTCGGTGGAGTCGCGGACCTTCAGCTCCAGCCCGCTTCTCTCCCCGGCCGCGAGGGTGACCGTGGCCAGCCGCCCGCCGCGGTAGCGGACGAAATACGTGTGGGACGCGCCCGGGGTCAGGGTGGTGTCGTAGCGTCCGCCCTCGCCCGGCAGGGGCTGGGCCACGGCCGTGGCGGGACGGTCGATCCCGCAGGACAGGAACGCGCACAGGAGAGCGGCCGCCGCGAGGCGGGATGTGTGGGGGGGCCGTATTCGCATGGGGACCCCTCGGGGGAGCGAGGTTGGGAATGCCGGAAGGCCAGGGGCCAGCCGGTCAGGTGTCGGAATGTCGGAAGGCCGGAAGGCCGGAAGGCCCGTGGACGGCGGGCCCGGAAATCTTGAGGCCGTCCGGCCTGGCGGGGTCGCGGGCCGGGGGCCGGGGGCCGGCGGGACCGGAAATCACGAGGCCTTCCGGCCTGGCGGCGCCGGGGGCCGGGGGGACCGGAAATCACGAGGCCGTCCGGCCTGAAGGCGTCGCGGGCCGGGGGCCGCGAGCGGAACGGCGGGGAGGCGGCCCGCCCCGGGGCGACCTGTACTTGCGGCGGGGATGGCGGGCCCGGCATGCCCCGCGGCGACCGGGCCTGGGACACTGCGGGGCCGGGGGTCAGTTGGTGTAGACCACGTAGCCCACATAGACGTCCGTAGTGTTCCGGACCCTGACAAGGTAGTCCCCTTCGGACGCCGGGACCCACGTGCAGACCAGGGTCCCCTCCTCGCCCCCCGCGCCCCGGCTGCACCCCGCCTCGCTGTCCGACGCGGCCCGGACCGTGAGCTCGAGGCCCTGCCCGACGGAGGAGCTGAGCGACACCCTGGCCAGGGAGGACGCCTCGTAGGGTATGGTGAAGACGTGGGACGACCTGGGCTCCACTGTGCCGTCGTAGCGGCCGCCGTAGCCCCGCTTGGGCCTGCGCGTCACGTCAGGCGAGGCGTATCCGTCGATGGCCTCGGCCAGTCCCTCGTCAGAGGCGGCCCTGGCCATTGACGCGGCCTCGGCGAAAAGGGCGGCCGGATCGTCCGGCGGGGCCGGCACGCGCACGGCACCTTCCGCGGAGAGACCTTCCCCGCCGGGAGAGGCGGCAGGGGCTCCCCCCGCGTCCCTTCCGGGCTCCGGCAACGCGCCGGTGCTGGCGCCGGGGCCTGCCCCGGGCCGGGACACGGGTCCTGCCTCGGACTGGGACCGAGGGGCAATCCCCAGGGGACGGACGTTCACGGACGCGAACAGCTCGGCCGCGGAAGCCAGCACCACCGGGGAACGGTCACTCCGGGCAACGGACGCGGCACCGGCAGCAAGGGCCAGGCGGGCCACGGCGTCGGAATCCTCGGACCAGGCCGGCTTGGGCGGGAACGCGGGGCTCCCCCCGCCCGAAGCCGCCGGGGGGGCCGGCGACTCCCCCTGGGAAAGGCCAGGCGCCGCCGCTGCGAGGAGCGCGAAAGCCAGCGTGAGGGTCCAGGAAGCCACGGAGTCTCCGGGTGCGGGGTGCCGCGCACGGCGGATGCCTGGACGGCGGAGTCGCCGTCGGGGACGGGAGCCGGCGCGAAAACGGGCCGATGGAACAGGATAGCCCGGAAAGCCGGGCCGCGCAAGGCCTGCGGAACCGGCGACCGGAAAGGCGCGGTCCCGGGAGGGGGGCCGGCACACGAAGGCGAATATCTGGGCTCTGGCGTACAGGGTAGCCCGGAAGGCAGGGCGGCGCGAGCCCTGCGGCGTCCCGTGCCTGGAAGGCTGGTTCCGGGCGGCGGCCGAGCCGGAAAGGAACGCTCATGAGCACATGATAGCCCGGAAAGCCGTGCCGCGCAAGGCCTGCAGAAACGGCGTCCGGGAAGTCCGGGTTCCGGGCCGGAAACAGGCCTGCCGGAACCGGCCGGCGAGACACGGAGGCTCGGAAAGGCGGGCTCAGCAAGGCCCGCGGAAACGGCGCCCGGGAATTCCTGGTTCCGGACCGGAAACAGGCTTGCCGGAACCGGCCGGCGGGGGACGGGGAGGCACGGAAAGGCGGGGGACGGGGAGGCCCGCAGAAACTGCGGACGGGAAGGCCGGGTTCCGTGCGGCAAGCCGGCAGTCCGGTACGTGCCAGGCAGAACATCCGCGATCCTGCCATAAATATTGGATATTTCGTGACGTTCAGTATGCAGTTGAGCCATAAGCAGGATATTTATCTTGCAAATCAGCATCAAGTCTCGCTTGGAGCTGACTTGACGCACACATGCCAGTAAAATTTAATTTAAAATCAATTCAAGAGGCTACAAGAGATGCTAAAGACGCGTTTTTAGGCAATAAGGAGAATACCAGTCGACATATATGGATATTAGTACACATTTTCGAATGACATGCGCGATCTGGCACCCCGCACATGCGCTGCGCAAGGCCGGATATGGCATCACGGGGAGCGCCCGGTCCTGGCACCGCAGAGGCGCGCGGCCGCCCCGGCCCGCCGGCGGGTGCCGGCGGGCAGGACGCGCGCCCGTCAGGGCCAGCCGGGGGCTAGTCGGTGGAGATCACGTAGCTCACGTAGCTGGACGTGGTGTTCTTGACGTTCAGGAAGTAGTCGCTGGTCCTGGCAGGCGTCCAGTAGCAGATGCCTATGTTGGTCAGATCGTTGTCGAAGACGACCAGGTTGCCGTTGTTGCTGTAGACGTACAGGTCGATGTCGTATCCGTAGCTGGCCTCGACCACGGCCCTGGCCGTCTCGTTGCCGCGGTAGCGGACCCTGTAGACGTCGGTCGCGTAGGGGTTGACCCTGTCGCTGTGCCTGGCGTAGCTGACGACGGTGCCCCTGCTGCCGGCGGCGGCGGCGGTCTGCTCGATCTGGGCCGCGAGCGGCGCGTTCGAGGCGGCGTTCGCGAGCGCCGCGGCCTCGGCGAAGAGGGCCTTGGCGTCGGTCACGGGCTCGGCGGTGGGCTGGGCGCCCGCCGCGGGCGCCTCGCCGCCCTCGGTCTTCTCCTTCTTGCGGTCGGCGTCGGTGGCGCCCACGGTCGAGAGGATCTCCGCCGCGGCGGCGAGCGCGTAGGGCGACTTGGTCTCGCGGCCGATGGCGGCCAGCCGGACGCCCACGGCCAGGCGGTCCAGGGCCCCGGAGTCGGGCGTGGCCGCGCCGGGCTTCCCGACCTCGTCGCTGCCGCGCATGGCGGGCGCGTTCGGGTCGGCGGGACCGTCCTGGGCCGCCGCGGTCTGGACGAGCGCCAGCGCGGCGAACATGGCAAGGATGCCGAACAAGGTCTTGAGGGACATGCGGTGTCTCCTGGCGCCCGCGCGGATTGCCGCGCGGGGGGAATGCCCCGAGGCCGCGGAACGGTCCGGGGGGGATGGCTGGCCCGGCGGGCGGCAGGCCGTCCTGCACAGGGATATGACCGGCCCTGCGGGCGACGTGCCGCCCTGCAGGGGGAAATGACCGGTCCCGCTGGCGACGTGCCGCCCTGCACAGGGGAATGACCGGCCCCGCGGGCGACGTGCCGCCCTGCAGGGGGGAATGACCGGCCCCGCGGGCTACGTGCCGCCCTGCACAGGGAAATGACAGGCCACGCGGGCGACATGCCGCCCTGCACAGGGAATTGACAGGCCACGCGGGCGGCGGGCCGCCCTGCACAGGGAATTGACAGGCCACGCGGGCGGCGTGCCGCCCTGCACAGGGAAATGACAGGCCACGCGGGCGGCGGGCCGCCCTGCACGGGGAAATGACCGGCCCCGCGGACGACGGGCCGCCCTGCACGGGGAAATGAGCGGCTCTGAGGGCGGAAGGCCGCGCAACAGGGGGGGCTGGACGGCTGAGCCGGAAGGCGGCCGGCCGCCCTGCCGGGGGGTACGGCAGGCCCTGCGGGCGGCGGGCCGCGCCGCAGGGGGGACGGTCGGCCTGGCCGGAAGGCGGCGGGCCTCCCGGCCGGGACGCCCGGCCGCGGCGCCTCGGGGGAGGGCCGCGGCCGTGCCGTGCCGGAACCCGCCGGGCCCGCGGGCCGCCC
>JAISFP010000155.1 GCA_031263525.1 Deltaproteobacteria bacterium | reverse complement strand
TCGAACCTGGACAAGGCCCGGCTGAGGGAGTTCTTCGCGGGGCCGTGAGGCGCCAACTGGACTTTCCGTCGGCGGGCGAACATGGTATCTTGGCTCTTCACAAGTTCTCCCTTTTCGGGAACGCCGGTATACGAATGGTATACCTTTTTTGAGGCGGGTTGATTAACCCCTGGATTGATGCTGAGTTTACAGACAGCTTCGAATCCCTCCCCTCCGCCAGTTTCTTAAGTTTGTCCAGGCCCGTGGCCGCCGTCCGCCTCTGGTCCGGGAAGGTCCCCCCCCTTGCGAAGTCTCACGGTAAACCTGGATCTGAGAGGCGCCTCGGCGCTGGTCATCGGCTGCGGCCGGGTGGGCCGCAGGAAGCTCGCCCGCCTGCTGGGCACGGGGGCCAGGATCGTCGTGGTCGAGCCATCCCCCTCCAGCGAGCTCCTGGACCTGAGGGACTCCGGCGAGATAGAGCTCCACGAGGGCTTCGCGCCCGAGTTCCTGGACGGATGCAGGGTGGTCATGGCGGCGGCCGGCGTCCCCGTGCCCCCCGAGGTGCTCATGGCCGCCCGCGAGGGCAGGGTGCTCCTGAACTCGGCCGACGACCCCGCCCTGGGGACCTTCACGCTTCCTGCGGCTGTCGAGGACGGGGCGCTGAACGTGTCCGTGTCCACGGGGGGGGCCTTCCCCGCCCTGTCAGCCGCCATAGCCGCCCGCCTCCGCGAGTCCTTCCGCGGCTGGGGCGGCTACGTGGATCTCCTGGGCAGGCTGAGGCCCATGGTCCTGGCGAGCGGGCTCCCCCGCCAGGAGATCCGGGGGATACTGAAGCGCCTTGCCGAGGACGGGGAGCTGCCCGGCCTGATTGTCCTGGGCCTCCGCGCCGAGGCCCTGAGCCTCATGGGGAGGCTCGCCGCCCCCTTCGAGATTCCCGAGGATCTTGCCTGGCCCGGCGAGACCTTAACCGACTGCGGCGCCGAGACCCATGCGCCCTCCTGCCGGGACGCGTCCGCCGGCAGGGCCGGCGTTACGGGAACGCCAGTCGACGGAGCCCGTTCCTGCGCCGGGGCAGCCGTCGCGGCGAGCGGATCGTCGGGCAACGGGTCCGGGACTGCCTGGGTGACCTCTCTTGACGGGGCCGGGTCCGGAACCTCCGTGACTGCCGGGGTGACCTCTCTTGACGGGGCCGGGTCCGGAACCTCCGTGACTGCCGGGGTGTCCTCGCTTGACGGGGCCGGGTCCGGAACCTCCGTGACTGCCGGGGTGACCTCGCTTGACGGGGCCGGGTCCGGACCCTCCGTGACTGCCGGGGTGTCCTCGCTTGACGGGGCCGGGTCCGGAACCTCCGTGACTGCCGGGGTGACGACCTCGCTTGAAGGGGCCGGTGCCGGGACCGCCGGGGAGCCCTTGCGTTACGGGGCAGGTGTCGGAACCTCCGGGACTGCCGAGGTGACGACCTTGCTTGACCGGGCCGGAACCCCGGGGTCGGCAGCGCCGGGCGGCGGGTCCGCCGGCAGCGTCCCGGTCGGGAAGGGGGGCTGAATGGCCTCCACCGAGATATTCGTCCTTGGCGTGGCCCACCGCGACGCCGGGGTGGAGATAAGGGAGAGGCTCCAGGGATCCGGCGCCTTCACCACGGAGGCCATGTTCCGCTTCCAGACCGCCGGGGTCCTGGACGAGGCCCTGCTGGTCTCCACCTGCAACCGCCTGGAGGTGGTGGGCACGGCCAAGGATCTGAAGAACGCGCGGGAGAGGATAGAGGAGAGGATGTGCTTCTTCTCGGGCCTGGAGCCCGAGGAGCTCCTGCCCACCGTCCACTTCTACACGGGCGAGGAGGCCGTCGAGTACCTCTTCAGGGTCGCCTCCGGCCTGGACAGCAGGGTGGTGGGCGAGGCCCAGATCCTGGGCCAGGTGAAGGAGGCATTCAGGGAGGCCACGCTCTTCAGGACCGTGGGGCCCATGATAAGCCGCCTCTTCCACAAGAGCTTCCACACCGCCAAGCGCATCAGGACCGAGACCGGGGTGGCCTCCGGCAGGGTGTCGGTGGCGTCCGCCGCCATAAACTCATGCCAGGAGGAACTGGGGGACCACGACATGGCCTCCATGAGCGCCCTGGTCGTGGGCGCCGGCGAGATGGCCTCGCTTCTGGCCTCGCACCTGAAGACCCACGGTGTCGTCTCGCTCACCATACTCTCCAGGTCGCTGGGCCGGGCCCAGCAGCTGGCCTCCCGCTACGGGGCCGAGGTGCGCACCATCCCCCAGCTGGGGGAGGCCCTGCTCGAGAGCGACATCATCTTCACCGCTGCCGGCGGCGGTGCCAGGGTCCTCATCCGCGACGAGATAGCCCCCATCCACGCCCGCAGGGAGGGCAGGCCCTGGTGGATCTTCGATCTGGGCATGCCCCGCAACGTGGACGGCTCCGTGGGCGAGATGGAGGGCGTCACCCTGCGGAACGTCGACGCCTTCTCCGCCGAGGCTGAGGAGAGCCTGGAGCGCAGGCGTTCCGAGGCCCTGCGGGCGGACGTGATAATCCGCGAGGAGGTCTCCAAGTTCAAGGAGTGGACCTCGTCGCTGGCCACCCGCCCCACCATCAAGGATCTCACCTTCCAGGCCGAGAAGGCCAGGCGGGTGGAGTTGCAGCGCACGGTCTCCCGCAACGACTTCAGCGAGAAGGAGATCCAGGCCCTGGACGCCATGACCCGTGCCCTGGTGAGGAGGCTCCTCCATCACCCCCTCATGTTCACCAAGTCCTGTCACCGCCACTGGCGCGCGGAGTTCAACCTGGGCATGGTGAGGAGGATCTTCGGGCTGGACTAGGCCGCGCGAGGAGAAGAGGCAATGTGATGCCTGCGGGATAGCCCATTACGTCTATCGAGATGGCGCGATGTCCAGCGAAATGCCGTAGCGTCCAGCGGGATGTCAAGAGGGACCGGCAAAGCATAATATGTGGACGGCAAAAAGCCGTGAGGACCCGCAGAATGCTTTGATGTTTCTCAAAAAGTTTTGGCAAAATGGAAACTGTCAATGCATTAAACCATAATTTCAAAATTTAAAATCATGGCATTCCCGAGTTTTAATTTTTGAAATTCGATGTGCAGGTTCAGGACATAGAATTAAATAAATTGTTGAGATGGTTTAGGCAACAGGTTTGAACGTTGTTTGGGCAACATGCTTGGATATTGTTTGGGCAACATGTTCGGATGTTGTTTGGGCAACATGTTCGGATGTTAAGGCCAGTCGACAAGAAGTATGTTTGATGAAAAAGGTTCAAAACATTTTGGTAACCATTCAGGTACCCCAGTATTGAGGACCTATTTCGGGGGAAGAAAGCTATGATGAGGAACCATTGAAGTTGAAGAGTCAACTATTGAAACTTCATATGGGGGCAAATGGCTTTTA
>JAISFP010000152.1 GCA_031263525.1 Deltaproteobacteria bacterium | reverse complement strand
ATTGGCCTCTTAGATCCAATGACAGATCTTTCAAGCTTGATCTATAAGCTCTCTGTTAAACATGCAGACTCTCTTACCGAAAATACCGGAACTTTTCATGAACCACGTGAAAATGTCGTTCTCCTTATTGACGAATATGATTTTCCTCTACTTGACAAAATTAATGATTCTGCTCAATGCGAATTAATTCGCCTCAAACTCCGCAATTTTTATTCAGCAGTCAAGGGTTCCTACAAACATCTAAAATTTACTTTTATAACAGGGGTTACCAAATTTCAACAGGTCTCCTTATTTTCATCCTTGAACAACGTAATTGATTTAACTCTTGACAGTACATTTTCTGAGATCTGCGGATTTACCAAAAATGAAATTGTTGATTACTACAAATCAAATCTTGAGGATGCAATTCCTGAATTAATTTCCAGTGGAGATCTTCCGCCAGAAGCAACCCTTAAGATGCTCATGAAAGTTATCCTGGATTGGTATGACGGCTACAGCTGGGACGGCGATAAAACAGTGTTAAATCCGTTTTCAATCAAATGGTTTCTTGAAAACAAAGAGTTAGACTCTTTTTGGTATAATTCTGGAATACCGTTGTTTACATATCTTCTATCTGGAAAAACTAAAGATTTGTTCACGATATTTGGAAAAGATCCTTCTATTACCGGTCCTATCGAGGTTATGGATATCAATAATCTTCAAAGTGAATCTTTCCTTTTTCAAGCAGGATATCTGACCATTGACCATGTTGTTGGCAAAGGAAAAAATAGGGTCAATCACCTTAAAATTCCAAACCTCGAAATCTTAGGAGCAATCAGTAAAGAAATAGCTCATAAGTTTTTAGTTCCTCCAAACATTTCTAACCCAGTCCAGTACTTAAATGATTCTCAAAATTATGTTCTCTCCGCATTTCAATCACTCAATATAATTGAAGCTGAAAAATACCTGTCTTCCATTTTCTCAGGCATCAACAAGCAATTATACCATGGTGAAGGTGAAAACATTTTCCATGTTATGCTGTTTTGCCTTTTGATATATGGTGACAAATTTATTAATACCGAAGTTACCTCGGACAAGGGAAGAGCTGATATAATAATCGAACTTCCCGACGGAAGCCTGATGGGAATAGAAGTTAAACATTCCCCTGGAATTATCTCATCTGATGACAAAACGACAGACGATGCCCCAGCATCAGTTGCACCCTCTGGTTCCTCTTTTTCTTCCGCTTCTTCCGCTTCAGGCTCGCTTTCTTCACAAATCAGCAATGCTGAGGCTCGAACCGTCAAACCGGTATCCCAGCATGGTGATTCGCGGGTCTTAACGCTTGGATTATTAACTGAAAATGAAAATAAAATTTTGGAGACTCTAATCAAAAAAGCTTTTGATCAGATTGCCGAAAAGAACTACTTGTTGCCAGTACTTAGATATAACAGAAAGATCTATGCCGCCGCAGTTGCGGTATACGGCACTTCGAAAGTGATGGTCCGTTTCGCCGATGTTGTATGGAAAGATGACAGCAGACAGACAGCTTCCTGGAACGAAATCAGTCCCACGCAGGGAACGATGCCTGCAATTGAAACTTGATCTCAAGTCAATTTTCCTTTTCTTATGGCTATTGCCATGCTGTTGCACCCAATATTAATAATTTTTCTCCTATACTTGCAAATATTTTCCAAATGCGTTAGATAATTCTGCATTCAGTGTTCGATAGCGCAGTTCGCAATCGTCTTCGAGGAAAAACTTCTCAATCCCTCGGCGAGCAGCGCTGTGCCTGGAGGTTACCCGTCCAGACCCCGCGGGAATGCCGGCCTGGAACCTGCTGGAAGGAACCTGGCTGAAAGCGCCGGGCCAGTTCGGGAATCCCCAGAAGCCCGCTCCGGAGAGCATGTCAAGCCGCATGTGGAGGTCGATAACGGCCATGCCTGGTGTTGCGGCGGCTGCTGGCGGACGCGCTATTTGCCTGTCAAGCCGCAACGCGGGCCGGCAGCTCTAAGGCAGGACGAAGTTCGTTGCTTCAGGTTGTCCGGCCGGAAACGCTCCGGTAGAGCTCCGGCTGGCCGGCCGGGCGGCAGCCGCAACTCATAATGATTTAGCGCATTCTGCCGGCCGGCTTCCCTCTCGACAGCCCGCCGGCGCTCTGCTAGAATTTGCTTCTTTCTCTCTCGCCGGCCGCCGCCTCGCCAGGGCATGGCCGCCCGCGACAGGCACCCCCCGCACCCGGGGGCCCGGAAGCCCGCCCCGCACGGCGGCTGCGGCCCCCGCATCCGGCAGGCCACTGCCGCTACTGGAGGACATCGATGAGCGCCGCGGGCATCCCGGGTCCCGGGCCGCTGTCGACAGGGGAGATAATCTCCCTGTGCGACAGCCACCTTCTCAAGAACGTCGGACGCATCCCGCTCGCCCTGGTCAGGGGCAAGGGGCTCAAGGTCTGGGACGCCGAGGGGAAGGAGTATCTGGACTTCATAGCCGGCATCGCCACCTGCGCCTTCGGGCACGCCCCCGACTTCATGGCCGAGACCCTGGAGCGCCAGGCCCGCACCCTGGTACACGTCTCGAACCTCTTCTACAACGAGCCCATGGCGAGGCTGGCCGAGCTCCTCACCCGCCAGTCCGGCCTGGACCGGGCATTCTTCTGCAACTCGGGGGCGGAGGCCAACGAGGCGGCCCTGAAGATGGCCCGGAAATACGGCTCCGAGCGCTCCGGGGGCAAGCGCTTCCGTATCGTGAGCGCCAAGAACTCCTTCCACGGGCGCACCATGGGGGCCATCTCCATCACGGGCCAGCAGTCGCTTCACGACGGCTTCCACCCCCTCCTTCCCGGCGTGAGCTTCGTGCCCTTCGGCGACCTGGAGGAGCTGGACCGCGCCGTGGACGATAGCGTGTGCTGCGTCTTCCTGGAGCCCATCCAGGGCGAGGGGGGCGTGGAGCCCGCTCCCGACGGCTACCTCCCGAAGGCCGCGGAGATCGCCCGCTCGCGGGGCGCGCTCCTCGTCCTTGACGAGGTCCAGACGGGCCTGGGCCGGACGGGCGCGGACTTCGCCTTCCGCCACTTCGGCGTCACCCCCGACATCATGACCCTCGGGAAGGCCCTGGGCTCCGGGTACCCCGTGGCCGCCACGCTCTCCACCGAGGAGGCCGGCCAGGCCCTGGGGCCCGGCAGCCACTCCACCACCGTGGGAGGCGCCCCGCTCGCCATGGCCGTCGCGCTGGAGCTGACCTCCCGGCTCCTGGACAAGGACTTCCTGACCCGAGTCGCTGAGACCGGCCGCTACTTCCTCGGCAGGCTGAACTCCCTCGCGGCCTCCCTCCCGGGGGCGGTCCAGGAGGCGAGGGGCCTGGGGCTCATGCTGGGGCTGAAGCTGAAGGTGCCCGCAGGCCCCGTGGTCCAGAAGCTCCTGGCCAGGGGCTTCATCGCGAACGCCACCGCCGGCACGGTGCTCCGCTTCGTGCCCCCGCTCGTCGTCACCCCCGCCGAGATAGACCTGCTCTGCGCCGCCCTTGCCGAGAGCCTGGCGGAGGAGAGGCCGGCGGAGTAGCCCCGCCCCGCAGCCGCCGTAAGGCCTCCCCGCCGCCAGGACCTGCGGGTCAGCGGACCCCGCGCCCTGAACTGCCCGGCCCTGAAACGGCGGGTTGCCCGGACACGCCTGGAACCCGGACAGCTGCCCGGAACTGCCGAGAACCCGGCCCGCTGCCCGGACCCGCCGGGAACCCGGCCCGTTGCCCGGACCCGCCTGGAACCCGGCCCGCTGCCCGGACCCGCCGGGAACCCGGCACTTAACCCAGACCCGCGTGGAACCCGGACAGCTGCCCTGAACTGCCGAGAACCCGGACAGCTGCCCGGACCCGCCGGGAACCCGGCATTCAACCCAGACCCGCCAGAAACCCGGCACTCAGCCCGGACCTGCCTGGAACCCGAACAGCTATCCGGACCCGCCTGGAACCCGAACAGCTGCCCGGACCCGCCTGGAACCCGAACAGCTGCCCGGAACTGCCGAGAACCCGGCCCGCTGCCCGGACCCGCCTGGAACCCGGCACTCAACCCAGACCCGCCTGAAACCCGGCTCTCAGCCCGGACCCGCCTGAAACCCGGCTCTCAGCCCGGACCTGCCTGGAACCCGGACAGCTGCCCGGACCTGCCTGGAACCCGAACAGCTGCCCGGTCCCGCCTGGACCCCGGCACTCAGCCCGGACCCGCCTGGAACCCGGACAGCTGCCCGGTCCCGCCGGGAACCCGGCCCGCTGGCCGGACCAGACTAAAACCTTAACCGCCGCCCGTGATGTCAGGGCCGGCTCCCCTGTCCCTCCCGGACCGCTCCTTTCTCCCGGCCCCCCGGTGCCGCCGCCTCCGGCCTCCCTTCACCGTCATGAACGCCTCTCGCCCCGGGTCCTTTCCGGCGGATCCCGCGCCCCGGGCCCTTCCTGCCAGGGGCCCTTTCTGACCGGGCCTAAGTGATGTATCCTGGACGGCGAGGCTTCTGGCCCTGCCGGACCCGGACCGGCCCTCCCCTGACAGAATCCGGCAGTCAGTTTCAGCGTAAAGTCCCAAGCCAGGTCGGATCCCCCTTCCGGGGGATCTTAAGGCATCCTGCATTCAAATTTTCTCAGCCTCTTTCTTGACGCCACACCCGGCTTCCCAGCTCCCGCGTCCGGCCATGTCCGTCGCCGCGCGGAGCTGCCGGGTTCCCTGCCGGTCGCTTCCCCGAAGGCCGCTTTCGCCCCTGCAGGAAGCTACCTGAACGAGAAAGGCGTTTTCCGGGCCCCTGCCGGACCTTCCCCCGGACCGGCAAGGGCGCTTTCCGGGCCCCTGCCGGACCTTCCCCCGGACCGAGAAGGGCGTTTTCCGGGCCCCTGCCGGACCTTCCCCCGGACCGAGAAGGGCGCTTTCCGGACCCCAGCGGGCCTTCCCACGGACCGGCAAGGGCGCTTTCCTGACCCCAGCGGGCCTTCCCACGGACCGGCAAGGGCGCTTTCCGGCCCCCCCTGCCAGACCTTCCCTCGGACCTTCCTCCTGCCGGGGAAAGGCGCCTTCCGGACACTGCCGGACCTTCCCTCGGACCTCCCCGCTGACTTGGAAGGCCGCTTTCCAAGCCCCTCCGGACCTTCAAGGACCGGAAGCGCTTTCCGGGCCCCGTCCGTACCTTCCCGGGGCAGGGGCTATCGCGAACCTGCCAGAATCTCAAAGAACCCTAACCGAAACTGAAAATCCGAAACAATCTCAATGATTCCAAGGAGGGCTGGCATGCCAGAGCCGAGACACTTCATCACCTTCATGGACCTGAACTTGACGGAGCACAGGAGACTCCTGGAAAGGGCCATCGAGCTGAAGGCCCGGAGGGCCCACGGCTGCTACCGCACGGACCACCTGGGCGGGCGCCCCGTCATCATGATGTTCTCCAAGAACTCCACCCGTACCAGGGTGAGTTTCGAGAGCGCTATCACGGAGCTGGGCGGGCACGCCATAGTCATCAACATGGGCGACTCCCAGTGGACCCGCGGCGAGCCCCTGAGCCACACCGCGAGGGTGCTCTCGCGCTACGTCTCGGGGATAGTCATCCGCCATACCAAGGAGGAGGAGCTGGTGGAGCTCGCCAGGTGGTCCTCCGTGCCCGTCATAAACGCCCTCACCGACGAGAGTCACCCCTGCCAGGTGCTGGGGGACCTCATGACCGTCGCCGAGAGGCTGGGCGGCGTGGGCGCCCTCGACAACATGTCCGTCTGCTGGATAGGGGACGGCGGCAACATGCTGAACACCTGGCTCCAGGCCGCGCACCTGTACGGGTTCCACCTCGCCTTCGCCTGCCCGGAGGGCTACTTCCCCGACAGCGGAATCCTGAGCCGGGCCTCGGCGAACAATCCCAGGGTCAGAGCCTGCAAGACGGTGGAGGAGGCTGCCCGGGGCGCGGACGTCGTGACCACCGACGTCTTCGCCTCCATGGGCTTCGAGTCCGAGAGGGAGAAGAGGCTCCGGGACTTCCAGGGCTACCAGGTCAATGCCGAGCTGATGAAGCTCGCCAAGCCCGGCGCCGTCTTCCTCCACTGCCTGCCCGCCCACCCCGGCGAGGAGGTGACGGACGAGGTGATTGAGAGCCCGGCCTCAGTCGTCTGGGACGAGGCGGAGAACCGCCTCCACGTCCAGAAGGCCCTGCTCGAGCACTTGATCCCGGCCCTGTAGGGCTCCCCCCCGTCCGGCCTGGGCTCCGCCGCCTCTCCCAGCCTTTGTCATGGGCTCAGACCTGGCTTTGCCCTGATCCCTGACCTCGGCCCCTGCCATGGCCTCAGATCTGGCCTTTCCCTTGAACCCTGACCTCAGCCCGAGCCTTTTCCTTGAGCCCTGGCCTTCAGCCCTTGTCCTGGCCTCAGACCTTGCCCCGGCCTCAGACCTGGCCTTTGCCCTGAACCCGGACCTCAGCCCCTGCCATGGCCTCAGGCCCGGCCTTGTCCTTGAGCCTTGCCTTCAGCCCTTGCCCTGGCCTCTGCCCCGGACTTTTCCGCAGATACCCTGCCTTCAGGGGCCCCGGCAACTTTCTCCGTCACGAGCCTGAGGTTCAGGCCTCGGCCTTATGCCTTGGCTTCAGCCTCAGTGTCCGCCAAAGGCGCCGGCCCCCGCAGCGGCCCGCGCCACCGCGTCCGCCACGGAGAGCCTTCCGCCCCTCGGCTGCTGCCCGCCAGCCTTCCCATCCCGGCCCGACATGCGCCGCGCCGCCTCCCGGACCTCCGGTCCTGGCCCGCGGCCTTGAGCGCCGGACGTCCCGGTTCCCTCACCCCGGCGGCGGAGGACCACGCCGCGCCGACATCTGACGCGGGAGCTCCCCTCCTCCCGCCAATCCAAGGCGGGGCCCCCTGCCCCCGCCAGCCCGAAAGGGGGCCGACCGTGGCGTCACGCCGCTCCGACTGCCTCGTAATGGGGACCGGCATCGCCGGCCTGAGCTTCGCTTTAAAGGCCGCTGAGCGGGGCCGCGTCAACATCCTGGCCAAGGGCCTGGCCTGCGACACCAACACCAACCTCGCCCAGGGCGGCATCGCCGCAGTCATGGGGGAGGACGACCTCCTGGAGCTCCACGTGGAGGACACCCTGAAGTCCGGGTGCGGACTCTCGCACATGGACACGGTGGAGATAGTGGTGGACGCGGGCCCCCGCATGATAAATGAGCTCGAGGACATGGGCGTGCCGTTCTCGATGACCGAGGCGGACCCCCACGTCCCCGAGATGGGCCGCGAGGGAGGCCACTCCCGCAGGAGGATAGTTCATGCCAAGGACATGACCGGGCACGCAGTCCAGATGGTGCTGGCCGAGAAGGCCCTGGCGCACCCGAACATAACAGTCTTCGAGTACCACCTGGCGCTGGACCTCATAACCGAGACCGCCGAGGACGGCTCCGTCCGCTGCGTGGGTGCCTGGGTCCTGGACCGCGAGACCGGGACGGTCTCGGACTTCTTCTCGAAGGCGGTGGTGCTCGCCACCGGAGGCTGCGGGAAGGTGTACCTGTACACCACCAACCCCGACGGAGCCACGGGCGACGGGCTCGCCATGGGCTGGAGGGCCGGGGCCAAGGCGGCCAACATGGAGTTCATCCAGTTCCACCCGACCTGCCTGTACCATCCCCAGCGCAAGAACTTCCTCATCTCCGAGGCCGTGCGCGGGGAGGGGGGCCGGCTCGTCACCCGCGAGGGCGCCTACGTCATGCGGGACCACCCGGACGGCGACCTGGCCCGCCGCGACGAGGTGGCGCTTGCCATCGACACCGAGATGAAGCGGTCCGGCGCCCCCTGCGTGTTCGTGGACATCACCTCCAAGGACCCGGCCTTCGTGAGGAACCGCTTCCCCAGGATCTTCGAGACCTGCCTCTCACTGGGCATAGATATCACCCGCGAGCCCATCCCCGTGGTCCCCGCCGCCCACTACCAGTGCGGGGGGCTCCTGGTCGACACATGGAGCCGCACGAGCCTCCCCGGCCTCTACGCCATAGGCGAGGTGGCCTGCACCGGCCTGCACGGCGCCAACCGCCTGGCGTCGAACTCGCTCCTGGAGGCCCTTGTCATGGCGGACCGCGCGGTTGACGCCGCCTCGGACGACGCGGCCCATGCGCCCGAGCCCTCCTGCTCCGAGTCCGTCTGGCCCACGGGCCGACTGGGGCACGCGCCCTCGGAGGCCGTCCTGATCTCCCACTCCTGGGACGAGATCAGGCGCTTCATGTGGAACTACGTGGGCCTCGTGCGCTCCGACATGAGGCTCAACATGGCCGCCAAGAGGATCATGCTCGTCAAGGCCGAAATCGAGGAGTTCTTCCGCCACTTCGAGGTGGACGCTGACCTCATAGAGGTCCGCAACATAGCCGCCACGGCGGAGATCATAATCCGCTCGGCCGCCTCCCGCCACGAGAGCCGCGGGCTCCACTACAGCCTTGACTGGCCTGCCCGCGACGACGAGCGCTTCAAGCTGGACACCGTCCTCGTGAACCCGGAGCCCTCCGTGCTCCTCGCCCAGGGCGAGGGGTAACGGCCCGTGGACGAGAGCTGGCCCAGGCCCCCGGCCGCCGTGGCAGCCGCGGACGGGACGCCGCCCCCCGAGCGCGGTGGACCGTCCCCGGAGCGTCCCCAGGACGGGACACCTACGTCCGACCGAGAGGGATCGGCCCTCGGCCATCCCCCGGACGGGAGCCCGCCGTCAGCCCGCGGGGGATCGGCCCTCGGCCATCCCCCGGACGGGAGCCCGCCGTCCGCCCGCGAGGGGTCGGCCCTCGACCATCCCCTTGACGGGATCCCTCCGTCCGGCTCCCCGAAGTCACGGGGCGGCTCCCGGCCCGTCAGGCCGCTCCCGACACCTCCCGTCGCAGGCCCCCCGCGCCCGTCTTCAGTTACGGGCTCCGTAACGTCTGCAGGGGCCGGCTCCGGGACGGAAGACCGGGATGCCGGTGAGGGAGGCCGATATGCCAGGACGGAGCCGCCGGTCAGGCCGGTTGCGAACTACCACGAGCCGGAGCCCGGTTCCTCCGGTGCCGGGACGGGACGGGAGAGCACGGACGGAATGGACGACGAGGACGACATGTACGGCCGGGACGACCGCACCCGAAATTCCGACCGAGACCGGGACGACCGGGACGAAAGGCCGGACCGCGACCGGGACGGACGGTCCACCCGTGACGACCTCGACGAGAGGCCGGACCGCGACCGGGACGGAAGATCCTTCCGCGACGACCGCGACGAGAGGCCGGACCGCGACCGGGACGGAAGATCCTTCCGCAGCGACCTCGACGGTAGGCCGGAAGGCGACCGGGACGGCAGGTCCTATCAGGACGACAGCGGCGAAATGCCGGACCGCTACCGGAAAGACGGAGAAGTTGCCTACGACCCGGACGATCCTGACGGTCGCGATGACCGCTACGATCATGACGACCGGGACTGGGGGGACGGCCCTGACGGCGGGTCCGACCTCTCAGGAGACGGCGGTCGCGGCCCACTCGACGGGGACGGGGACGACGCCCCACCCGAGGGCGGCGCCCCGCCGGGTTTCGCCCCTCCTCCGGACGGGCCCGGCGGGAAGGGCGGAGGAGGGAAGAAGCTCCCGGGGCTCCTTGCCGGCCTCAGACGGCCGAGGTTCCTGATACCGCTCCTGGCGCTGGTCCTCCTGCCCCTGGGCTATTACCTGTACCAGACCCTCCACGTCCAGCCCAGGGCGGAAAAGGAGAGGGCGTTCCAGGTCCTGACTGGCGCCCTGTTACGCCACGTCCGGGCCGAGGAGAACGCCGCGCCGCCGCCCCCGGCCTCGCTCACCCTTCCAGCCCCGGACATGACTGAGGAGACGGCGCTCCTGAAGGCGGGGGCCGCCTCCTTCGCGAGGGGCGACTTCCCCGCCGCCAGGGAGAGCTTCGCGAGGCTCCATGCACTCCGGCCCTCCCGCGAGACCCTGGCGCTCCTGGCCGCCGCGAACCTGAGGGAGTCGAACTTCTCGCTTGCCAGGGAACATTTCCAGCAGCTTGCCGACCCGCCCTTCGCGGACAAGGAACTGGCCGGGTCAGTGGGCCTGGGGCTGGCGCTGGCCCTCTTCAACCTGTCCGATCTGGAAGGCGCCCTCCCCCATGCCGAGGCCGCCTACTCCGAGAGGCTGGCGCGGCTGGGCCCGGCGTCCCGCGAGACGGCCAGCGCGGGGAACATCCTGGGCGTGCTCCTGATAGGCCTGAACCGTTTCCCGGAGGCCGAGACAATCCTGGAGAACACCGTCAGGACCGCGCTCGCCGACGGACGGCCCCCCGCGACCGCCCACGCCGTCGCGGACGCCCTGAACATCCTGGCGCTCTCCTACAGCCTGAGCGGCTCCGGAAAGGACGTAGTCGATCTCCTGCCGCCGAAGCTCGCGGAGCTGGCCGGGCCCGGCAGGCCCCCTGGCCAGGCACGGGACGGCACCGCCGGTGCCCAGCTCGCGGCGGCGCGGGCAGGCGACAGTCGCGCCGGAGCCGCAGAGTCACGGGATGGAACTGCCGGTACCGGAGCCGCGGGAACTGCTGGCGCCCGGGACGATAGGGCCGGAGGCGAAGGTGAAGGCGAAGGCGAAGGCCCGGATGCCCACGCCCGTGACGGAGAAGCCGGCACCGCAGGATCCGCCGCCGGGGACGGGGAAGCCGCCGGAACGGGAACTTCAGGCGCTCTGGACGGGGATGGCGGCGGAACGGGAACTTCAGGAACACGTCCCGGATCACCGGGAACGGGAGACGCAGACGGGTCACTGTCCGTCGACGCGGGCGACTTGTCAGGTGCCGGTACTGCGGACGGCACGGCAGCCACCGGGCCGGCGGACGGAGCGTCAGAAGCCGCACCTGAATCCGCCGGACGCGCGGGTCCGGGCACTTCCGGGCAGGACGGGGGAGGCCGGGCCGCCCTCTCCGAAGCCGACTATCCCGAGATGCTCGCCGTCCTGAACGAGCTTTCCCGCGAGCACCCACGCTCGCCGCTCCGTCCGGCCCTGCTGGAGGCCATGGCCGCGACCCTTACCCCCGGCGCCGACGGCCCCCCCTGCCAGGACCCCGGCGACACCCCGGCCCGCGAGAGCCTGTGGAGCCTGTGCGTGAGCCTGGCAGACGCGCTCGTCTCGGACGGGGAGTTCGACCGGGGCTTTGCCGTGACGGGAGATCTCCTGAACTGGCCGGAGGCCCAGTCCGCCCCCGGCCGTCACCAGGTGTTCCGGAACGCAGCCCTGCAGAACTCGCGGCAGGACGAGCTTGCCGGCTCCGAGGAGTTCCTCCGCCTGGCGCTGGCCGCTGCCGCCTCCCGGGAGGCGCTCGACCCACAGGACGTGAGCTTCATAATCATAAGGTCCATGACGCTGGCCGACACCCTCCTCAGGCAGGGGAAGCCCCCGCTGGAGGCGGAGATCGAGCTCACTGCGACCATCACGCTCCTCGAGCGCAAGCTCTCGCGCGGGGCCCTGGACGCCTACCCCGAGAGCCCCTTCATGTTCTGGTACCTGGCCCGGGTGCTCCGCGACCAGGGCAGGACCGGCGACGCCAGGCGCTCCTTCGACCGCGCCGTACGTGCCGCCTCCTCCGCAGCGGAGGCCCACCCCGACATGGCCTCGGAACTGACGCGGCTGGGCGATCTGGTCCGCGCCGACCGCTCCTGGCGGCGCGGCCGCAGGGCCTCGGAGCCGCCCCCGTTCCCCAGGTCGCCCAGGATCTTCTTCGACGCGGAGGGCCAGTACGCCGCGAGGCCCGCGCCGTCGCCCTCCCCCGCTGCAATGCGCCTGGAGCTCCGGGCCCGGAAGATCCTGGGGACCCTCCCGGAGTTCGAGGCGGAAATCGACCGGGCCATCGCCGCCGCCGGGCCGGGAACCCCCGAACGCCTCCGCTACCAGAGCCTGCGCCTGAAATTCCTTGAGGAGACCCGCGACTGGGCCAGGCTGTTTGCCGAGCTGGAGCTCATGACGACCGACCCGCCGCTGGAGGATCCCCGTGCCAGGGCGATGTTCCTCAGCTCCGCCAGGAGCTACGAGGCCAGGATGCGGATGGCGTCGGGCGACCCGCGCGGGGCGCTGGACGCCTACGAAAAGGCCGCCGCCCTTCTTTCCGGAGTCCCGGACACGGACGAAGCCCGCGCGGACATAGCAACGGAAATCGCGAAGCTCCGTCCGGGGCTCTCCCCCGCCAGCGCCGGTACCCCCGCAGCCGCCGGGGCGCTGGGCCTTCAGTCCGAAGGAGACGGTGCCGATGCCAGTGCCGATTCCGGAGATGGAGATAAAGCAGGAGCCGGAGACTGAGCAGGAGCCGGAGGCTGGCCAGGAGCCGGAGGCTGGGCACGAGCCGGAGGCTGGGCACGA